>NZ_JBNJLK010000006.1:0-177419 GCF_051195255.1 Falsirhodobacter sp. 1013 | reverse complement strand
GAGCCTCGCGGTCGCACGGGAAAAGCTGGAGGATTGGCGTCGACACCACAACGAAGACCGACCCCACAGCGCGATCGGATACCGGACCAGTGGTGTCGACATCTACTGGGCAGAAGACCTCTGCGCGCGCGATGACTTTGAAGGGCTTCAAGGTGTGCGGCGCGGCGGCCCCGACATGTTGGTCAATTCCGTGAATATCTGGACCTGAAAGCGAGGTGAAGCTGATCGAGGGAGGCTGTGCCGACATCATCAATTGTCATAGCGTGATCCCCGCGACGATGCGGCCGCCTGGCTGGCACATGAACATTCCCCGCGAGCTTTCGATCCGCAATATGCCGTTGGAGATGGGCGTTCATCTGGCAGCCGCCCAGCCGGATCGTACATGGATGGAGTACTCGTTCCACAATACCGGCTCTCTGGTCGAACATCCGGTTAAGCTTCGCGATGACAAGGCCTTGGCTCCGGACAGACCGGGGCGTGGCCTGTTCCTGTCCGCCAGCGCCGTGGCACGTTGCTCCTCCGAGGGCCCCGGTATCGACCCGCGAGAGGAACGAGACCGCGCGGAGTATCAGCGGTTTTTCGCACATTCCCGGCGATCAACGGTCCATTGGCGGCCCCGCCACATATATGATTTAAAGAGGCCATGCCCTGCTTCTGCCAGAGAGGTCAGTGCAAAAGTTGAGCAGACGGTCGCAATGGAAAGAAAACTGCGGCTCGGTCGTGGGATCTACCCCGATCAGGCCAGCAGATCAGCTTTCCCACGAACTTTCCTCGGATGGCGGAGCCCAAAGCTCCGCCTCTGCATCTTCAAAGCTTGATCATGCCGGAAACCTCGACAGGCAATCCGGTGGTAAAGGATCGGTTCGCAGCGAGTCCCGTCAGGATTGACATGGCTCCGTCGCGATATCCCGCCGCATATGCCCCGCCGGAGTTAGACTTTCCGAAGATGTCGGCCAGCATCCGGTTGTCGCCTCCACCGTGCCCCCCCTCTCCCATCTCTACGGGAACCACACGGGGGGTGCCGTGCAGCGGGAAGTGGTACAGTTGAATACCCTCGGCGGCCCCTTCCTGTTCGGCGGCCCCGCCCCCGTTGATGTAGGACGTTTCGCGCACCATCAGCTCGATCCGCCCACCTGACCCGTTGAAGCTGACATTGAATCCTTCCCATGGAGCGTAGGCGTTCAAAGAATACGTCATGACCGCGCGGTTGCGATAGCGCACCATGACCTGCATGGTGTCCTCAATGCTGATCCCGTCGCCGAAAACGTTCTGGTCGCGCTGATAGCCGTCCTCGTGCTCGGCCTCCCAGTACAAGCTTTTCTGGGTGGGACTGGCCGTCAGGTCGATGGCAAATGGATCATTCCTTGCGGCGTCCACTCCGGTAGTGCGGGTATAGGGCGTGAAGACGCCCCGTTCCTCGGCGTTGGCGCGGCCATAGAAGCGCAGGTCGCCCATGCCGAAGACAATTTCGGGCTGGCTGCCCAGCCAGAAGTTGACCAGATCGAAATGGTGAGTGGACTTGTGCACCATCAACCCGCCGCTGTTTCGCTTGTCCCGGTGCCAGCGGCGGAAATAATCGGCGCCATGCTTGGTATCCAGCAGCCATTCGAAATGGACCGAGAACACCTCTCCGATACCGCCCGAGGCGATCAGTTCGCGCACGGCCGCATTGTGGGGCGCGTAACGGTAGTTAAACGTGACACGGACGGACCGGCCGGTTCGTTTCACGGCATCGATGATCTGCTGGCATTTGTCGACATCGGTCGTCATCGGCTTTTCGGTGATCACATCGCGCCCTGCCTCGAGTGCGGCAATGATGTAGATATGGTGGGTGCGGTCGATCGAGGTGACGATCACCGCATCCGCGCCCGTCTCCTCCAGCATTCGGCCAAAATCCGTGGCCTTGTAAGTGGGCAGGGCCGGATGGTCGAAATCCGTCTGAAGCAGCCGGTTGGTGTAGTCCATGCGCGTCTGGTTGGTGTCACACAGCGCCACCAACTCGGCGGTTTCGCGATAGGCGCCCGCGACGGCTTCATAGAACATGCGGGCACGGGACCCTGTACCGACTAGCGCGTATTTCCTGCGCATCTTCTTCTCCTGTGGATCAGGCCCGGACGACAACCGTCGGGTCAGGTGTGGCTGGCCCGGTCCCTGTCGGAACCGAGGCGGGATGACTGTCGAGAGGCTGGCGTTACGAGCGGAGGGTGATCCCCTCGCGATCAAAGAAATGGCAGCGTGCAGGATCGACGTGGAGCGGGACAACGTCGCCGGTGTGGCACGGCTGCTGCCCCGGCAGGACGACGCTCAGCACGCCTTCCCCCACTCGGGGCCTGACATGCAGAACAGTGCTGCCGCCGAGATGTTCGACGAGGTCAACCCGCCCTTCCGCCAGCGGTTCACCTCCGCCCCCAAGGGTGATGTGTTCCGGGCGGATGCCCAGCGTCACTGCAGCACCGGGCGCGCCGGTCAGTTGCCGGCCCATCTCCAGCCGGCGGCCGGCGCACAGAACGCCGCCATCGTCCCCGATCCTGACCGGCAGGAAGTTCATCTTCGGCGAACCGATGAACCCCGCCACGAATTCGTTTGCGGGCGCGTTGTAAAGTTCCAGCGGCGATCCGACCTGCATCACCTTGCCGCCCCGCAGCACCACGATCTGGTCGGCCATGGTCATCGCCTCAACCTGATCATGCGTGACATAGATCATCGTGTTGCCCAACCGCTCGTGCATCTTGGAAATCTCGACCCGCATCTGCACCCGCAACTCGGCGTCCAGGTTCGACAAGGGTTCGTCGAACAGGAAGATCTTTGGGTCACGCACGATAGACCGGCCGATCGCCACGCGCTGCCGCTGGCCGCCCGACAGCGCCTTCGGCTTGCGCTGAAGATAATCCGTGATCTGCAACGTCTCGGCTGCGGCCCTGACCCGACGGTCCACCTCGCGCTTGGCATAACCGGCGGTCTCCAACCCGAAGGCCAGGTTCTTGTAGACGTTCATATGCGGGTAAAGCGCGTAGGACTGGAAGACCATTGCGATCCCGCGCTTGGAGGCCGCCACGTCGTTCATCTTCTGGTCGTCGATCAGCAGGTCCCCGTTCGAGATCGTCTCCAGACCTGCGATCATGCGCAACAGGGTGGATTTTCCGCAGCCCGAAGGACCGACGAAGACGGTGAACGCCCCCGGCTTGACCTCAAGATCGATCCCTCGGATCACGTCGTACGCACCGTAGCGTTTCTCGACATTCCTTAACTCTATTCTGGTCGTCATTCGCCGTTCCAATCTCTGGGCCCGCGTGGCGCCCGCCCCTCATGGGCGGACGGAAGAGCGTCAGCGTTTCATGCCGGTTGTTGCGATGCCTTCTATCAGCAACCTCTGGAAGAAGAGGAAGATCAGGAAGATCGGAACCAGCGACAGCACCGACATCGCGAAAAGCTCGTTCCAGCTGGAGGTGCCGCTGGAGTCGATGAAGGAGCGCAGGCCCAGCTGGACCGTGTAGTTGCGCATCTCGCTGATGTAGATGAGGGGGCCGAAGAAATCCTCCCACGTCCAGATGAACGAAAAGATGGCGGCCGTGGCCAGCACCGGCATCGAGAGGGGCAGGATGATCTTCCAGTAGATGCGCCACGCGCTGCATCCGTCCATCCGCGCCGCTTCGTCCAGTTCCTTCGGGATGCCGCGGAAGAACTGCACCATCAGGAAGATGAAGAACGCGTCCACCGCGAAATATTTCGGCAGGATCAGCGGCCACCACGTGTTCACCAGATCGAGGTTGCGGAACAGCACGTATTGCGGGATCAGCGTCACGTGATAGGGCAGCATCAGCGTGCCCAGCATCAGCGCGAACCAGAACCCCCGGCCGAAGAACTGCAACCGCGCGAAGGCATAGGCCACGAGCGAGGCCGCCACCACGTTTCCCACCGTCGACAACACCGCGATGATCAGCGAGTTAACGAAGAAGCGGCCGAAGCTGACCTGCAACCCGAACCATCCGTCCGGATAGGCGCTGACCGTCACCTGCGAGGGGATGAGGCCGGCATCGCCGCCGAACAGTTCCTCGGCCGGGCGGAGCGAGCCCGACAGCATCCACAGGATGGGATAGATCATCATGAAGCACACGGCGATCAGCAGTGCGTGCCGCAGGGTGGAGTTGAGCTTCGGATGCGCCGGTCGGTGGCCCGGCAATTCATGGGGGGTGTCAGTCATCGTAATGCACCCAGTATCTCGTGGTCAGGAAGGCGATGGCCGTGAAGATCGCGATGATGATCACCAGAACCCAAGCCAGCGCCGAGGCATAGCCCATGCGGAAATAGCCGAACGCCTCCTGATACAGGTAAAGCGTGTAGAAGAGGGTGGAGTTGATCGGTCCCCCCGACCCGCCCGAGATGATGAAGGCCGGCGTAAAGGCCTTGAACGCCTCGATCGTCTGGATCACCAGGTTGAAGAAGATCACCGGTGACAGCAGCGGCAGCGTGATCCGCAGGAACTGGCGGCGGGGCGATGCCCCGTCCAGGCTGGCGGCTTCGTACATGTCCGTGGGTATCTGGCGCAAACCGGCAAGGAAGATGATCATGGGCGAGCCGAACTGCCAGACCGACAGGATCACCAGCGTGTAAAGCGAGTAGTTCGGATTGGAAATCCAGCTTGGCCCCTCGATCCCGATCTGGGCGAGCAGGCTGTTGACCAGCCCGTCCGAGGCGAAGAGCTGCCGCCACAACACCGCGATGGCCACCGAGGTGCCCAGAAGGGATGGCAAATAGAAGATTGCACGGTAGGCAGGCAGTCCGCGCATCCCCCGGTTCAGGAGCATCGCCACCGTCAGCGCGAAGGCCAGCTTCAGCGGCACCGAAAACAGCACGTAAAGCAGCGTGACCTTCATGGAAGACGCGAACTTTGCGTCCGCCGTCACCATGCGCACGTAATTCTGGGCGCCGACAAATTCCGGCGAGGTCAGCAGGTCGAAGTCGGTGAAGGACAGATACAGCGAGGCGAGCGCCGGACCGAGCGTCAGAAGAAAGAAGCCGAGAAGCCATGGCGCAAGGAACAGATAGCCCGCCCCGTTGCGCCGCATCGCCCCCGTCATCCATGTTCCGGTCCGGCTCCGCTTCCTGACCTGGCGCCTTGGCAGCGTGTCAGCGGACATGACCCGTCACCCTCGCTTCAGGATGGCTGCGGCTTCGTCCACGAGATTGGCGCCGCCCTCTTCAGGGGTAAGTGCGTCGAAGCCGACTTCCTGACTGATGCGGATGATGGTGTCGTTCACCTCGCCTGCGCCTTGCGGGGGCGAGGGGGGCAGCTGCCCGATCCTAGGGCTCATGTCCTCGATGAACTGCACCACCTTGCGTCCCGTCTCATCCAGTTCCGGCATGATCACATCCCGGATTTCCGGCGAAGCGGGAACACCCCGATCCAGTCCCAGGATCTTCGCACCTTCCGGTTCGCGGATCAGGAAGTTGATCAGCCGCGCCACGGCCGCCGGATTCTTCGCCCCGGACGAAATGGCAAACAACTGGGATGGTTTGAAATATTGGGCCGGCGCGCCACCCTCCATCACCGGGGTGCCCGTGATGGCAAGGTCCACGTCGATCAACGTCTGGAACGCGACAAATTGGTTTGAATGACCGAAGTCCGTCGCCGCTCGCCGCAGCACAATGGGCGAGCTTTCCGGCGAGAACTTGTACAGCGCCTGCACATCCGCCGGCACGCAGGAGCTGGCCTTCCGCATTTCGGCCCAGTAGGCGAACCATCGAGCGGCATCGTCAGCGTCAAAGCCCAGAGTGCCGTCGGGAGTGTAGAGCGCTTTGCCCTGGCTGCGAAGCCATGCTTCGAACAGCGCTTCCTGACAGCTTCCGTCAGCCGTGGCGTAGACGCGCGGTCTCTTGTTCGTCTTGGTGAAGTCCGCACATTTTTCGGCAAACGTGTCCCAGGTCATGTCATGGCCGGGCGGTTCGAGGCCCGCTTCATTCCATGCCGCCGTGTCCAAGAGGAGGGTATAAGCGTTCACGCCCACATTGCCGCCGTAGAGCTTACCGTCCATGGAGCAGCTGTCCAGGTTCGCCTGGCCGAAATCGGCGATCTTCAACTCCTTCCCCATGAATTCGTCCAATGGACGAATGGCGCCGCGCCGGGCGTATTCGAACATGTAACGGTAATCCATCTGGATGAAATCCGGCGCATTGCCCCCGGCAACCTGCGTGGCGAGCCGCGCCCAGTAATCGTCCCATCCCATGGACTCGGTCTGGATGGCGATACCCGGATTGGCCTGCCGGAACAGCTCGACCGCGGCTTCGGTGCGGCGTGACCGCTCGTCACCGCCCCACCAGATCATGCGGATGTTGGCCGGTTCCTGCGCCAGTGCGCCCCGGCCGATCATGTGCGGCAAGGCAGACATCGCGAGTCCAGCGCCGACAAACCGGCGCCGACCCATACGGGACGTTATCATATGTTCCTCCCCAGGCTGCGCGGTTCCCGTCAAGCGTTCCAGCAGCAAAACGTCCGCGCTGTTTCGGCGCTCCCACACCGTGTGTCGGTGAATGCGCCTCCCTCGCGTCATCATTCACCGGGTTTCAGTGTACGCAGGTGGCATCTCTGGACAAATACAATATTTCGGCCATTCCATAAACGAAGTTGATGGCAGACTCGTGAGCGGGATCGATGGACAAAGCCTTGGAACATTTCGTGGCGGTGGCGGATGCCGGTTCCTTTATGGCTGCGGCAGAGGAATTGCGGGTGTCTCAACCGGCACTCAGCTACAACATCAAACGACTGGAAGAGAGCTTGGGTGTCGAACTGTTCCGCCGTTCCTCACGCGGCGTGCAACTGACACGTTACGGCGAAACGCTGTACAGCAGTGCCGTCTTCATGAGTCGCCTTAAGTCGAACGCACTTGCAACGATCGCGAGCCAGAAGGCCGAATACGAAGAAGGCATCAGCATCGGCACCGGTTATTCCACCTGGATCCTCATCTTGCGCGACTATGTCGTGGCACATCACCAAGCCAATCCGAGGGCGCCCATCAACGTCAGCATCGGCAACATGATGCAGTGCATGGATCAACTGATCGCGGGCGATATCTCGTTGTTCATCGGTCACCGTATCGACCGATTGAAGCAAGGACTGGAAGTAGACTTCATTCCCCTGGGATATGCCTCCGACGGGTATTACACCCGTCGTGATCATCCTCTGCATGGCCGCATCTGCCGAGAGGCCGAAATCCGATCTTATCCGACGACCATGGCTTATCCCCCGGTCACGCGACACAGGCGGCTGCTTTCAAGCGGTGATGAAGTGAAACGGCTGGGCCATGCCTTCACATCGAACTCGCTCGAGGCCTGCATGGAGTTCGTCCGCACCACGGATGCCATATTGATCCACAGCATGGTCTTGCAGGATTATTTCGTAGAACAGGGGCTGGTCGCCGTGGAGACAGACCCAGACGACAACAAGCGCATTGCCGTCATGGGCATCCATGTACTGCCTGAACGGCGGGCGGACCCAAAACTGCAGAGCTGTATCGACGCGATCATAGAACGGGCCGAGGCTCTGAGGTTATTTCCTTACAAGGCTGACGAAATCTTGAGACGCGGTTGAGATGTCGGGAGCCGGGCCAGAGGTTGTAGAGGGTCTTGGCCGGGTCATGCTCCTTGGGCGCATCGCACCCTCTCAACCCATTGCGATCGACGAAGATCATGCCGCTGAGCACCCGTCGATCATCGACGCGCGGCTTGCCATGGCTTTTCGGAAAGAAGGGCTTCAAGCGCTCCATCTGCGCGTCGTTCAGCCAGTAAGGATTGCTCATCACTCAGGTCTCCTTGCGGAGGCTGAATCCTGCAAAACCGCTCAAAACAATGGGTCTGCAGCCCAGGTTCGGCTCGACAGATGGACAGCGTCCACCTTTTCCTCAGATAGAAAGGTGCGAGGGAGGCCACGTCGTCGACCCCAGACGCTCCCCTGCCCGCTCCCCGTCAAGGCGGCTGCGGAACAGGAGGATCGTCGTATTGTAGCGTCGTCTACGTCACGCCGACTGCGGAATGACGTGGATCAGCTCGTTTTCCGAGGGTTCCTTCGCAGGCTTCAGCTTCAGTGCCTGGTCAGGATGCACACGACGGCTGCGCCGCGCGGGTTCCAGAAGGATCGTCTCACCCGTCTCTAGGGACTGCTCCACGGCGGCAAGCACGCGAACGTCCAACAACCCTTCCTCGCCATCCGCTTCCGGATGCCGGTCATTGAGAATGCAGTCGGAGAAGTACTGCGTCTCGTTGCCGAACTGCTCCACCGGGTCAAAGCTGTGGGTATTGGTCCCCTCGGCCGTGGTTTCAGTATAGGAGATGCCGACCTTCGGCCCGAACATGAAGCAGGGCGAGGCGTGGATGGTCGCCTTCTTCCCCACAAGCGTGAAGTTTTCAGCGGACGCGGTGGCGTAGCTGACGGTGAACTGCGCGGTGCGTTCGCCTTCGAAACGCAGCGTCACGGCCACCGTATCATGGAAGTTGAAGCCGCGGCTCGGGGTCTTCGTGCCCACGGCGTGCACGGCGATGGGTTCCTGTCCGAACAGGTTGCGCACGGCGTTGAGAGGATAGGTTCCCATGTCCGGGACAGGTCCGCACCAGTACCCGTTATGCCCACGTGAATTTTCCTCGGCCACATCCTGCGTGAACGCGGAGGTGAAGGCGCGCAGCTCGCCAAAGTCACCGTTCTGCGCGCGCGTGAACATCTCGACGTTGCCCGGTTCGTGGTGAAGGCGGTAGGCGACCATCAGCTTGGCCCCCGTTTCGCGCTGCGCGGCCAGCATCCGCTCGCAATCTTCCACGCTGTCGGCCATGGGCTTTTCCACGAGCACATGCTTCCCCGCCTTCAGGGCCGGCACCACGAATTCTGTGTGGCGGAAGTTGGGTGTCGCGACATAGACGGCGTCGATCTCGTCCGAAGCCAGCAGCGCCGCATACTCTTCATAGGACCATGCCTTGATCTTGTAGAGCCCGGCCAGCTTATCGGCCTTGATCGGATCGCCGGTGACCAGCGCCGTCAGTTCCGAATTGTCCGTCCGCCCGATCCCGGGCATGAACGCCTGTTGCGAAATCTGCCCACCCGCGACGACGGCGTAGCGCACCTTGGTCTTGTGTCCGAACATGCTGTCTCCTTGATCTGCTTCCGAAGCCAACGCCGCCGAAACCCTCTGGTTCTATGACATTTTCTTGTGCGACTGGCTTACATCAGCCGAAGAGTGTTGAAGCGGGGGATCCAAGGTCGGGTGCCAACGCTTTCCGACGATCTACGCTTGTTGCAGGGGATGCGGAGCTGATGGAGGTTAAGATGGCTCTCGAAATTCCCTCAGGTATGTCTGAACGGGCGGATCATGGGATCGCAAAGGATCGGCAACCGTCATCATGCATCGGGTTGGCTTTTCGAGAGGGAGCATGTTTCCACCGCCTACGGCCCAGTCACGCTTCATTTCTTCTCCGCCGCCCCGCCAGCACAACAAGTGCCTTCCAAATAAGCACGACTGGCTTTGTAGATATTGATTCCTCTCTTGGGCATGCGAAGTTCTGGCTGTCCAGTGAAGGAACTGATCATGCCGATCCTGTCGTCGACCTCCCGATTGATCGCACTCGTGGCCATCTTGCTGGCCGGAAGTCCCGTCGTAGCGCAAGAGGTGCCCGCGAACACGACGCTTGTCGTGGGGGACCAGAGCGAGCTGATCCGCAACCTTCTTGAGGCCAGCGGCCAGGACGACTCCCTTCAATTCGATCTGGAGCTTCCGAACTTTGCTGGCGGCCCCGCGATTCTGGAGGCGATGCGGGCGGGCGCACTCGACATCGCCTATGTCG
This sequence comes from Falsirhodobacter sp. 1013, assembly GCF_051195255.1. Classification (NCBI taxonomy): domain Bacteria; kingdom Pseudomonadati; phylum Pseudomonadota; class Alphaproteobacteria; order Rhodobacterales; family Paracoccaceae; genus Falsirhodobacter; species Falsirhodobacter sp. 1013. The sequence goes on along the minus strand of NZ_JBNJLK010000006.1, from coordinate 167,597 downwards.
GGGACACGCCACCGATCCAGGCCCGCGCCTCGGGAACGCTGTTGCCGATCGTCGCAACCGTCCACCGCGAGATTTCCGAATACCGGCTGGTGGCCCGCTCCGGGATCACGATCGGCACGCTGGCGGACCTGAAGGGCAAGCGCGTCAGCTACATCGAAGGATCCGGCCGTCAGGCCTACCTGATCGAGGCGCTGAACCGCGCGGGCCTGACCCTAGAGGATGTGGAGCCGGTGCCGCTGCGCATCGCCGACCTGCCGGATGCCATCCGGACGAAGGCGGTGGACGTCGCCGTGCTGCAGGAACCGCATGTGACGCGCCTGAAGGCGCAGGTCGGCGCCACCACGGTGGCCGACCCCGAGGAGCGGCGCCTTCTGCCAGGCACCTGGTACATCTATGCCCGCCCCGAAGCGCTGGCCGATCCAGCCAAGAAGGCCGCCATCGGCGCCTTCCTGACCGCCACGATCAAGGCGGGCACCTGGAGCAACGAGAACCGCGAGGCGTGGGGCGAACATTACTACGCAGACTTCCAGCGCATCCCGGACGAGGACACGGCTGCCATCCTCGCCTCCCAGTCCCCCATGGAATTCCAGACCTCGGCCGAGGCGATCCCGCACCACCAGCGGCTGATCGACATCCTCGCCGGAGCGGGCGAACTGCCCGAGACGCTCGACGCCAAGGGCTCCTTCACCAGCGAATTCGACCCGATCATCGAAGCGGCACGTTGAAACGGAGGTTTCCGATGAACGACATGACACGCGCCACCGACATCCCGCCCATCCGGATCGTCCGCGGCAGCACGAACAAGCGCCCTGCGGCCCTTGTGCCGTCCCGCCTTCCCCGTGGTGCGCGCCTTCTGGGCCCGCTTCTGGTGGTGGCGCTTTGGGAGGCGGCCTCGCGTGTGGGGCTTCTGTCGCCCTACACGCTGGCCGCGCCGTCCACGGCCGTGGCGACGGCGGTGGAGATGACACTGGACGGCACGCTGCTGCCGCACCTCGCGGCTTCGGCGGGGCGGGCTTATGCGGGCCTGTTCCTTGGCGTGATCGCGGGCCTTGTCCTCGCGCTGGCCGCCGGCCTCACCCGCAGCGGCGAGGCGCTGATCGACGGCCTTGTGCAGGTCAAGCGCGCGATCCCGACGCTGGCGCTGATCCCGCTCGTGATCCTCTGGCTCGGGATCGGCGAGGCGATGAAGACCTTCCTGATCTTCACGGCCGTTCTTGTTCCCGTCTACATCAACACCCACGCGGCCCTGCGGGGCATCGACATCGGCCATGTGGAACTGGCGCGCACCTTGGGCCTGACCCGGTCGGAGTTCATCCGCAAGGTCGCCCTGCCCGGCGCGCTGCCCGGCTTCTTCGTCTCGCTCCGCCTTGCCGTGACGCTGTGCTGGACCGCGCTGGTGGTGCTGGAGCTGATCAACACCCAAACGGGCATCGGCTATCTGATGAACCGGGCGCGCGACTGGGGACAGACCGACATCATCGTCGTCGGCATCTTCATCTATGCCGCTCTTGGCCTTCTGTCGGACGCCGCCGTCCGCGCGGTCGAGGCGCGCTTCCTGTCCTGGCGGAGGTCGATCGGATCATGACGTTCCACCCCCCATTGGCCGGCGCGATCGCGATCCGGAACCTGTCGCGCGGGTTCAAAGGCCGCCCTGTCCTGCGCAACCTGACGCTCGACATCCCGCGCGGGCAGTTTGTGGCCCTTCTGGGCGAAAGCGGCTCGGGCAAGACGACACTTCTGCGCGCGCTGGCCGGGCTGGACGAGGATGCGGAGGGTGACGGCACCTACACCATTCCCGCCAGCGTGTCCGTCCTGTTCCAGGACGCGCGGCTTCTGCCTTGGCTGCGCGTGATCGAGAACCTGACCCTCGGCCTGCGCCACCCGACCGCCGAGGCGGACGCGCGGGAGATGTTGGCCGCCGTCGGCATCGGCGACAAGGCGGATGTCTGGCCGAACACCCTGTCGGGCGGGCAGAAGCAGCGCGCGGCCCTTGCGCGGTCGCTGCTGCGCAGTCCCGAACTGCTTCTGGCGGACGAACCCTTCGGCGCGCTGGACGCGCTGACACGGCTGCGGATGCACGCCCTGCTGTTCCAGCTGGTGGAACGCCGCCGCCCCACGGTCATCCTCGTGACCCATGATGTGGACGAGGCGCTCATGCTGGCGGACCGCATCCTCGTGCTGCGCGACGGCACCATCGCGGAGGATCACCGCGTGGACCTTGCCCATCCCCGCCGCGGCAGCCACCCGGACTTCGAGGCGCTGCGCCGGTCCCTCCTGTCGAGCCTTGGCGTCGACACGAACACCGTTTGAACTGGACATCCCATGACACGCAAGCTTCACCTGAACCTGTTCCTGATGCCCCGCGGTCACCATGAAAGCGCGTGGCTCCACCCCCGCTCCGCCCCCGAGGCGCTGACGGACCTTGCCCTTTACACCAGGGCCGCCCGCATCGCCGAGGAGGCGCGTTTCGACGCCATCTTCCTGGCGGACGCGCTGGTCGCACCGGCCAGCGGCGGCCTCGTCGCCTCGGGCGTGCTGGAGCCCATCACGCTGCTGTCGGCGCTGGCGGCCGTGACGGACCGCATCGGGCTGATCGGCACCGCGTCCACCACCTACAGCCTGCCCTACACGCTGGCGCGTCAGTTCGCCACGCTGGACCATCTTTCGAACGGGCGGGCGGGCTGGAACATCGTCACCTCCTGGGCGCCGCTGGCGGGACAGAACTACGGGTATGACGCGGAACCGGGGCATGGCGAACGCTACGCCATGGCCGCGGACTTCATGCAGGCGGTGGACGCCCTTTGGCGCAGTTGGCCAGCCGAGGCGCTGCTGGACGACCGCGCCAGTGGCCGTTATTCCGACGAGGCGCTGATCCATCCCGTTCACCACCGCGGCCCCTTCCACCGCACGCGCGGCCCCCTGAACGTGCCGGCGGGGCCGCAGGGGCGACCCGTCTACATCCAGGCCGGGCAGTCCGAGGATGGCCGCGCCTTCGCCGCCGAGTGGGCGGAGGCGATCTTCACCGCGCATCTGTCAAAGGAACCCGCGCAAGTTTTCTATGCCGACCTGAAGGCACGCGTCACGGCGCAGGGCCGCCGCGCGCAGGACGTGGTGATCCTGCCCGGCATCAGCCCGGCCATCGGATCGACCCAGGCCGAAGCCGACCGCGTGTTCGAGGAACTGGACGACCTGACGAGCCCGCAGCTGGGCCTGACGCGACTGACCGCGCGCTTCGGCGGACACGACTTCACAAGCGTTCCGCTGGATCGCCCGCTGACCGCCGGCGACTTCCCCGATCCCGCCACGGTGGAGGCCTCCAAGAGCCGCGCCATGGGCATCGCGACCCTCGCGCTCAACGACGGGCTGACGATGCGGGAACTGCTGCGCAAGCTGGCCGGCGCACGCGGCCACTTCACGTTCGCCGGCACGCCCGAACGCGTGGCCGACGTGATCGAGGACTGGTTCACCTCCGGCGCGGCCGACGGGTTCAACGTGATGCCGCCCGTCATCTACGAGCAGTTGGAGCTGTTCACCGCCGAAGTGGTCCCGATCCTGCGCAAGCGCGGGATCTTCCGCGAAGACTACGAAGGCCGCACCCTGCGCGAACATTACGGGCTGGCACCGGTGCGCGCGCCCGAACCTTTGGCGGAAAGCGCATGAAGGACCTGTCCCCCCACCAGGTTCTGGTCATCGGCGGCGGCGCCAGTGGCGTCCTCATGGCGGCCCACCTGCTGAGGCGAACGGACACCGCCGTCACTCTGGTCGAAAAGGGCGATCTGCTGGGATGCGGCATCGCCTATTCGACCACCGACCCCGATCACCTGCTGAACACCCGCGTCCACAACATGAGCGCGTTCCCCGACCAGCCCCATCACTTCCAGGATTGGCTGGCGGCCCGCGGGCGCGGTCCGGGCCCGAACGGTTTCGTCAGCCGCACGACCTACGGCCATTACATGGGCGATCTCCTTAAGCCCTGGAAGGAAAGCGATCGTCTGACGATCCTGCGGGGCGAGGTGGTGGCGCTGGATCACAGTGAAAGGGGCGTGACCGCGCAGCTTTCGGACGGCCGGACCATCAACGCCGACCGGGCGATCCTCGCGACCGGCCACGCCGTCCCCGAGCCGGAGCCCGATCTGGACAGCGCCTGGAGCTTTCAGGGCGCGGTGGACCCGGACGGGCGCGTGGTCATCATCGGCTCCGGTCTCAGCATGGTGGATCAGACGTTGTCGCTCCTCAATGCCGGGCACCGGGGGGAGATCGTCTCCATCTCGCGCCACGGGCTGCTGCCCCTGGCGCATGGGGAGGTCCTTCCCCATCCCGTTCCGGTGGAACCCCCATTGGGCGCCGAGATCAGCGCCTTGCTGCATTGGGGTCGGGCGCTGGCGACAGAGGCGGAGGCCCGCGGCGGAAGCTGGCGCGACGCGGTGGACAGCATCCGCCCCCATGTTCACCGCATTTGGCGGGACATGTCCCTGACTCAACGCCGGCGGTTCCTGCGCCATGCGGCCCCTTGGTGGGGGGTCCACCGCCACCGCATTCCCCCCGCCTCGTGGGACACGCTGCGCGATGCACTGATCCGGGAGCAGCTGGTGATCCGGCGTGGCACCTTCGAGAGGGCGGAAAGGTCGACCGGCCAGCGACTTGCGCATGTGCACCACCGGGACGGCACCACGGCCAGGATCCCGGCCGCCCGGATCATCGACTGTCGCGGCATCCTTCGGGATCTGGAGGCGCATGGCAGCCCGTTGATCCGCGACCTGCTGGCGCGCGGCACGGCACGGATCGACCCGTTGCGCATCGGGCTGGACGTGGCGCTGGACGCAAGGCTGATCGACCGGGATGGAAGGCCCGTGGACCGGATCCTGGCCCTTGGGCCGGTTTCCCGCGCCGCGTTCTGGGAAATAACGGCCATTCCCGACATCCGCGAGCAGGCAGCACGTCTGGCGATGTTGCCGTGCCGCCAGCGGGTGGACCCGGCCGCGTCGGAGGATGTCATCCCTCTGGCCTGACACCTGCCAGCGCAGGCTTTTCGGGGTGAGGGGCGATCCTTACCATCGGCGTCGGGCGGGCGCTACGTCAACCCGCCAAATGCGCAGCCCATCAAGCGCGGATCACGCAGCGGAACCCGATATGCGACGTGGGGGCCGTGACGTCATGGAACATGCGGGCCGCCGGTCGGTACCGGAAGCAATAGTTCGGGGCGCAAAGGTGGGATCCGCCCTTCAGGACGTGGCGCGGGGCCGTTCCCCCGGTGGGGGCGCTGCAACAGGATCCGGGCTCTTTCGCGGGGGATGCCGTCCATTCCCAGACGTTGCCGATCATGTCGCGCAGGCCATAGCGGTTCGGTGGATGCTGATCGACCGGAGAGGTGTAGCGCCCGCCCCGCTTCTCCGACTGGCGGGGGAAGGTGCCCCGCCAACGGTTCGCGGCCGCGGGATCGTCCACGTCGCCCCAAGCGAAGACGGCCCCGTCCAAACCCGCCCGCGCGGCGAACTCCCATTCCGCCTCTGACGGAAGATCGGCGCCGGCCCAGCGGGCATAGGCCTGCGCATCGGCCAGCGACACCTGAACCACCGGATGAAAAAGCCAGCGGTCGGGGCGCGAGGACGCGGGACCGCGCGGCGCCTGCCAGGTCGCCCCGTCGACAATGCGCCACCACCGCGTCGGATCCTCCAGCGGCACGGGCTCCTTCGGCGAAACGAAGACCATGCCGTGCGGCGGCAAGGCGCGGCCGCCTTCAAATATGGGCTGTTCGGCCGTGGTGACGTGCCCCGTAGCCTTCACGAAGGCCCGGAAACCGGCGTTCGTGACCGGGGTTGTGTCCATCCAGAACCCCGCGACATCGCAGGATGCCTGGGGGCGCTCCTCGGGGTAGAAGTGATCGCACCCTTTCAGGAACGTCCCGCCCGGCACCCACACCATGCCGGGGCGCGGTGGGGCGCCCGGAGCGGGCCGGGCGGCATGATAGTCGTCCAGGCGGTCCCGGCTGCCCGCGCCGGTCACAATCATTGCAGACCGCGCGGCAGGCCGCGTTCCGTCACCGGCACGTTGTGCGCGCCCGCCCACAGCACGAAGGCACGGCGCATATCCTCCGTCACCTCGGGATGGGCGGCCGCCACGTCGGTCTTTTCGGGTGTCATCGCGGTCATGTCGTAAAGCTGCCAGTCCTGATGCTCCTTCGGTTCGAAGACGATCTTCCAATCGCCGCGACGGAGCGACGCGAAGCCCGCGGATTCGAACGCCACCACATGCCCTTCGGGGTTCAGAACCCGCGTGTCGCCCCGCAGGAATCCCGCCATGCTTGCCCCTTCCATCGGCAGGATGTCCCGCCGGTCAAAGCGGATACCGGGATGTTCCACCCCCGCCAGATCCAGCAGCGTCGGCGTCACGTCGATGACCGAGGCGAGCGCGTCGGTGTGACGGGCCGGAAAGGCCGCGGGATAGTGGATGATGGCGGGCACATGGTTTCCCCCTTCATAAGGAAGATACTTGTAAAGGCGGTTCGGGACAGTGCCCGCCTGCGCCCAGCCGGGCCCGTATTCCACGAAGGAATTTGCCTGACCGATATTGTCATAGCTTTGGTTGAAATTGGCCGCGACCCAGTCGGGTTCGCCCCGCACGCCCCCTTCGGCCCCGTTGTCCGACATGAACACGATGGCCGTGGTGTCATATTCACCGATCGCTTTCAGATGGTCGACCAGACGGCCGATCTCTCTGTCGAAGGCGGTGACCATCCCGGCATAAGCCTCCATGTGGCGGGATGCGGTGCGTTTTTCCTCCGCGCTCAGGCTGTCCCACGCGCGGGCGCGTTCGAATTCCGGCTGTTCGGGGAAGTCCGCGCGCAGCAGGCCCAACTCCTTTTGCCGCCGGATACGCTCGGTCGCCAGAACCTCCCACCCCGCGTCATAGCGTCCGGCATAGGCGTCGATGTCGACTTTGGGCGCCTGAATGGGCCAGTGCGGGGCCGTGAAGGCGCCAAAGGCAAAGAAAGGGGCTTCCTCTTGTCCGTCGCCGATGGCCTCGATCAGTTGGTCGGTGAAGTAGGTGGAGGAATAATAGTCGTCCGGCACCTCCACGATCCTCCCGTCATGCATGAAGGTGAAGGGGCTGTTCTTCAGGATTCCCATCTCGTCCTGCTTGAAATGCGCTCCTCCGCCTTCCAGCAGCACGGCCGCCTTGTCGAAGCCACGGTTCTGCGGCTGGCTGTCCCAGTCGCTGCCCTGATGCCACTTGCCGGCGATGGACGTGCGGTACCCCGCATCCGACAGAAGTTCCGCGACGGTGGCTACCCGGTCCGACAGCACCGCCTCGTATCCCGCGCGGATCGGCTGGTTCGCGGGCAGGTTGCCCTGCTGGCCCACACCCGCGAGGTGGTTGTCGATGCCGGTCAGAAGCATCGCCCGCGTCACGGCGCAGGAAGCGTTGGCATGGAAGTTGGTGAAAAGCACTCCTTCCCCCGCCAGCGCGTCGAGGTTGGGCGTCGCGATCTCCCCTCCGAACGGGCCGGTGTCGGCATAGCCGAGGTCGTCGGCGACGATCAGCAGAAGGTTCGGACGCTCCGTCGTGCCATGCGCCAACGCGCCATGCGGAAGCGCCAGCGCCACCGCGGTCCCCAGAAGTGTGGCCAGTCGTGTCATGTCGTGCTCCTCATTTCCCTGTGAAGCTACGAGGGGCTTTCGAACGGGGCAACGCAGACGCGGTAGAAGAAATCCTGCGAAATCTGAGCGGACCGGAGAACGATCCTGCAGCGGCCCTGTCGGCGCCACGGCCATGAGGAGCCTTCGGCCGATGATGCTCCTTACGGGCATCGAGCCATGGCAATGGATCTTGCCCGAAGGATTCGGCCTTTGGACCGGGACTGTCATCAGCGTGCGGTCCGCCGTCCTTCGTGGAAGAGAGGTGACAAAGGGGCGATCTGCGGAGTCTTCAGCCGGCAAGAATTCTGCCAATACCCTTAGAGAAAATGGGTGGTCTGATTGGGGAAGATCAGGGTGGGGTCGCTCCCAGATAGGCGGCGCTACGATGGGCCGCTGACGGGTTCAGGAATTCCGGCCGCGTCAGCGTTTCGGTAACTTGCGCCGTCGGCGAAGAATGCTCCTCCCCCAGCATAAACGGCGGAATTCCGCTCGCGCCGCCGAAAGTCGTCCGCTTTGGGCGGCTCCTAAGGAACGTGTATGTGGATTTTCGGTTGCCCCACCTGACAGGAGGTCACGAGCATGAAACTCGGGCTGTCTGTCCTTCAGGTCAGGCAGCGATCCTCGGACCGGAAGATCACCCGCAACCGCATGAGGTAGCCGTGTCGAAAGCGCGATGAACGTTCTCCCCGCGACCCACACCTCACGTCGGAACTCTGGCATAAAGGACGGCACCTCATGACCTATAACATCGAAAGCGACACGATCGGCCATACGACGATCTCCTCCCTGTTCGACAACCGTATGGACGCGGAGCGTGCGGTCGAACGCCTGCAAGAGGTGGGGATCGCGTCCTCCCAGATCCGCGTGGAAGGCGGCTCCGAGACGACGGGCGTGGCCGGCGACGCCGACACGAACAAGGGCTTCTGGGACAAGCTGGGCGACCACGCCTTTCCCGACGAAGATCGCTACGCCTACGCCGAAGGGCTGTCCCGGGGCGGATACCTTGTCACCCTCACCGGTCTGACCTCCGGTGAATATGACGCCGCCCTGACCATCCTGGAGGACGAAGGCACGGTGAACATGGACGAGCGCGAGGAAAGCTGGCGCTCCGAAGGCTGGGGCGGGTATGCCTCCAGCTCTTACGCCACGCTCGTCGCCGCTGCGTCTGCGGACGACCTTTCCGACGACGCCACGATCCCGGTGGTGGAAGAGCGTCTGCGCGTCGGCAAGCGCGACACCAGCCGCGGTCACATGCGCGTCCGCGCCTACACGGTCGACGTGCCGGTCACCGAAAGCGTCGAACTGCGCGAGGAGCGTGTGGAACTGGAGCGCCGCCCGGTCGATCGGGCCGCCATCGTCGACGAGGATTACCGGGAACGGATCCTCGAGGCGGAGGAGTATCGCGAGGAAGCCGTCGTGTCGAAAGACGCCCGTGTCGTGGAGGAGGTCGGCCTGCGCAAGACGAGCGACACCCACCGCGAGACGATCTCCGACACCGTGCGGCATACGGAGGTCGAGATCGAGGACGAGCGCGGCCTTCCGAAGAAGGACCTCTGAACAATCCGCAACATCTGCCGAGGGCCGGTTCATCCGGCCCTTTTCCTTGCTCACGTCGAGTGCACAGCTTCAGGAACCATCATGCTTGTGGAAATCGAAAGGAAGTTTCTGATCACATCCGGAACGTGGCGTGCGGGTGTTCGCAAGACATGGCACATCACGGACCATCTGATCGCGAAGTTCGAACTGGGCAAGGCCCGGATCCGCATCTGCGAGGGCGAGGCCATGCTCACCTTCAAGGGGCAGCGCAGCGGGTGCAAGCGGAGCGAATACCATATTCCGCTGGACGACCAGCATGCCCGCGCGATGATCGCGGACTTTTCGACAGCACCGGCGATCGAAAAGAACCGCCATGACGTCGAGGTGGCCGGCCTCGTCTGGCAGGTCGACGAATATCTCGGGCCCCTCGCCGGTTTCGTCACCGCAGATGTGGAGCTTCTGAGGGAAGACCATCCGCTGGTGCTGCCCACCTGGGCCGGGCGGGAGATCACGTCGGATGCCCGTTTCGGATCCGCAGCCTTGGTGACCGCCGCCCATCAGGGCGGAGGCACCGTCGCGAGGCTGCTCAAGGCCGCAGCATCCTCATCTTCCGTGTGAAGAAGCGTTCTTGAAAAGGCCCTTACCGATAACCTGAACTGGCGGGACGCTGGCAATTGCCTTTGTGTCCCCGCCAATTCGGACTTCGCCTTACCAGTGGCGCGTTTCGTGCTCGTCCGGCAGACGGCCGTTCGGTGTAAGCTTGTCGACCGCTTCGGGCAGGATGGCGGACAGCTGGGACAGCAAGTCCCCGCGTTGAAGGCCGGTCTGCTGGGAAAGACGGTCGATGGTCTGCCCGCCGAAAGCCGTCTCGACCTCATGTGGCCCGATGGGCTGGTTCTGCCCGGACGAAACCCAGGAGCGGGCCGCGTCCCCGTGTCCCGCTTGCGTGAACATGTCAATTAGGCCGCCGAGGCCGCCATTCAGGCCGGCGCCTTGCGCTCCTCCGCCAAACTGTCCGCCACCACCGGCCATGCCGCCCAGCAACCCGCCCAGCCCGCCACCTTGCCCGCCCCGGTTGGACAGCAGCGCCATGAGGATCGGCAGCAGCGGGGAGGAGCTGGAGCCGGTCTGCCCCCCCATTCCGCGGGAATTCATCACCCCGCCCAGCACTTGATCAAGCAAACCCATGATGTCACCCTTCATGTGTGTGATACAAGGCCCCGCCAAATCGTGGGGCATCGCCATTCATTGCATTGTGCGGGTCAACCCCGGCCCGACCCCCATGTTCCACCAAGACGGGCGTTTGCGCAGCCCGCAGCATCAAGCTGCGTCCTCTGGTCTTCCACGAACCTCGCTGGCCCGCATGATTCCATGTGGCATCTTGCCTTCGCGACGATCGCCCAGGTTGGTGCTGGCTGTCATCGTGGTGGCGCGTGTGCCCATGTGGCTTGTCGTGTCCCATGATCTGCGGCAGGTGCCACGCTGGATGTCTTCGTGCCGGAACTGCCAAAAGGGCGTGCCGTCTGCGCCAGCCTTCGGCCCCTTATTCGCCGCTGCGTCATGATTTCAAGGAAGATCGAATACGCTTCCTGATTGCACGATTGATCTGTAACTTGGCTTCAGGATGAAACGTCCACCGATCAGCACGGGATCGCACGAGATGGCACCCAACGGCTCAGGCTCGCATGACAAGACCGTTTCCATTCCCGAAGCATCGCCACCATCCCTTTCGATGGAGGTGCTGGAACGTCTGCTGAATGACGTGTCGCAGCCTTTGGCGGCCAAGGATCGCGCGCACCGGTTTCTGCTGGTGAACAGCGCGATGTGTGCCCTTCTGAAACATAGCCGCGACGAGCTGCTGGGCCGCTCCATCGCCGATTTCGAACCCGAGGATCAGGCGCTCATGTCAGCGGCCGATGATGAGCATGTGTTTGCCACGGGGCGCGAACGCGTGGTCGATGAGGTCGTGACGGTGGACGGCAGCGCCCGTCTCATGCGGATCCACAAGCGTCTCCTCACCCGCCAAGGGCCTGAGGGGGATGAGCCTCTTCTGGTTGTGTCGGCCCTTGACGTCACGGAAAGCCGGCAAACGGAAAGAGCCCTTCGGGAAAGCGAAGAGCATTATCGGAATTCGATGGAACTGAACCCCCAGATCCCGTGGGTTGCGGATGCCCAGGGGAACATCATCGAATTCTCGGAACGCTGGTGCGAGATAACGGGCATGTCACGCGAGGAGGCCCGTGGTGAGGGATGGGCCAAGGCCTTGCATCCGGAGGATGTGGGGACGACGTCGAAGGTCTGGAGCCATTGCGTGGCGACCGGGGCGCCCTTCGACCACGAGTATCGCGTTCGTATCCGCGACGGGAGCTATCGCTGGTTCAGGGCACGGGGCCAGGCTCAACGAGACAGCTTGGGTCGAATTTCCCGTTGGTACGGCACGTCCGAGGACATCCACAGTCACAAGCAGGATACCCTCGCCCTGCTGGAGCGTGAACGGCAACTCCAGACCGTGTTCAACCAGACCTCCATCGGCCTCCTGCATCAGGATCGGCACAATCGGGTGGTGATGGTCAACCAGAGATATCTGGATATCCTGGGCCGAACCCAGGACGAACTTGAAGGGATATTGCCCATCCGGTTTGTTCATCCCCGGGACATCGAACGGCAAACGGCGCAGCTGCAGGAACACGAACAGACGGGCGAGCCGCTCCAGCTGGAAACGCGATATGTCCGGACGGACGGCTCGATCATCTGGTGCAATATCAACATGTCCTACGTCCGGAACGAGGCGGGAGACATCACCGGGACCGTCACGGTCGCGGAGGATATCACCCGTCACACGCTGGCCGAAGAGCGCGCCCGTAAAGCCAACGATCTTTTGCAGGACGTCATCGACAGCGCCGACGACCTGATCTTCGTCAAGGACGTCAACGGGCGCTACCGGGCGGCCAACAAGAAGTTCGGCGGCGCGGCAGTTCTGGGCAAGACGGATTATGATCTGTCATCGGCCCACATTGCCGACAAATACGTGCGGGATGACCAGGAGGTGCTGGCAACGGGCCAGACATTGAGCATCGAGGAGTATGTCACCGAAAAAGGTACCCGCCGCTACTATCACACCGTCAAGGTGCCTTGGCGCCAGGACGAAGCCATCATAGGTGTCATCGGCATCGCCCGGGACATCACCCATCGGAAGGATGTGGAAGAACGCTTGCTGTGGGCAGCTTACCACGATGAGCTGACCGGCCTCGCCAACCGCAGGCTGTTTCAGGAGCAGATCGGGAAGGCTTTGGAGGAATGTGCCGCGGCGGGGTGTCTGGTCGGGCTGCTGGCCATGGATGTCGATCACTTCAAGCAGATCAACGACAGGTTCGGCCATGACGTGGGCGACGTTTGCCTGAAGGGCTTCGCCGAACGTTTGCGTCAGGTCGTGGGGGATCGCGGGCAGATCGCCCGACTGGGCGGGGACGAATTCGCGGTGGTCCTGCCCGACGTCAGGAGCGAACGCGACATCTCCGCCTTGGCCAAGGCCATCGTCGACCGGATGTACGAGCCGCTTTTTCTTCATGACGATGTTCTCGACTGCCACACCAGCATCGGCGGAGCGATCACGAAGCCCGGGTTGGCCGTGACACCGGAGGAGCTGCGAAAACAGGCCGATCTCGCGCTTTATGCCAGCAAAGCGGCCGGGCGGGGTGTCTTCACGATGTTCCGGCCCTCGATGCAAAAGGATCTGCAGAAGCTTGCATCAGCGCTTGAGGCGGCGGAACAAGCCATCGCCTTTGACTGGATCGTTCCTCATTACCAGCCCAAGGTCGATTTGCGCTCGGGGAAGTTGATCGGCTTCGAGGCCCTGCTGCGCTGGAACGACCCCCGCAAGGGCCTCCAGTCGCCGGAAACGATCGCTCCGGCCTTCGACAACACCGACTTGGGGATCGCCATCGGCGAACGCATCCAATCCTGCGTGTTCCGGCACCTCCGCGGCTGGTTGGACAGCGGCACGGAGGTCGGGCGGATCGCCGTCAACGCCTCCTCGAGCGAGTTCCGGCGCGACGATTATGCCGAGCGGGTGCTTGCAAAGCTGAGGGTGGCAGGCATTCCGACGCATTGTCTCGAGATCGAGGTCACGGAAGGCGTGTTTCTCGGCGACGGGTCCGAGTTCGTGAAGCGGGCCCTCTTCACGCTCAGCGCGGCCGGGGTAACCGTGGCGCTCGATGACTTCGGCACCGGCTATGCGTCCCTGTCGCACCTCAAGCAGTTCCCGGTGAACGTCCTCAAGATCGACCGGTCCTTCATAGGCGGCCTGGAAAGGGACGCCAGCGACGCCGCCGTCGTCAAGGTCCTGCTGGGTCTTGGTCAGAACCTTGGAATCCTTGTGGTTGCCGAAGGCGTGGAAACCGCAGGACAAGCCGCGCTCCTGCGCCAGCAGGGCTGCACCGCCGCGCAGGGGTTCTACTTTGGCCATCCCATGGCCGCGAGCGATGTGTGCGACTTCGTTTCCTCGTGGGACGGCGCGAAGCGGTAAAGCCGTCGAGCAGCCGGTGACGGATCCTGATCGCTGGCGACAGATTGATGCCCGCCCATGAAACGGTTCCCGGCATCCACGGCAAGGAAAAACGCCCAGGGCCGGAAGGCCCCCTGCGTCCGCTGAACGTGAAACACGTTCATCTCTCTGCAAATGATGTTCCAATCTTGCAACGGCATCAGAGAACACTCGTGCGCTGAACGGCCACATCGGCTTCTCACCCGAGGTTTTGCTGAAACAAGCACGTGCGCCAACACGCCGCGTGTCCATCTGACGAAGCATGAGGCAGCATGGCGGCTGGTTGGGCCGGTGCGGAAGGACGTTCCATATGGCGTCCTTACAATCTTGCAAGCTTCTGCCAATCAAACGCGAGCAACGTGTTCGCAGGTTTGTGATGCAACCTAGGGTTGTCTTTTCGATTTGTTGGATTGTATATCCGCCGCCGAAATCTGGTCGGCCTGCGCCTCGTTTGGCAGCCCTGCCAGCCAGTGAGAAATTGAGGTACGTGCCATGACGAACATCGCTCCTTCGAAAGCCTCGTCGCTTGATCTTCATCGATCCGGGCAACCGCATTCGACCGACAGCTGGCTGGTGTCGGATTGGAATGCCGGTCAGTCGACCCTCACCAAATGGTCCGCGAACAACGCCCGCATTGCGGCGGATGGACAGGTTGAACTGGTGCTTTCATCCGGCAACGGATCCGGACGCTCCGTTGCCGGAGGCGAGATTCAAAATACCAATTCGGCCACCACGGGCACCTGGGGCTGGACGGCACAGGCCCCGGACATGGTGTCGGGCGCGGTGTTCGGGATGTTCACCTATACGAAGGACTGGAAAAACCAGCCATGGGTGGAGTTCGACTTTGAGTTCGTGGGAGCGGACACGACGAAGGTCCAGCTCAACATCCACATGGAGGATGCCCAGGGAAGACATGTCGTCCTTGATGAAGCGGCACGCGGACGGGCGATCATCGACCTGGGCTTCGATGCGGCGAAGGGGCTGCACACCTACGAGGTGACCGTTACCGAGAAGGACGCGACCTTCTACATCGACGGCAAGGTCGTCGGCGTGTTCAGCGCCAAGGACATGCAGGGGGATGTGTGGCAGATCGGCCCCATGAACAGCTTCGTGGACCTCTGGGCTGTGGACAAGGGACAGGAGGCCTGGGCCGGCCAGTGGAAAGGCCTCGACGAACCCTTGGTGGCTAGGGTTTCGGACGCCGAGATCCGGCCGGGCGAATTCGACAGCAACCACGTATCGGCGGGCGATGGGGATGTCGGCCTTCCAGGCGACGACACTGACACATCGGATGATGTGGATCCGGAGGTCGCACCTGTCGCGCCCACCCCGCCGGATGTCGCACCGGATGCCGGGGAGGACGCATCTTCCCCGCCGCGCGTCTTCATTTCCACGGATCTCCGGCTGAACTCGGCCGAACTGGACGACGCCCAATCGCTGATCCACGCGTTGATGTATCAGGACAAGATGGACATCGTCGGCATCTCGGCGACGGCCTCGAAATGGGGGATCCAGGACGGCTTGGTCAAGGACGTGAAGACGATCCTCGACGTCTACGAAAAGGATCAGGCGAAGCTTCAGGCGCACAGCGACGACTTCAAGACGGCCGCGGAACTGCGGGCGGTGTCATGGCAGGGTGCCACGGAAGTCGCACCCTCGCAGGGCTTCTCACGTCCGACCGACGGCTCCCGTGCCATCGTGGAACAGGCCCGGGACGCCGCGGCGGCCGGGGAAAAGCTGAGCGTCCTCGTATGGGGTGGGGAAACGGACATCGCGCAGGCCCTGCATGATGCGCCGGACATCGCGCCCCATATCCGCCTGTTCACCATCAACACGCAGGACGACGCCGCCTACGACTACATCGCCGCGAACTTCAAGGGCAAGCTGGACATGTGGGTGGACAACCAGTCCAGCTATTTCGGCATGTGGAAAAGCGGCGAAAGCGGCGATTACATCAATGGCTGGCACCAGAAGCATGCGGACGGTCACGGGGCCCTGGGCGACATGTTCGCCGACCTGTCGGTCAGGATCCACGGCCAGGCGGGCGTGAAGATGGGCGACAGCCCGACGGTGCTGCGCTTCCTCAGCGGTGATCTGGACGACCCGACGAAAGAAAGCTGGGGCGGCGAATTCATCAAGGTGTCAAAGGGATACTACACCGACAACCCGGCCTACACGCAGTATGGAAAGGTGGGGGCCGGGTCCATTTCCGAAGACCGGAACGCCTGGATGGGGGATTTCGCCGAGCGCTTGGACTGGCTCAGGGCCGACGCTTCCGCACGGCCTCCCACCGTCGCTCCGACGCCGGCTCCCGAGGTGAATCCTACTCCCTCCGGCGCCAACCTCCTGGTGAACGGCTCGTTTGAAAGCTCCCACGTCGCGGCTGGAAAATACGCCACCTTCGGATCGGTGTCGGGATGGACGGCGCTTTCTGGCGGCGGGATCGAATTGTGGAACGGGATGAAGGGCGTGAAGGCCACGCAGGGTGACACCTATGCGGAGCTGGACTTCGTGGGCGCGCGCGACGGCTTCTACCAGGACGTCGACACGGTCGCCCGCCAGACCTACACGCTGAGCTTCGATCTGCAAGGCCGCCCGGGCGCGTCCCTGTCCACCCAGCAGGTGGAGGTCGTGTGGAACGACAAGGTCGTGGCCACCGCCACGCCGGGCGCATCCTGGGGCACCTTCCGCGTGGACGTCATCGGCACCGGCGGCGACGACCGGCTGACCATCCGCGAAGTCGGCCACCAGAGCAGCGACGGGCTGGGCGCCCTGCTGGACGACTTCTCGCTGGTGGCCAAGGGCGGCCCTTCACCCGTTTCGCCGCCCGTCGTCGAACCGCCTCCGGTTGAGGTGCCTTCGGTCGAGACACCGGCACCCGTCGGCAAGGCCGCCGACTACTCGGACTCCGCCCGGGCGGTCGTCGCCGACCTGGAGACGGATGCGGGCTACCGCGTCCTCAACATCCTGCCCTTCGGCGACTCCTTGACGGAAGGCTACGTGAACAAGGGCAATACCGAAAGCGGGGGCTATCGCACGTTCCTGTGGAACGATCTGGTCGATCAGGGCATCCAGGTGAACATGGTGGGCGGGCTCTCGGACGGACCTTCCGGCATCGACGCGGATCATCAGGGCCATCGCGGATGGACGATCAACCAGCTGAACGCCACTCATGATCAGGTTCTGAAGAACACCGATCCGGATGTCGTCATGCTCATCGCAGGCGGCAATGACAGCTTCACGGACAGCGTCAGCCAGATGCTGTCCGACCTCCAGACCCTTGTGACCAACATCAGCGCCGACAAGCCCGAGGCCACCATCCTCGTCGGATCGCTGACGCCACTTCGGGTCGGGCAGTATCCGCAGTCGATGGCCGACAAGCTGGACGCCTACAGCGAGGCCATGGGACCGATGATCGAGAACCTGGCCAAGCAGGGGCACAACGTGGCCTTCGTGGACATGTCGTCCCTCCAGGTGAGCGACATGTCCAGCCTTTCGGTCGACAACGGCATGCACCCGACCGAGGCAGGCTATGAGAAGATGGCGGATCTGTGGCTTGAAGCGTTCAGGGATCATCTGGCCCTTGACGAGACGGGGATCGGACAGGAGCGCGACATCCTGACCGGCATCAAGAGCGTCGTGGGGTCGGCCTATGGCGACACCCTGAAGGGAGATGGACAGGGCAATACCCTGTCGGGCCTTGGCGGAGACGACCTTCTGGACGGGCGCGGGGGCGATGACGTCCTGACGGGTGGTGCCGGCCGTGACACGCTGACGGGCGGCGCCGGGACGGACATCCTCTTCGGCGGGGACGAGCGGTCGAAGGACACGTTCGTCTTCAACACCGCCTCCGAAAGCCGTCCCGGTACGGCCCGTGACACCGTGCACGACTTCGTCTTCAACACCGCCTCCGAAAGCCGTCCCGGTACGGCCCGTGACACCGTGCACGACTTCGTCTCGGGGATCGACGCGTTTGACTTCCGGGCCTTCGACGCAAACGCCTCCGCCTCCGGCCATCAGGACGTCCGCTTCTCCGGCTCGACTGCGGCGGCCCATTCGGTCTGGACGGTCGGGTCGGGCAAGGATCTCCTCCTGAGGGCGGACGTGACCGGCGACAGGATCGCCGACTTCGAGGCCCTGGTGACAGACATCGGCTCGCTTGCGCGCAACGATTTCCTGTTCTGACGTAAGGTTTCCAGGCCACTCCGAACCATCAGGCATCAGAACGAAAGCCGGCCTCAGACAGAGGCCGGCCAAAAACAGTCGCGTGATTTCCGTTATATCGGAAATAAAGGAATGTATTGACCCTAGGCTCAGGACTCGTTCATCAGTCACAGCCAGAAGGGGCGTTTCGCCACCGCAAGCCGTTGCTATTGAGGAAGATTATTCCGCTCAACACACGCCGATCCTCCACACGACGGCGGCCGCGAGACTTGGGAAAGTAAGGACGCAGACGCGCCATCTGCGCATCGCTCAGCCAGAAAAGATCACTCATCAGTCGCCTCCTTTGAGGCGACTGAATCAACTCAATCCGATGATCTCAATGGGTCCTGACCCTAGGGGAATCTGCTCAGCTTAAGTGGTTGATCTGAATGCCTCGGCAGGCGTGCGCATGGCAAGCGCCTGATGCGGGCGGCCGGTTTTGTAGAACTGGATCCGGTCCCCGATGGTGCGGGCCGCGCATTGGATGCTTTCGAAGCGGTGGCGGTGAACGCACTGCTCTTTCAGGGTCCGGATGATGCGCTCGACCATGCCGTTCTGTTGCGGGCAATGAGGGGTGATGAACTCCTGCTTCAGGCCGTAGCTGCGGACCAGGGCGGTGTGATGGCGGCTGGTGCAGACGAGGCCGTTGTCCGACCGCAGCAGGAACGCGCGGTCAACGCGGCCGAGGGTGCCGAAGCGGCTGATCAGGGCGTGTTCCAGCGCGCTGGCGGCCGTGGTTTCCTTGCCGGTGCGCGACAGATGCCAACCGAGAAGCTCACGCGTGTGGCAGTCGATGACCAAGGCCAGATTGGTCCATCCGTCCTTGTCGGCCCGGATCAGGCAGAGATGGTGAACCAACGCTTGTTCGGCACCGTGACGCCAGACGGCAGCGCCGGGATGCTTGGGCGCAGCCGGTGGGGCGCTTGCGCATGCCAGCTCTTCAGCTGGAAGATCCGCTGCACGGTGTTCTTGTTGAAGCCCAGCAGGAACGCCACCGTGCGGTAGCCGAAGGAGGGGTTCTCCTCGATCATCGCCTTGATTGGCACGGCGAAGCGCGGATCGACTTTCGGCGAAGCCGTGGTCGGCTTGTAGTAGACCGTCCCGGCGCGGCAGGCGCACAGCTTTACCCGCGACACCTTGATCCCGTCCGCCAGCAGGCCCCAATGGAGCGTCCGGATCATGCATCGTCCTCCCGATCCATGAAGGCCGCCAGCTTTTTTCGCGCGCGAAGCTCCAGCATGGCCTCGCCATAGGCCTCCTGCAGATCCCGGAGCTGCTTCTCGTATTCCTGCCGGACGTCGAGCGAGTTCGCCCGCAGCGCGTTCTCCATGCCCCGACGAGCATCATCGACCCAGCCCTCGATCTCCGATGGGGAAAGATCATAGCCACGGCTGGCTTCCGCCACCGTTGTCTTGCCCTGGATGATCTCGATGACCAGCGCCGACTTGCGCTTGGCCGTCCACCGCTTGACGACGTCTTCCAATGGTCCACTCATCGCTACGTTTCACTCCTTGTAGCATGAGCAGGTTTCCACTGGGTCAATACAGGAACGCGTCAGATGGACCCCCCTTGACGTCTTCAAACAGAAGATGCGGAAAAGCAGATGATCCCCTTCCAGTAGAAGGCGGACTTCAAGTGGCGCGCACTTTCACGTTCAACGTCGAGCACCTGATCGAGCTTCGTGCAAAACCTTGAGAAGTTGATTGACCTGATAACCCGCCTGAATTTCCGGACGTTGTGAGAACTCCAGCGCAGAGGCCGAGAGACGGGCGTATTCGTCCGGGTCCTCCCACAGACGCCTCACCGCTGCGGCCCAATCTGAAACAGGCGCATCGATATCAAGTATCAGCCCACCAGGCCCGATAGCCTCGGGCAGTCCGCCCCGCTGCGACCCGATGACCGGGATGCCGCTGTAATGAGCCTCGGTGGCGACCCGGCCCCAAGCTTCTTCCCAAAGGCTGGGCGCCAGCAGGATACGTGTTTTTCCATAGACGGTCTTCATGTCGGAGGTGCGGGGCTGCAAGGTCACATTGGGCAACCTGGCCAGTCGCTGGTCCAGAAGAGTGCGAAGCTCTGTGTTGATCCCCCAGCTTTCCACGAAAGTGAAGGGAATGTCCGGGCACCGCTCTGCGACAGCAAGGGCGATGTCCAGACCCTTGACCGGGTACGGGTTGATAAAGGTGACGTTCGCACGGCTGGACTTGGTCCGATAAAGGTCGGCATTCACAAGAGGAGGTATGACCGTACAGGTGATACCGAATGCCTCCTCGTGTCGCTTCGCCGTAAATTGCGAGTTCGCGACGAAAAGCGCCCGTTTCAGATCTGCTGGCGAGCCCTCAAGTTCCTCGAATTCCACATTCCGGAAATACACCACAACAGGAACGCCGTGGGCTTCCAGGCTTCGGGCGATGGGGATCGTGCTGCCGTTCTGCACAACTGCAACGTCGGGGCGGAATTTCAGGACAACTTCGGTGGTGTCGGTCGGGTCCCATGCCCGGAAGACCGTATGACCCGGCAATGCGTCACGGGAAAATCGCGTGCGGCCAATGCGACGCTTGATCCGCGAGGACATCTCGGTCCAGCCACCGCCGGACAGACGGCACATCACCGCCACAGCGTGCCCTTGCGCGCGAAGTTCCTCAACAAGTTGCCAAGTGCTGGATTGCGCCCCTCCGGAACGTTGAGGAAGGTAGGCATCCCCGATGGTAAACAGAATGCGCATCTACTTCCGGCCTTCTTCATGTGCAGTGGCAAGGATTTTCACGATCCGGTCGATCTGCCGCTCCGGCCGCATGTCGTCCCGCTGGGAATACTGCAGCGCCGCCGCCGAGACCGCTTGGTAATGCGCCTCGTCCGACCAAAGCGCGCGCACGGCCTCGACCCATTCCTCCATGGGGGCATCAAGCGAGTGGACACTTCCACCCGGGCCGATCGCCTCGGGCAGACCGCCGCGGTCGCTTCCCACCACGGGAATGCCGCTCAGATGGGCCTCGGCCGCCACGCGGCCGAAGGCCTCCTCCCAACGGCTGGGGGCCAGAAGGATCCGTGCCTTTCCATAAACGGATTGCATGTCCCGGGTGGGCGGGCGGATGGAAAGGTTGCTCAGGCGTGCAGCGTGCTGTTCCAGGCTGTCCTCGTCCTTGGGCGACAAGGTCCACGCCTTGACGAAGACGAAGGGGATGTCCGGGCACGCCTCGGCCACCTTCAGCGCGATGTCCACGCCCTTGTGCGGGTGGGGATTGATGAAGGTGACGTTCTTGCGCGACGAGGAGGTGCGATAGCGGTCGGCCTCCACCATGGGATAGATGACGTCGGCGGAGATCCCGTCCGAGCGCCTGAAGCTTTCGGCGGTGAACCGGGAATTCGCGATAAAGGCAATGCCGTTCAACTCGCTCAGGCGGCCGCCGAGATCGTCGGTTTCCACATTGTGCAGGTAGATGACGCTCGGGATGTCCGTTCCGGCCATGGCGCGGGCCATCTGGACCGGAAAGCCCGACTGGAACATGGCAACGTCGGCCCGGAAATCCCGGGCCACATCGGCCACGACGTCCGAGGCGAACCAGGCCCGACACACGGGATAACCCAGTTGTTCATCACGCACCCACCGCCGGCGCCGCAGCTTCAGTTCCACGCGCCGGCGAAATCCGAACCAGCCGTGGCCCGCCAGCCCGCTGACCACGCAGACGTCATGCCCGCGCTGGCGGAAGGCCAAGGCCAGTTCATGCGTGCTGGACTGGGCCCCTCCCAAAAGCTGAGGCAGGTAGGGGTGAGCGCTCCCGATAAGAATCCTCATGAACACTCCATGCTGATCGGCTCCTGCGGCACAGAGCTTTTTGAGGACAAGGACGGCACCTGCCGAGGATTGCGGACACAACCGCCGCGACCCGGTTTTCGTGTCCGCATGTCAGGACCTGTAGGGCGGACGTCCCGCAGACAGGCGCAGCACCTCCGCCTGCGAGGCGAGCATCAGGGCCGCCGTGATGCCAAGGACGCCGAACTTGTTCCGCAAGCCGATCTTCGTTCGGACCATCCACCGCGCCTGGCCCGTGGCCTCATGGGCCATCCGCCACAGGGTCTTCGGGACGCCGGCCTTCGCCATTCCGTCCATCTGCCAGCGCCCTCCGACCACCCGGCGCCGCTTGCGGACCAGTTCCGCCAGGGTGGCGCGGGTCGGATGGCCGACGATCATCTCGGGCACATGGATGACCTTGTGGCCGGCCGCGACCATCCGGCGGGAACATTCGCTGTCCCCGCCGGACAGCAGAGCGGAGTTGAAGCCGCCGATCGCGCGCAGATCATCCCGCCGACACAGCCAGTTTGCCGTGACGCAATAGCCATGCTCGGCGTTGTAACGCTGGTTGAAGGCCGTCAGCTCTTCATAGCAGGCGGCAACCGCCCGCGCGCCGCCCTCGCGGAAAAGAACGATGTCCCCGGCATAAAGCCCCGCATCGGGCCGGCGCTCCACGATGGCAAGGGCCTGCTCCACCCAATCGGGTGCGGGCACGCAGTCGCCATCGGTGAACAGGACGTATTGCCCACGCGCCACCTCCAGCCCCCGGTTGCGCGACCGGTAGGAACTGGGGATCGGCTCGGACAGCAAGGTGACGAAGTCGAACGCACGCACGGCCTCCGCCGTGCCGTCGGTCGATCCGTTGTCCACGACGATCACCTCGAACCGGTGACGGTCGACGGTCTGCGCGGCGATCGCCCCAAGCGTCTGCACGATGCGCCGTTCGCTGTTCCAGACCGGAATGATGATGCTGATGACAGGATCAGTGTGCTGCATCGGACATGCCTTCTTCTGGGCCGGATCAGGATTTGGGTTGCGGGCGAACCAGCTTCTTCAGGCTTTGGTACCGGCCTTCCCCCAGGACATTGCGCGCGATGACCTTCCAGCGGTCGCCCGTGCTGCGGCCGCGCTGTTTCAGACGGGTGGGCAGGTTGCGCATCTGCTGCCGGACCGCGGCCGAGGACAGCGGATCCGGCAGGTGAACCTGATGCGTTTCGACGCACAGGACGGGCTTGCCCGACAGGCGCGCGATGACTTCGGCCTGACGTTCCTCGCTTTCGATGAACAGGGTGCTTTCGGCGGTGCGATAGAAGTTGGCCTTGAAGCTGCCATGCACGCCCTGACGCCGGCGCTCCTCGGCACTGGGCAGATCCAGCATGATCAACTCGCCGTATTCGACCCCCTGGCGCTTCAGCCAGGCTTCCGTCAGGTCGCGATATTTCTCCAGACGGCTGGTCACCAGCCACCCGATCTTGCGCGAGGTAGTGTGCAGGGGGACCGCCTCGCTCAGGAAACGGCGGTAGGCCTCGCCATCATCGTTTTCCTGCTTGGTCGGGTCCAGGCACAGCACCCCGTCGATGTCGACGCAGGCCTGCTCCAGCACGATGTGGTGCATGAAGTTCCACTGGAAGATGCGGGGGTTCGGGACCTTCTCGAAGATCACGTCGACATCGGGATGGGTGGCCTCCAGCCCGTAGACCGCCGCAAACAGGATCTCCGCTTCGATGCCGGCTTCCGCGATCCGGGCGCGGGCGCGGCGCATGGCGTCGCCGCTCTTGACGCTGTCATCCAGGACCAGGATGCGGCGCATGTCGGCCAGGCCGCGATCCAGTCGCTGCGTGCGCTTGGTCGAGGTGCCGGAGGAGTAGATCCGCCCTTCCAGGAACGAGTCCAGATCCGTCAGCGGAATGTTCGACACCAGGCTCAGCAGGTTGGCCGCAAGCAGCCCGCTGCGGGGCACGCCCACCACCAGATCGATGTCACGCGGAAGGCGGTGCAGGTTCGTGATGATGGCGTCGTTCAGATCTGCCAGAGAGCGGTAATTCATTTCTCTTGTCCATGTTGATCGGCGGGATCCGATGTTCAGGCTTTTCCGGTACGTAGTCTGGTGATCAGCCCTTTTGATGCCAGGGCATGAACTTCCATCAGGGTGTCACGCCCTGCGGCAAACAGCGCGGCGATAGCCGCAACGATCAGGTAACTCAGGACGGTCGCAAGGATCAAAGCCATGATCGGTTCCCCCGGCAGGTGGGATTTGAGAAGCCACAGCACGCCCACCGCGACATGCGCCCCCAGAACGAAAGGTGCGGCCATGCGCAGGATGTGGCCAGCCTGTACCGGCCCGCTTCGACCGACGTAAAGCCACAACACGGGCGTGCGCAGATATTCATGAACAGCATAGCTCACGGCCACACCGATGGCACCGTAGGGAAGGCCAAGAACTACGGAAACACTTATCGTTATCGCCCCGAAAATGCCCCATTTCATGAAGTCACCCGAACGGCCCTGGCTGATGAACAGCCATCCGGCAGGGCTGTTCAGCGGCTGAAGCATTCCGGCGAAGCCAAGTGCCTGGAAAATCCTCACGCTTCCTTCCCACTGATCGCCAAGCGCAAGGGGAATCAGGAAGTCGGCCGTTGCGATCGCGACCGCCACGCCCGGCACCGCCACGAACAGCAGCAACGGGGCCACGCGCAGATAGGCTTTCCTGTATCGCTCCGGCTCATGGCTCAGCCGTGACAGGGCGGGCACCATGACCTTGCCCAGCGGATATATGACCTGCTGCAAGGGGAACAGAAGCAACCGGTTGGCGCGGTCGTACAGCCCCAGCTGCTGGTTGCCCCAATGACGACCGATCAGGATCTGGTCGATGTTGCGGCCAAAGAAGTTGGCAAAGTTGAAGCCGGTAAGGCCAGCCCCGAACCGGACCATGTCCTTGGTCCCGCTGGCCCAACGCGGGACGCCCGGGCGCCAATGCGAACTTATCCAGCAACCCAAGGTCATGAACACCATCGTCGTCATGCCGCCGACGAACAGCGCCCAATAGGTTCTCTCGAAATAGGCCCAGGCGATCGCCGTCGCCAAGCCCAGCAGGGCCCCGACGCTTTCCAGCAACGCGAGGCGACCGAACGCCATCCTTCGGGTGACAAGCGCCGAATGCTGGGCCCCAAGCCCCACGACCAGAAGCTGCAGGCTCATCACGGCCACAAGCAGGGCCACCTGCGGCTCGCCGTAAAATCTCGCCACGAGGGGCGAGATCAGGATCATGATCACCCCCAGCACGGCGCTGACCGCCATGTTGATCCAGAACAGGCTGTTGACCTCGGCCGCGGTGATGCTTTTTTTCTGCACCGTCGCCTGCGTCAGGCCCATGTCCAGAAACAGGCCCACAAAGGCCGCAACCGGCGCCGCCATGGCCACGATCCCGAAATCGTCGGGCTGCAGCAGGCGCGACAGCACGATGACGGAGGTGATCTGGCAACCCAGCTTCACGATCTGCGCCCCTCCTGTCGCCATCGCCCCTCGTTTCACGGACTGGCCCATCGACTGGTCCGGCGGATCGAACCGTTTGCTGTCGTCGTCTATGATCTCGGCCCCATCTCAAAGCTGCAGCAGCTTGCCCATGATTGACGGAAGCTGAAACACACCCCCGTTGCATATGTCATGTCATGCAACGTTACCGCACGAAGATCCAGTTGGCTATTTATCCGGTCGGGACGAAAAAAGGCAGTTGCGAGTTTCATCTGAAGAGGCACGGATCGCCCGGTACGATATCCTGAAGCTCCGCGCCGATCGCAAGCAGATCCTTTGACGGGTGGATCGGGAAAGCGGCTTCAGCCGGAGGGCCGGACTTCAGCAAGCAGGAACCGCGTATACTCGTCGGTGTACGACCACCGCAGGTGGATGCCATCGAAGAATGCCGCTTCCTCGATGCCCGTCCCAGCCTTGATGAAGCGTCCCCCGGTTCCGGCCAGCGCCTCCCGGATGGCCGTGTCGAGCGTTGCGGTGACCTGCCCCCCCTGATCGTAAAGACGGAGCCATTCCGGGTGAAGCGGGGTCACGGCGACATGGAAGCCGATCCCCCGCTTCCGCAACTCCATTCCTATCCGGTGCAATCCGGCAAAACAGGCCGCATCGAACGTCGGTGCCCCATACAGAAGCCGCCGGCTGCCGGGCGGTTCGATCGGACCATCGCCGAACTCATCCGTCACAAGCGATGCATAGGACCTGATGTCGGTCCGGCGCGCCTCAAGGCCGCGGCCATTCCGCCAGAGCGTCATGGGATCGAAGTAGCGCAGATAGTAAAGCAACGGAGAACCGTCGGCGAAGACGAAGGTGTCGGCTTCCGTGACATCGAAGCCCGCCGGGAACAGCGTGTTCGTCGACTGATCCTCGCAATGTTCGAAGTCCACCGGAGAGGCGATCAGGATCACCTCCTTCAAGGAAGGGAGGCGTGTCAGCATCCAGTTGGCGACGGCCTCGGTCTGCTTGATATTGGCGCCGCAGAAGCCTGCATTGTAGGGATGAAGCCCGGGCCGAAGCTCGATCGCTTCGGGGCTGTTGAAGTGACGCCAGGCCACGGAAGAGCCGATCACAAGAAGATCCGGATCCTGCGGCGGCGACCGGCGCATGGCCGCAAGCTTCTCGTCCACGCACAGGCTGTTGGAGAATTGCGGCGGTGGCCGTGTCTCGTCCGGGTCAAGAAGGGCCAGCATCAGGAGGAACAGGCCCGGCACCATCAAGGCCCCCGCCACCAGCGCAAGGAGGTAGCGGCCCATCGACCGCCGGCCCTGCCGGGGTTCGGGGGGCGCCGTCATTTGGACTGCAGCTTGGCTTCGATGACGCTGACGAATTCCCCGACATCATGAAGCTGGTCGTATTCCGAAGCGCGGAAACGGATGCCAAGGCGCTGCTCGACGGCGATGATCAGCATCACGTGGGCCTGACTGTCCCAGCCCTGCACGTCCTGGGCCGTCGTCTGCGGGCTGATCACGACGTCGTCGTTGTCGAACACGTCCCGCATCACTTCGGTCAGTGTTTCGTAGATCTCGCCTTCGGTCATGCCGTCATCTCCATCTTGATCACATGGCGGGCCGGCACGTGTCCGGGCAGGTCCAGCCGCCAGAACCGCGCCTCCGCCGACGCGCCCGCAGCGGGCTCGACAGGCGCAAAACCCAACTGTTCGTAATGTTTCTCGACCATTCCGTTCCGCCCGCTGGGGCGGTATTCGCCAATGAAGGCACGAATGCCACGCGAGCTCGCAAGGGAGGCAAGCGTTTCAAGCACCGCCTGCTCCACCTGCCGCCCCAGAACACGACAACTCATGAGCCAGGTGTCGATCAGCAATTCATCTTGGCGCCAGGCGGGATCGGGCCGCAGAAGGACCACGCTGATAAGACCGTTGTCACCGAACCGATCGCTCAGGCGGAAGCCGTAGCCCATCGTGGCAGGGTCGCGCAGCAGCGCCTCGAGTTCCTGCTCGGTGCGCCGCCGCGTCGTCAGGTTGAACTGGTTGCTCTTGTTGATGAGCTGCGCCGCCCGCGGTCGGTCGATCGGCCCCAAAGGCCGCGCCACAAGGCACATGTCGAGGCTTTGGAGGTAGCCTTGCATGTCGGTGGTGGATTGGAGCGCGGCGGCACGCTGCACATTGGCGGCATAGCTGCGGCTGCGGGACAGATCGTCCCCGGTCAGCGACACCGCTTCGAAGTAACCGGCCGCCGCCACCACGGCGGGGTAGCGGGAGATGTCGTCCGGCAGCTCGGGAACGGCAACCTCCGGCAACTCGCGGCGGATGATCTCCCGCTCGGCCGGGTTGTCGTCCACGAACACAAGGCTGTCGATGCCGATATTCAGCCGGCGCGCGATCTCGCGAAGGTTGGTGGCCTTGTCGGTCCAGTTCGCGACGAAACAGGCCACGTCTTCTGCGCGCAGCACCATCTCCGGATGCGTCTCGAAGGCCTTCCGCGCGACGGCCTCGTCGTTCTTGCTGCACACCGCAAGGATCACCCCGCGTTCGGCCAGCCGGGCGGCATAGCGCTGGAAGGCCGCGAACGCTTCGCCCTCCGCGCTCCCCTGCCCCAGCTTGATGCCTTCAGGCCCGTCATCCCCGATCACGCCGCCCCAGACCGTGTTGTCGAGGTCGAGGACCAGGCATTTGCGGGACCTCCCGGCGATGGCCGCCGCAAGGCGCGCCACGAGGTCACCGTAAAGCGGCGCGAAGACCGGATTGATGAGTTGCTTCGCATGATGCCAAAGCAGCGCGTCGGTCAGTTCCGCCTCGCCCATCCGCGGAGGAACCTGCCACGCGAGGTCGAGGAGCAGGACCCCCTCCTCGCGTGCGGCCGACCGGATCGCCGCGTTGAGGCTCGCCCGTAGCGCCATCGGGGAGGCCGGCACCAGCCCCTCGAACGACCCGAAAAGAGGGAGCGTGGTTTCCGGAAGGGTCTGCTGAACGGGCTGGGCGCCGTATTCCTCTTTCGCCCTCCGCCACAGCACCCGCACATCGTCCACCGCCCTCTGGATCGCGGCGGCCACCTCGGCCTCGCTTGCGGACAGCGGCAAAGGCGGCACAAGCGCCTCGGCGTCAAGGGCCAGAAGGATGAGCTGAGGAGCAAAGGCCGCGAGCGCGGCATCCCGCCCCAGCAGCATCTGACGATAAAGCCCGTAAGGCCCCACATGGACAGACAGGTTCATCCCACGGGCCAGACCGCCGACCCGGATCGACGGCACAAGGTGATCCACGGTGTGGGACGACAGGATGGCAAGACGCATGTGCGCGAACCCACCGGCCAAAGAGCCCTCGGTCCCCAGAGCGTCGAAGCACCCTGCCGCGATGCGGTCGATCCGCCCCGTCGTCACCATGTCCCGCGCGTGGCCGGCAAGACCGCGCGCGGCCTGAAGCCGCTCGGCCGGGTCGGGAATATCCCGCGCCTTTCGGATCGCCGCGCCAAGATCGGCGTGTTGCGGCAGCCAAGGAAGGAGTGAGTGCATCATGCCCCTCTAGAACTGGAAGTAGAGGAATTCGGAGGGAGCCCCCGACAAGGAAAAGAGAACGGCGATGACCGCGAAGGCGCCCACGACCGCCCCGTACACCATCGACGGGCGCCACCGCGCAAAGGACAGACGCTGCACAAGGCCGCTGGGCCGCACGTCGACGCCGATCGCCTCGCGGTAGTCGCCCAGCCATTGATAAAGGTTGGGAAACGCCCAGACGACCACCAGGAAGGCCACGATCCGCAGGAAAAGCCATCCGTCGAAAAGCGGCAGCTCGCCCATGTGCAGGCCAAGCGCCCCGATCGCCTCGGCACCCCCCGGCACCAGGCCGACAAATTGGGGAAAGACCACGCCGTTCAGACCGGCCATCCCTTGCAGAAGGTTCACCGCCGTGCCGACGCTGTCCGCCCGGAAGAAGACCAGCGCGATCATCGCGCAGAAGAAGGTCAACAGAACCGCCCCGCCGTTTCGCCACAGGCTCGTGGTTTCAAGCGGCAAGCCGCGCCGCACCTTCCACTGGCGCCAGGCGTGCGCGATGATCAGAAAGACGCCATGCAAAAGCCCGAAAACGACGAACTGCCATCCCGCACCGTGCCAAACCCCGGACACGAGCATGGTGAACAGCGTCGGAAACGCCACAAGCGCGGCGAATGTCCCCGTCGTCATCCGGCCGCGTTTTGGCAGCGGCAGGCCCTTCGTCATGCGCTTGCGGGTAATGGACATGACGATCGGGTTGTAGATATGGGCCGTCAGGAAGCGCGTCAGCGTCATGTGCCAGCGCGACCAGTATTCAATGACGTTCCGGGCCTTGTAGGGACTGTTGAAGTTCAAGGGCAGCGAGATGCCGAACAAGAGCCCGAGGCCGATCGCCATGTCGCTGTAGCCCGAGAAGTCGAAATACATCTGGAGCGTATAGGCCAGGGCGCCCCCCCAGGCCTCGAATGCCTGCACGCCCCCCTCCCGTGCCGCCACGAAGACCGGGGCGGCGTAGGCACCGAACGGATCCGCGATGACGACCTTCTTGAAAAGCCCGACAAGAAAGATGGTCGACCCGAGGGCGACGAAATCCAGCCGGGGCCGGAACCGCTCATGGTCGCTGAATTGCGGCAGCATTTCCCGGGGTTGAGTGATGGGCCCAGCGATAAGGTGCGGAAAGAACACGATAAAGAGGCAATAGCTCAGGAATTTACGATCGGGGACCGCTCCGTCATAAGCGACAACCAGATACGCGATCTGCTGGAACGTGAAGAAGGACAGGGCCAGCGGAAGGACGAATGTCGGAATGGGGACGTCCACTCCGGAAATGTCGCGGACCGTTTGCGCCAGAAATCCGGTATATTTGAAGACCGCAAGAAGCAGGACGTTCGCGGTGATTCCGAACACAAGAAGGGCGCGATTGGGCCGTCGCATCAAAAGGCCACCCAAGGCGTAATTGAACAGAACGCTGCCAATGATCAGCGGCAGATTGTTCCAAGACCACCAGCCGTAAAAGACCAGCGACGCCACTATCAGCCACAGGACGGCACAACGCTGAAGGTTCACGAGATGAAGAAGAAGGAAGCCCAAGAATACGACGGGAAGAAACTGAAGGAGGAATTCCGGTGAATTGAAAAGCAAGATATCCTCCCAGCGGCATTCAGCCCCGTTTCATGCCGAGCATGGCTCGAACACGTCTTTGCTGTTGCAGGCTGGCCTCAACCATCATGGGACGGGCACTTGACCTTGCCCATCATTCTACCTGAGCGCGATCAAAAGCAACGCGCGTGTCGCCCGGATCGGCAATTCTTGGTTAAAAGTTTATTAACGCACCCCGCCGCCATCCCTGTATCGCGAGAATTATGGCCGCGCCTCAACCTTGGATTTCACCTTCCAAGGCGGATATTTCTTGCTATGTATCGCAGGTATCCGCCCCATTGGTTTGCGTGTGCACATGACGAGTTTCTTGGGCTTGGCGACATTTTTTTCTCGAAAGACATTTGGTCCAAGACTTGCTCGCCTTCGCAATAAGTCGGCTGAACAAGGCCTTGGCCTGTTCAGCCGACCCGCGTAGAAGACGTTCCATGTGTTTTGTCCCGGCCAAACGGCAGCCACCAAGTTTCGACGCTGCCCCTTACCGAGTTTCCCAATGCTGCGCCTGAATAGCCTGAAGAATCGCGCCTCGGCCACGCGTCGTCATCTCCGAAGCGCCCGTCGCCAAGCACAAAAGGCGATGGCGCGGACCTTCGGAACCTGGCTGTTCCGATGTGCGCAACACAGGCCGGGTCTGCTGGACGCCACGCTGCGCCCGCTGCGGCTGATCGCGCCGCACCACGTTGGGATGGCGCAGATGCATGCGGTGCTGACGGCGCGGATGTCCGGCTGGCACAAGGCCGCACCCTTGTTCCTGCGGATGGACACAGGGCGCCGCGGTCAGGCCCCGACGCTGCCGCAACATCTGCTGTCCCCCGCCCAACCGGCGCAAGGCCTTCGCCTTTCGGTTCCGCAAGAGGATCGCGCCGTGGACCTGCCGGTCGACCTTGCGCGCCGGATCATCGTGTACACCGTCTGTTTCGGCAGCCGCCCGTATCTCCCGCCCCTCCTGGGTCAACCGGAAGGCCTGCGCTTCCTGTGCATCACCGACGCCCCCGTCCAGGCCCCGGGGTGGGAGGTGATCGTCATGGCCCCCCGGCCGGAAAGCGAAGCCTTCGCCACCATCTGCCCCCACCGCGTTCTGGCCGAGGCGGGGCTTGATGCCGAATGGTCGCTGTTCGTGGATCGCGCCCTGATCCCCGTCGGCAACCTGCACACCCTGATCACGCGATGGCTGATGCACCAGGACATGGTGCTTTGGCGGCACCCTGCGGCGCACGATTGGCAAGGGCTTGCCGAACATCTGCTGCTGACAGGGCGCCACCCTGCGGCATCGGTGCTGGCACAGGCCCAGGCTTACGAGGCGGCCGATGTCCCGCATGATCAGGGCGCAAGCGACACCGGGATGATCTGGAGGCGTCATTCCGACCCCGCCGTCCAGGCCCAAATGGACGCGTGGTGGGCACTGCACGAGGCGGAACCGGCGGGACACCCGTCACTGTCCTGGTACCGCCTCGCCCAAGAGAAAGACGTCCCGGACCATTCCGTCACGCTGCTGCCCTCCGCGCTTGGCACGGCCGAACACAACATCTTCTTCGCGCGCAACGTGACGGAGCTTCAGGCCCTGCGCCCGCGCCTGCCCTCACCGGCGCTGCACACGCGCCGGATCCCGATCACCTTCCTTTACGCCGAACAGCGCCGCAATTCCGGCATCACGCTGATGCGCGCCCGGCAACTCAGCGAGATGGTGGCAGACACCTATTCCGACCGTTACGACGTGACCCTGACATCGGACATCCGGTCCGTGCGGGATCAGGTCGTGATCGTCAATCGTGGCGCCATCGAATTCAACCCGCCCGAACATCTCGCGGACCTGCGGGACCGCAACATCGTCTCGGTCAGTGACTGGCTGGACATGCCGATACGGCCAAAGACCGTTCCCGTCTTCGACGCCCACATGGCCTTCAGCCTGCCGCAGGCGGTGGAACTGAACCGCCTTTACCCCGCCACGCCCGCCTTCCACGTCACCCATCACGTCAACCCGGCCGTTCCCGACTGCGCCGGGCCCACCGACAGGCTTCGGACGGGCTATTTCGGCCGTCTCGCCAACACCTCGCGGCCCAGCACCCTGTCGGACGTCATCGAACTGGTCAACGTCGTGGACGCAAGCTTCACGGCCGAAGACTGGGTCCGGCAGGCGCCGCTGTTCAACTGCCACTGGATCGTGCGGGAGCTGGATCACCTTCAGGAATGGAAACCCTTCCTGAAAGCCTTCGTCGCCGCCCGATGCGGGGCCGTGGTGATCGTCACGCGGGACGACATGAACGCCATGCACTACCTGGGGGACGATTACCCCTTCTACGCCGACAGCCTGGCGCCGGAGGATCTGGAAATGGCCTGGGCCAGGACCGCCTCTGCCTTTGGCGGCAAGGACTGGCAGAAGGCCCAGGCGATCATGCGCCAGGTGAAGGCGCGCAGTTCGGACCGGCAGGTCATGGTGGAGTTCAAGGCCATGCTGGACGAGATCCTCGCGTGAACAACCCCTGCCTGCCGGTCCGCGTCGATCAGTTCCAGACGCGCCAGGGCGGGTTGTTGTCCCACATGGACTGCAAAAGGTTCTTGTCCCTCAGCGTGTCCATGTTCTGCCAGAAGCCCTCATGCCGATAGACCGAAAGTTCGTTCGAACGCACCAGCTGCTGCAGCGGCGCTTCCTCCCAGACGGTCTGGTCGCCCTCGATCAGGTCGAACACCGAAGGTTCCAGTACGAAGAAGCCACCGTTGATGGTCTGCCCGTCCAGAACGCTCTTCTCGCGGATGGCGTTCACGCGCGTCACGTCCTCGGACAGGTCGAGCGTGCCAAAGCGTCCCGGCTGCCGCACGGCCGTCACGGTCGCCTTGGTGCCCTGCTGGCGGTGGAACGCCACCAGCTTGCCGATGTCGATATCGCTGACCCCGTCGCCATAGGTCAAACAGAAGGTTTCGTTGCCGATATAAGGGGCGATACGCTTGATCCGCCCGCCCGTCATCGAGTCGAGTCCGGTATCGGCCAGCGTCACGCGCCATGGCTCGACGGCGCCACGCGTGATCTCGATGCTGTTGGAGCTGAGGTCGATGGTGAAGTCGCTGTTGCGGTTGAAGTAGTTCAGGAAATACTCCTTGATGAGAGTACC
Organism: Falsirhodobacter sp. 1013; assembly: GCF_051195255.1. NCBI lineage: Bacteria > Pseudomonadati > Pseudomonadota > Alphaproteobacteria > Rhodobacterales > Paracoccaceae > Falsirhodobacter > Falsirhodobacter sp. 1013. The sequence goes on along the minus strand of NZ_JBNJLK010000006.1, from coordinate 134,156 downwards.
CTTGTAACCGCAGCAGACCACGAAATCGGTGATACCATGCGCAGCGTATATCTTCATGATGTGCCAGAGAATCGGGCGACCGCCAATCTCGAGCAGGGGCTTCGGCACCACCCCGGTTTCCTCACTCAACCGGGTGCCATAGCCCCCGGCAAGAATAACGGCCTTCATCGTGTTGCTCCTGTAAGTGTTCCGCTGCGACAGCGTCCAATCATGCGACAGATAAACGGTTCTGCTTGCGTATAATACAGACACTTTTAGACGTTTGCCCGAAGATGAAGAATTGATGCTGTCGTGCCGACTTTGCATGAGTATTCATACGCATCAGCGTCCCGGCACGGCGGTGTTTCGGATCCTTTTCGCCGCCAGCGATCTTATTCATTTCCGGGCGCGGGCGGCAAGGAATCCGCATCCCGCGCCCCCTGTTGGAAAGAGCATTCAGAAATGACCAGAGGCAAAGCCGTGGCAAGAAGCAGGAGCGTTGCATTGTACCAAAGCCGCACCCGGTCCGAGGAAGTGCATGCCACAACCGGCAATGGCCGTGAAAGGAAGCTCGGATGAACCAAATGACCGCTGCGAAATCCGGCGGTGCGTCCTTCGCCGTGGATCGCGCCTTCTGGTCCGGGAAACGCGTGTTCCTGACCGGGCATACCGGGTTCAAGGGCAGCTGGATGCTGCATTGGCTGGACATGCTGGGCGCGGTCACCCGCGGCTACGCCCTCCCCCCCGACACCCAGCCTTCGATGTTCGCGCTGACCGGCGCGGCAGAGCTTTGCGATCATGTCCTCGGCGACATCCGCGACGCCGCCGCCCTGCGGGAGGCGCTGGTCGCCTTCCGGCCGGACATCGTGATCCATGCGGCCGCCCAGCCCCTGGTGCGCCTGTCCTACCGGGAACCGGTCGAAACGTTCTCCAGCAACGTGATGGGAACGATCAACCTTCTGGAAGCCTGCCGTGCCTGCGACAGCGTGGCCTCCGTCGTGGTCGTGACAACCGACAAGTGTTACGAAAATGCCGAATGGCCCTTCGCTTATCGCGAAAACGATCCCATGGGCGGCAAGGACCCCTACAGCGCGTCCAAGGCCTGCGCCGAGATCGTGACACATGCCTGGCGCGAATCCTTCTTTTCGTCCAATTCCGCCATCTCGCGCCAGGTTCCGGTGTCCTCGGCCCGCGCCGGCAACGTGTTCGGGGGCGGCGACTATTCGGCCGATCGCCTGCTTCCCGACGCAGTCCGCGCCTTCACCGTGAACGAGCCGCTGGTCATCCGCTCCCCCGACGCCGTGCGGCCCTGGCAACATTGCCTTGAACCCATTGCCGGTTACCTGCGTCTGGCCCGCGCCTGTCATGAAGGCGGCACGCCCTATGCCAAGGCCTTCAATTTCGGGCCCGCGGCGGAACAGCTGCTGACGGTGGGCGATCTTGCTTCGGCCTTCGCGGAACGCTGGGGCAAAGGCGCCGGCTGGCAACATCAGCCGGGCGAAGCTCACCTGAAGGAAGCGGGGCTTCTCCTGCTTGACTCGGGCCTTGCGCAACGCACCCTTGGCTGGCGCCAGATGAGCGATGTCTTCGCCGGGCTGGACGCCACGGTCGCGTGGTACCAGGCCGCCGCGAACAACGCCTCTCCGTCGGAACTTTCGGCACTGACCCGGTCCCAGATCGCGGACCTCGCCGGGTCTTCCCCCCATATCCAAGGATAACCTGATGCGCTTTCTTCCGACCACCCTTGCCGGCGCGTGTCTGATCGAGCCCGAGCACCGGGGGGACTCCCGCGGCCATTTCGCCCGCACCTTCTGCGACGCCGAATTCGGGGCCGCCGGCCTTGAAACACGCTTTCCGCAGCAGAACTCCTCGTTCAACCACGCGGCCGGGACCCTGCGCGGAATGCACTTCCAGAACGCCCCCGCAGCCGAGGTGAAGGTGGTAAGATGCACGCGCGGGGCCATCCGCGACATCATCATCGACCTGCGTCCGGACTCGGTCAGCTACCTGAAATGGGAAGCTTTCGAACTGACCGAGGAGAACGACCGCCAGCTTTACGTGCCCAAGGGGTTCGCCCATGGCTACATCACCCTGACAGACCAAAGCGCCGTCAGTTATCTTGTTTCGACACCTTACACCCCTGCGGCGGAAGGCGGCGTGCGCTGGAACGACCCCGCCTTCGGCATTGACTGGGGGATGGAGGTCCGGCAGATCTCCGACAAGGACGCAAACTGGCCCGACTATCGGCCGCACGAGGGAGGGCTTCTCTGATGCTGATCGTGGACACGGCGCTTGCGGCGCGCGCAGAGGCGGGAAATCCGGTTCGTTTCGGCATGATCGGGGCGGGCTACATGGCCCGCGGCATCGCGAACCAGGTGCTGAAATACATGCCCGGCATGCATCTGGCGGCCATCTGCAACCGCACCCTGCCGGCGGCCATCGCGATCTACGAAGATTGCGGCGTTCCCCGGGACCGGATCGTCGAAGTGCACACCGCGAGCGAGCTGGAAGACGCGCTTCGGGCCGGCCGGTATGCCGTGACCTCCGACCCCGCTGTGCTGTGCGAGGCCCCGAGCCTCGAAGCGCTGGTCGAGGCGACGGGTCACGTCGAACACGGCGCACAGGTGACGATGCAGGCCATCGCGGGCGGCAAGCACATGGTGCTGATGAACGCCGAACTCGATGCGACCGTCGGGCCGCTGCTGCGACAGAAGGCGGACGCCGCCGGGGTCATCCTCAGCGGCTGCGACGGCGATCAGCCCGGGGTGCAGCTGAACCTTCTGCGCTTCGTGCAAAGCATCGGCCTGATCCCCCGGGTGTGCGGCAACATCAAGGGCCTGCAGGACCGGTATCGCACCCCCGCGACGCAGGCCGCCTATGCCAAGCAGTGGGGCCAGACCCCGCACATGGTGACGAGCTTCGCCGACGGCACCAAGATCTCGTTCGAGCAGGCCATCGTCGCCAACGCCACTGGAATGCAGGTGGCGCAGCGCGGCATGATCGGGATGGAACATCGCGGCCCGGTGGACGAGATGACGGGCATGTACGATCTGGACCGGCTACGGGAACTGGGCGGCGTCGTGGATTACGTCGTCGGCGGGCTGCCCTCACCCGGCGTCTACGTCTTCGCCGAGGCGCAGGACAAGGTGCAGGCCCATTACCTGAACTATGGAAAGCTGGGCGAAGGGCCGCTTTACAGCTTCTACGTCCCGTATCACCTGATGATCTTCGAGGTTCCGCTGTCCGTCGCACGCGTGGTGCTGTTCGGCGACCGCGTCATCGCGCCGAAGGCCGGGCCGGTGGTCGATGTGGTGGCGGCCGCGAAGTGCGATCTGGACGAAGGCACCGTGCTGGACGGGCTGGGCGGCTTCCTGACCTATGGGCTGTGCGAAAACTACCCCGTGTCCCGCGCCCAGAACCTGCTGCCGATGGGCATTGCCGCCGGGGCCAAGTTGCGCCGTCGGGTGCCCAAGGACCAGGTGCTGACCTATGACGACGTGGAGCTTCCGGCAGGAAGCCTCGCCTGCAGCCTTCGGGCCGAACAGGACCAGGTATTCCAACCTTGAACATCAGGGGGCGGCGCAGTCACGCGTCGCCCCCTGATCTTCGTCCCGCCAACCACGGATCATTCCGGAAGTCGTAGATACCGGCGCAAGACGTTTCGCTCTCCTCCCCGAAAGCGGCACAATTCGAACCCGAAACGGCTCCTCGCCGCCGAGGATGATGACGGCCCATCCTGTCCCACCCACGGCCCTTGGAACAGGAACAAGCCGCTTTCTTCGAACAACGATGCCACGGCCCTCACCGATCTCACAGTCGGCGACGTGAGGAGACAAGGCCTCCGGCGTCTTGAGGACGCTCTCCGTCTTAGCCGACAAGTCCCATCCGTGGGAACTCCGTGAAGCATCCCCGTGGAAGCCAGATCATGATCTGTGGCTGGCTTTTCGTACGGCCCAAGCCCCGAAGCTTGACATCCCCCCCACGCGAAACGCGCGGACCATTCGGCCCGCGCGTTCCTGTCGTGTTTGGCCGTGTGTTGTTTTACCAGCTCATGGCGCGGGCCTCGAAGGCCTTGAGGACGCGGCGGGCGGTGCGGCCGTAGGTTTCGGGCATGGCGCGCAGGTCGGGGAAGATCGCGAACAGCTCCTCGCGGGCCTCCTCGCACAGGCCGCCCAGGCCGTAGCTGGCCGGGTGGTAGCTTTCCGTCGCCGCCCCGTTGGCAAACACCACCTCATGCTGGTCGAACAGCATGTGGATGTAGGTGACGGCCTCCGCCTCCTCCACCGTCACGTATTTGCCGTCCACCAGGTGCTTGGCCGAGGCCAGCACCTCGCGCTCGCCGAACAGCAGCTCGGCCCGGTAGCCTTCGATCAGCATCCGGTGCTGCGGGGACACCAGCATGTCGGCCGTCAGGTCCGGCAGCGCGCCCTTGCGCAGGCGGATCGGCGCGAAGGTGCCCGTGCCCGCCACGACCGAGGTGCCGATCCAGCGGATGGGCTGCAGACCGCTGTCGCGGGTCACGACCATGTCGCCGGCCTTCAGCGTCTCGATCGCGCGCAGCCCGCCCAGGGTGCGGATCATCGTGCCGGGGGTGAAGCAGATGATCTGCTCGATCCCGGTGTAATTGATGATCGTCCCGTCCGAGAGCGTGATCGTGCCCGCGCCGGCCACCGTGCCGGGCGCATTCCGCCAGCCGGTGTTCGCGCTCAGGTCCAGGATGTCGGACCCGTTCTCGCCCTGGCCGCCGCCCGTGACCGTGATCGTGTTGTCGGGCGTGCCCGGGTCGCTGGACGGGTTGTCGACCGCGTTGTCCAGCACGAAGGTGTCGTTGCCGCCGCCCGCGCTGGCCAGATCGCCCCGGCCAAAAATGAGACGGTTGTTGCCGTCCCCGGCGGTCAGCGTGTCCACGCCCGCGCCGCCCGACAGGGTGTCGTCCCCGTCGCCGCCATCCAGGCTGTCGTTCCCGTCCCCCCCGATAAGGGAGTCCGAGCCCGCGCCGCCCGTCAGCGTGTTGGCGCCGGCGCTGCCCGTCAGCGTGTCGTTGCCGGCCGAACCGGTCAGGTTCTCGAACCCGCTGATGACATCGCCCGCCGCGTCCCCGCCCGAGGCCGCAGCCGTGCCGAGGTTCACGTTCACCCCGGCCGTGGACCCGGCATAGGACAGCGTGTCGGTGCCGATCCCGCCGGCCAGCGTGTCCGCGCCCGCGCCGCCCGTCACCGTGTCGTTGCCGGTGCCGGCGTCGACATTGTCGGCCCCCGCGCCGGCGCTGACCACGTCGTTGCCGTCGCCCGCCGTGATGACGTTGGCCGCCCCGTCGCCCGTCAGCGTGTCCGACCCGGCCGAGCCGGCCAGGTTCTCGAACCCGCTGATGACATCGCCGTCCGCGTCCCCGCCCGAGGCGGTGTTCGCGGCCAGATCCACCGCCACGCCCGCCGTCGATCCGGCATAGGACAGCGTGTCGGTGCCCGCGCCGCCCGCCAGCGTGTCGGCGCCCGCGCCACCCGTGACGGAGTCGTCGCCCGCGCCGGCGTCGACGCTGTCGGCCCCCGCACCCGCGACGATCACGTCGGCGCCGTCACCGGCCGTGATGGTGTTGGCGTTGCCGTCGCCCGTGAGCGTGTCCGCGCCGGCCGAACCCGTCACGTTCTCGAACCCGCTGACGACGTCGCCCGCCGCGTCCCCGCCCGACACCACGTTCGTGGCCAGGTTCACGCTGACCCCTTCGGCCGATCCGGCATAGGACAGCGTGTCGGTGCCGACGCCGCCGGCCAGCGTGTCCGCGCCCGCGCCGCCCGTGACGGTGTCGTTGCCCGTGCCCGCGTCCACGTTGTCGGCGCCCGCGCCCGCGTCGATCACGTCGGCGCCGTCACCGCCCGCGATCGTGTTGGCGTTCGTGTCGCCCGTCAGCGTGTCGGCACCCGCCGAACCCGTGACGTTCTCGAAGTTGCTGATGACGTCGCCCGCCGCGTCCCCGCCCGAAGCGGTGTTCGTGGCCAGGTTCACCGCCACGCCCGCCGCCGACCCGGCATAGGAGAGGGTGTCGATGTCCGCGCCGCCGTCCAGCGTGTCCGCACCCGCACCGCCCACCACGGTGTCGTTGCCCAGGCCCGCGCTGACGCTGTCGGCACCCGCACCCGCATCGATCAGGTCAGCGCCCGCGCCGCCCACGATCACGTTGGCCCCCGTGCTGCCCGTCAGCGTGTCCGCGCCTTCCGAACCCGTGACGTTCTCGAAGTTGCTGATGACGTCGCCCGTCGCGTCCCCGCCCGACACCACGCCGGAGCCGAGGTTCACCGCCACGCCCGCCGTCGATCCGGCATAGGACAGCGTATCGGTATCCGCGCCACCGTCCAGCGTGTCCGCGCCCGTACCGCCGACGACCGTGTCGTTGCCGGCCCCGGCATCCACGCTGTCCGCACCCGCACCCGCGTCGATCAGATCGGCGCCCGCCGCGCCCACGATCACGTTGGCCGCCGTGCTGCCCGTCAGCGTGTCCGCGCCTTCCGAACCCGTGACGTTCTCGAAGTTGCTGATGACGTCGCCCGTCGCGTCCCCGCCCGAAGCGGTGTTCGTGGCCAGGTTTACTGCCACACCGGCCGCGCTGTCGCTGTAATCCAGCGTATCGATGTCCGCGCCACCGTCCAGCGTGTCGGCACCCGCGCCGCCGCGCACCGTGTCGTTGCCGACCCCGCCCGCGATGGAATCGTTGCCCGCCGCGCCCAGAAGGCTGTCGGCCCCGGCGTCGCCCGTGATCGTGTCGCTGTCCGCGCCCCCGTCGATCAGGTCGTTGCCGTCACCGCCCGAGATGACGTCCGCATCCGCGCCCGTGAAGGTGTTGCCCGCCCGGTCGCCATAGATCGTGTCGTTGCCCGCGCCGCCATACAGGCTGTCGCCACCGCCCAGGCCCGAAATGACGTCGTCGCCCGCGGCACCATAGAAGACGTTCGTGTAGTAGTCCGCCGTCGTCCCGACCGCGTCGAAGCCGACCATGGTGTCGTTGAAGCCGGTGCCAATCGCCCCGTCGATGCCCGAGATGACGTCGCCGGTCGCATCGCCGCCCGACAGGGTGTTTGTGCTCAGGTTGATCTGCAGCGCCGCCCCCGACGCGGCATAGTCCACAAGGTCAATTCCGTTGTTGCCGACCATCGTGTCCGCACCGGCCCCGCCTGTCAGCGTGTCATCGCCCACACCGCCAATCAGCGAATCGTTGCCCGTGCTGCCCGACAGCAAGTCGTTGCCCGCACCCCCGTCCAGGGTGTCCGCACTGGCCGAACCCGTCAGCGTGTCATTGAACCCCGACCCGATCACGACCTCGAACCCGCTCAGGACATCGTTCGAGGTGTTCGTGCCCGCCGTCAGGTTGACCCCCACGGCCGCAGTGGCCGCTGCATAGGTGAGCGTGTCGATCCCCGCACCGCCCGCAAGCGTGTCCGCACCCGCACCACCCGAAACGGTGTCGTTCCCGTCACCGGCGTTGATGGAGTCGTCCCCCGCCCCGCCGCTGATGACGTTCGCCACTTCGTCGCCCGTCAGGGTGTCGTTGTAAGCGGAACCCGTGATATTCTCGAACCCGCCAAGGGCGTCGCCTGCGGCTTCGCCGCCGGACCCCGTGGTGATGGTCGTGGTGGAGAGAGTGACGTTCACCCCCGCGGATGAATCGGCATAGCTGACCGTGTCAGTGCCCACACCGCCATAAAGCGAGTCCGCGCCCACACCGCCCGTGATCGTGTCGTTGCCGTCAAAGCCGAAGATGGCATCGTTGCCGGCCCCGCCCGAAAGGCTGTCCGCACCCGTTCCGGTCTGGGCAGGCGTGCCTTGGATAGCATCGGCCGCAGGTCCGCCATAGATGATGTCGTTCGCCGCCGTGCCGGCAAGCGTGTCACCGGCGGTTGTGCCGTAAATGTTGCTGGTGGTGCCGGTGTAGGTGGAAACGAGTGGCAGAAGGCTGAGGTTCGTGCCCAAAATGGCATTGGGGTTGGTCGCAACGAAATATGTGAGACCGTCCGTGCCGAGTACAAATCGCCCAGGGATCGGGAGCGCGATTCCTACGGAAGAAACAGAACCCGTGCCAATCTCCGCCGCTTCAACGAAAGGCGGGCTTGCGACAATTGGTTGAAGTGACAGCACACCGACCGAGTCGGCAGCCAGACCAAGAAAACCGGAAGGTCCGTTAACACCATTCGTGCCTGTGAAGACCCGAAGACCCGTCGTGATCGTATCGCCAACTGCCATCTGCTCGTCCCTTTGCCAAGATGAAGCGCGGAAACCGCCCGCGCAATGCAACCTGAGGGAAGGGTTATTATAACCCATGGTTGAGTCAAACTTGATTAATCAAACTTTAACGACCCGCGGACGAAAAACGCCGATCACCCCATGGTTGTGGCCGGAAAGCCTCATCCTGAAGTTGAGTTTGATTAAACTTTAAGCTGATAAGTCTGTTACAAAACCGTGGAACGCCCGGTTTGGGCGAAGATCAGGCACATTGCCCCACCGCCTGCCTCAGGATTCAACCTGTTTCCGAAACCCGTGGCCCCACGTCGCGCTGGCCCTCACTTGTCATATGAGTGATGAAGGACGCGAACATCAGCGAAAGGCCCACGACATGGCAAACGCCGCCCCGCTTCCGGACGCTCCGGCACGCAGTGCCTTTGGCTACGGCCTCCTCTGGATGGGGCTGAGCATGGCATCCTTCATCGCCATGTCCGTCGGATCGCGCGAACTGGCCGCCACGCTGTCCATCCGGCAGGTGCTGTTCTTCCGGGCGCTGGTGGGGCTGGTCGTCATCCTCGCCGTCGGCCGCGCCATTTGGCCCGAAATCCGGCAGATGGCGCAGCTGCGGCTGCACCTGCTGCGCAACATCGTCCACTTCACCGCGCAGTATTTCTGGACGGTGGGGATCGTGCTCCTGCCCCTCGCCTCGGTCTTCGCGCTGGAATTCACCATGCCGATCTGGGTGGCGCTGTTCGCCTGGCTGATGCTGGGCGAACGCCTCAGCCGCCGCCGCGTCGCCGCCACCATCGGCGGTTTTCTGGGCGTGCTGGTGATCGTCCGGCCGGGCGTCGGGATGATCGATCCCGCCGCAGGCCTCGTTCTGGTCGCCGCGGCCGGCTACGGCCTGTCGCTGATTCTGGTGAAACGCCTGACGGGTCACGCCTCACCGGGGGCGATCGTGGTGTGGATGATCCTGATCCAGCTTCCCCTTGGCCTGATCGCCGCCCTGACCGACTGGCGCCCCGTTCACCTGACGGACGTGCCTTGGATGGTGCTGGCGGGCGTGGGGGCCTTGGCCGCCCATTACGGTCAGGCGCAGGCGCTGAAGCGGCTGGAAGCCTCGGTCGTGATCCCCATCGACTTCCTGCGCGTGCCCCTCGCCGCCGTCACCGGCTTCTATTTGTATGGCGAGGCGATCGACATCTGGGTCTTCCTTGGCGGCGGCATCATCCTTTTGTCGAACCTTCAGGCCGTTCTGGCCGAACGCCGCCAAAAGGCCCGCGCCACCCCTAGCGCGCACCCCCCGGCGGATGCCCCATGACCCGCTTGAACGCCCGGCTGAACGCGGCCTGGGAACCGTAGCCCAGCCGATGGGCCGCCGCCTCGATCGCCACCCCTTCGCGCCCGATCCACTGCGCGGCCAGACGCATCCGCAGGTCCGTGACGTATCCCAGCGGCGTCGTCCCCGTCACCGCCAGAAACCGTTCCGCAAAGACCGAGCGTGAGGCCCCCATCTCCTCGGCCAGCGCGGCCACCGTCCACGCCCGCCCCGGATCGCGGTGGATCGCCAGCAGCACGCGGCCCAGCCGGGGATCGCGCAACGCCTCCACCCAACCCGCGGCGCTGCCGCACCCGCTTTCCACCCACCCCCGCACGATAGAGGCCGCGACCACGTCCGCCAGCCGCGCCAGGATCCCCGCAAAGCCCGCACGCTCGGTTCGCGCTTCCCGCTCCATCGCCTCAAGGATGGGCAGGATCTCGGGCTGGCGTTCGGACAGCATGCTCAGCTGCATCACCTCGGGCATCATGGCGACCAGCGGATGCATCGTGCCCAGTTCGAAATCCATGCACCCGCTGAAGATGATGGTGTCGGCGGTGCGGCAGGTGCCGTCGGGGCAGCTCGACACCGCCTCCACCGTGGTGCAGATGGGGGCGGCGGGGAAATGGCCCAGATCCTGCACGTCCGCGCCGTCGCCCGACAGCAGCGCATGGGCGTCGCCCCGGGGCAGGAACACCGCGTCGCCGCATTCGATCCGCCGCTGCGCGCCGCCCAGCCGAAGGATCGCGCTGCCCTGCGCCACGAAATGCAGCTGCGCCTTGCCGGGCACGCCGCCGAACCCGACGCCGAAGGGCTGCGCCAGCCGCAGGCGCCGATACGCGATCCCGTTCAGCCGCATCCCCAGCAGCAGCTCGCTCATGACATCCTCGGTGGCGGCCGGGGCAAGGGGGTGCAGGGGAAGATGATCAAGCATTCCGGACGTCCGATCAACAAACTCACGCCGAAGCCCATAGCACGTCCGGCCCCCGCCGGATAGATCTGGAAACAACCTCCCCCTGCACGAAAGGACTGCCCGATGCACGGACAGATCGCCCCTCCCATCTCCGGCCCGCCCGTGGTGGCCCGCTGGCCCGCCGTCTACGCCGTCAGCTTCGGCGTGTTCGGCCTGATCGCGGCCGAGTTCCTGCCGATGAGCCTGCTGACCCCCATGGCCACCGATCTTCAGGTCAGCGAAGGCATGGCCGGTCAGGCCGTGACGGCCACCGCCGTGGTCGCGCTGTTCACAGGCCTGCTGATCGCCACCCTGACCCGCGGCATCGACCGCCGCCACGTCCTTCTGGGCTTTTCGGTCCTGCTGATCCTGTCCAACCTGCTGGTCGCGCTGTCGGGCAGCTTTGCCCTGCTTCTGGTGGGCCGCCTGCTTCTGGGCGTGGCCATCGGCGGCTTCTGGACGATGTCCGCCGCCATCGCGATGCGGCTGGTGCCGTCCGATCAGGTGCCCAAGGCCCTGTCGATGATCTTTGCCGGCGTGTCGCTGGCCACCGTGGTCGCCGCCCCCCTGGGCAGCTGGCTCGGCGCGATCCTGGGGTGGAGGGAGGTGTATCTCGGCGCCGCCCTCTTCGGCGCCCTCGGCCTTCTGGCGCAATGGGCGACGCTTCCGGCCATGGCCTCCACCAGCGCGGCCAGCCTGCGCACCCTGTTCGCCGTGCTGCTGCGTCCGGGCGTCTGGCAGGGCATCACCTGCGTGGCCCTCGTCTTCACCGGCCATTTCGCGCTGTTCACCTTCATCCGCCCGTTCCTCGAGGTGTCTCTGGCCGCAGGCGTCACGGCGGTGACCGTGTTCCTGCTGGGCTTCGGCGTCGCCAACTTCGTGGGCACGCTTCTGGCCGGACCGCTTCTGAAGCGCAGCCTCGGCTTCACGCTGATGGCCATGCCGCTCCTTGCGGGGGCCAGCGCCCTTGCCCTTTCGGGCCTGAACAGCGCCTCGCCGCTCAGCCTTCTGCTGGTGTCACTGTGGGGTCTGGCCTTTGGGGCCGTGCCGGTCGCTTGGACGACGTGGAACACCCGCGTGGCCCCGGATGAACCTGAAAGCGCCGGCGGCCTGATCGTCGCCGCGATCCAGTTCGCCATCGCGGCAGGTGCCGGCACCGGTGGCCTCGTGTTCGAAAGCGCAGGCTCCTCCGGCGTCTACACCTATGGCGGCGCGGTCCTTGTCCTCGCCAGCGCCCTGATCGCCCTTAGCGTGAAGGCCCCGAACCGCGTCCCGGCCTAAGGCCGAACGGGTGGCGGGTCGGGACGCCCCGCTACCCTGCCCCTACAAAGCGGTCACGGCGCGACATCCCACCAAGAACCGCCACCGACACCGCGAACCGGCGCGTCCATCCCCCCGGTCGCGTCGTGAAGCAACTGCACCATCCCCGGCAGGGCTGTGGCCGTGCCCGAATCCCGTGTCCGCAGGGAAAACAGTGCAAGGCTCGTGACCATCGAAAAGCCCGCGCCGCCTGCGGCGCAATCCACCCGTCCCGATCACCAGCAGCCTGCCGCAGGTCAGCCCGACCAGCTTCTGATCCCGCACGCGCCCTAGAACCGCCCCGGTGCCAACTTCGCCACCTCCTTATAGACCAGCAGGTGATACCCCGCCGTCGCCGCCGGCACCCCGCGCGCCAGCCCACAGGTCGCATACCAATTCACGACGGAATAGAAGACCAGCGAATGCGCGGCAAAGAACAGCGTGATCGACCCCGCCAGCGGCTGCCGCCACAGCAACGGCTCCGAACGTGCCGCCCACAGCACGGGCGTCACCGCATCGCGCGCATAAGCCCGCCGCAACACCAGCGCCACAGGCCCCGGCGCCGCCCAGACCCCAAGCGCCCGTCGCCCGTCCAGCCCCGGCAGCCGCGCGTTCGGAACGGCCAGCCCCGTGGCACGGCTTGCCACCCCCTCCATTGCTGCGGCAGTGAAGCCAATCGCGCGCGGCGCGCGGTCGGGAACGATGGCTTCACATATCGCGGCAAAAGGACATGGCCAAAGGCGATCCCCACGCCCAGCACGATCGTCCCGATCCAAGGGGCATCGCCCCCCCCCGCTGACCCGCACAAGCACCCCGCCCGCATTGGCTACAGTGCCGTCTTCTAGTACGGGTCCAAGCCCGTGCCGCCGCCTTGCCAGCGACAAGAGGGCGAACAGGATCAGCGCCCTTGTTCCCTCCAGCCCAGGATCCGCCATGATGTCCCGCAGCACCGGACCCACGCCGGAAATCGGCGCGCGAAGGTTCGCGTCCAGCAGGACGATGGTGAGGAAAGGCCCCGTCTTGCCAGCGACGTCAAGGATTCGGGAAACAGTCCGCGCAACCGTGCATCTGACAACCACGGAAAACCCGTGGCCGTTCAGAAAGCGAGGGTTGACGTCAACGCTTACGCAAGGGCCGCGCGGCCCATGTCCGCCCGGCGGCATACGCCCCTTCCGCCCGCCATCAACGGGGACGCAGCACGCATACGTGTCGGAACATCGCCCGACGCCACGGGTTTCTCTTTCCCAACCAGACGGAGGATGACATGGACAACGATGACAACATCCGGACACGGGCGCACCAGCTGTGGGAACAGGAAGGCCAGCCCGAGGGCCGGCACGAGGAACACTGGAACCGCGCCAAGGAGGAACTGGACGTTCCCGTGCAATCCGGCGAGGTCGGCGGCATGCTGGGCGGACAAACCCGCGACGCCGCGCCCGAGGTGAACGCCGGCAGCGTGTCCGGTCAGGCGGACCCCGCCCCCTCGAAACCCGAAAGCTGACCGGAACGGCCCCCGCCCTCCGCGGCGCGGGCCACCGATCACTTCTGAAAAACAGGGGTGGAGCGCAAGGCCGGCAGCTCGATCTCGGGGAAGGTCACGGGACCCAAGGGCGCCGCGAGCCCCGCCTGCGCCTTGGCGTACAAACCCTCGTAACGGTCGATCATCCGGTCGCGCGTGAACAGCGCTTCCACCCGCTGGCGCGGAACGCGGCGCGGAATGGTCAGCGCCTCGCGGATCGCCGCGTCGAACCCTGCCGGATCATCTGGGGCCGCGTAACGTCCTGCCTCGCCCGCGATTTCGCGCACGGCGCCCATCTCCAGCGCCGCCACCGGCAAGCCGCAGGCCATCGCCTCCACCGCCGCAAGGCCGAAGGGTTCGTCCCACAACGGCGTGAACAGCAGGACCGAGGCGCGCCCCAGCTCCGCCGCCAGTTCGCGCGGGCCCAGATGCCCGCCATGCCGGACCAGATCGCCCAGATGGGGCCGGATCTCCGCGTCGAAATACTCCACATCCTCGATCACGCCATACAGCGTCAACGGAAGCCCCAGCCGCAGCGCCGCCTGCACCGCCAGATGCGGCCCCTTGGTGCGCGCGATCCGTCCGGCCCAAACCGCACTGCCATCCCCCGCGGCCACGAAGGGCCACTGCGCCACATCGATCCCGTTATGCGCCACATGCGCGGCGGCGGGCGGCACTTCCGGCCACCAACTCTCCAACTGCTTGGCCGAAGTGACGGTGAACAGCGACCACGGCGCCGCACTTTCCCGCACCGCCCTATGGATCGCGTCGAAGGGCGGAATGTGCAGAGAGGTCACGGTCGGCACCCGGTGCACCCGCGCCAGCCGTGGCGGATACCGGTGAAGCGAGTTGTTGTGGACCACATCGAACCCGCCCTCCAGCAACGCCCGCGCCGCGTCGGCAAAGCCCGCATCCAGATAATCGTGCAGCACCCGCGTTTCCACATACTCGCTCCACGGATAGCGGCGGTCGTAATGTTCGGGCAGGATCGGGTGGATGCGGAAGGCGGGATCGCTGTCGCCGGCGGCGAACAGCGTCACGTCGTGCCCGCGCGCCATCAGCCCCTGCACCAGCGCCCAGGAATGCGCCTCCATCCCGCCCATGAACGGCTGGGCGATCGGGTGCCGGACATGCGAGACGACGGCGATCCGCATCATTCCGCCGCGATGGCCGGTTGCAGCAGCGCCTTCTGCCCCGCATCGTCAGCCGCCGCCTTCTCCTCCTTCAGCCGCCGGATGACGCTGGCCGTGTTGGCGTAAGGCATGTGCGCGTGCTGGCGGGTATAGGCGATGTCGCCTTCCTCCGCCTCCCGCAGGATGCGGATGCGCGGGCCCGAATTGTCGATCAGCCCCATCAGCATGAAGGCATAAAGCCAATGCTCCATCGTCCGATATCCCCATTTCTGCGCGAACAGTTCGGAATTGCGGACCACGCTGTGCAGGTGATGCACGGGGGGCATGTGATGGGGGTGATACTGGTGATGCACCTTCGCGCCACGGATCCAGCCGATCGCCTCGCCCGCCATGGACAGGGTCTTGCCGAAATCCGTATCCTCGCCGCCATAGCCGGTGAAGCGTTCGTCGAACCCGCCCACGCGGTGGAAGATCGCCGCCGGCAGAGCGAAGTTCAGCGACCAGAAGCAGCGGTAATCCGTGCAGATCTCCACCCCCTCGGCCGGCGGGCCCTGACGGTCGGAATGGCGCACGGCCACCGCATCGAAATCGGCGCTTTGCCAGCCTGGGGCGACGGCGCCGCCCGGCAGATACATCACCTCCCCCATCATCAGCCCGTCGAAACCGGCCGCCAGGTAATCCTCCACCAGCGTGGGCGTCGGGATGCAGTCCACGTCCAGAAAGATCAGCAACTCCCCCGTGGCGGCCTTGGCGGCCACGTTGCGCGCCCGCGCCAGCGGCAGCTCCGCCCCCGTCACGGCGATCTGGCGGACAGGGAAGGGCACGGACGGCAGGTCGGCATAAGGCGCCTCCTGCATGTGGGCGATGATCAGTTCTGCCGGAAGCACCGTTTGGCGGGACAGGCCGATCATCACGTTGTGCAGATGCTCGCCGCGGCCCGAGGCGATGGTGAGGACGGAAGCCGAAGAAAGAGTCATGGAAACCTCAGGATGCGGAAGAAAGCGGAATGATGTTGCCCGTGCGGGCGGGCCAAAGACGGTCGATCAGCCCTTCCACCCAGGCGGCGGCCAAGGGGGCGGCGTCCGTCCCCGCCAGCGCGGCCTGACGGGCCGGATCGTGACGGTCCAGAACCCCGGCCATCGCCCGGCCCCAGGCATGGGCCGAAGACGGCAGATGGGGCAGGTGGAGCGCCACGCCCGCCGCGTCCAGCGCGCGGGCCTTCATCACCTGTTCGTCGAAATAGCGCCATTCGGGCACCGCGATCCACGGCTTGCCCGCCGCAAGGATCTGCTGGCACGTCGTGTTGCCGGTGGAGGCGACGATCACATCCGCCGCCGCGACGTGATCCGCCACCCCGTCCACCCAGCCCTCATGCCTCAGGTTCGACGGCTCGGTCGCGTGCCAGTCCCGCTCCACATGCCCTACGGTGATCCATTGCGCGTCAGGCATGGTCCGGGCGCCCACGCCGATCGGGGCCTGCGCAAAGCCGTTGCCGCCTTTGCCCCACAACACCAGCACCACGCGCCGGTCCGGGTCCAGCGACAAGCGCGCCCGCGCCGCCGCCCGGTCCACGCGCGGCCCCGCAGGGCAGCCAAGGCCCGGCGCGAACATCATGCGCGCGCGCATCGTGTCGTCCCAATCGGGCTGTGCCAACGCTTCGTGGAACGGCGCCAGAAGCCCCGCCGCGCCGTCATAGGCCGCGCGATGCCCCGGATCGCCCCGGTCGCCATGCTGCACCACCTTCACATGCGGCACGGAACAGATGCGCGCCAGCTGCGCCACCTCGGCCGACACGTCGCAGATCATCAGCGCAGGGTTGACTTCGGCAAACCACCCCGCGATGCGCGCCATCGCCACCCGAATGCCCGGCCAGCCCAGCGGGGCGCAATGCAGCGTGGCAGGAGTGGACACCCAGTCCATGGTCGCAGGCTCCGCCCCCGTCGCCTCGAACAAGGACGGAATGCGCATCACGGTCACGCCGTCGCGCAGCGGCGGAAAGATGTCGTCGCGCGCGCAGAAGATCGTCACGGGCCGGTCGGCGGGCAGCGCGTTCACCAGCGCCGCGCAGCGTTCGGCGTGCCCCCGCCCCTGATGATGAACGAAATAACCGATGGGGGCTGTCATGCGATCCGCTCCAATCCTTCCAGCACCCCGCGGGCAAAGGGATGCGCCGCGCGCAAAAGTCCCTTGCGCGGCTTCAGGTTTGCCAGTTCCGCGCTGGCATTCCCCACAACGATCGCGGACCCGCACCGGTCCAGCATGTCGAAATCGTTGCCGCTGTCCCCGGCCGCGATGCAGTCCGCCAGCCCCAGCCCCAAGCCCGCCGCCACCGCCGCGATGGCGTTGGCCTTTCCGGCAGCGGGGGGCAGGATGTCGATCAGCCGGTCATGCGAATGCACGACCTGCGCCGCCAGCCCGGCCTGCGCCAAGTCCAGACGCACGCCAGCCGCCATTCCGGCATCCCCGAACAGGCTGATCTTGTGGCGCTTCTGATCGACATCCCCTTGCCATTCGGGATGCAAACCCGCCACGACGCGATGAACGGCCGCCCGGTCCCAACTTGCGCCGACATGCCGGTCATAGTCCGCGCACAAGAACAGCCCGCCCTCCCCCCACCGAAAGATCTCCGTCCCGACCGAGGTGATGAACACCTCCGGTTCCGGCAGCTCCCATTGCCGCAGCACCGCCCGCGCCTCGGGCAGGGAACGTCCCGTCGCCACGATGAAGGGCAGATCCGCCGCGTCCGTCCAGCGGGCAAAGGCGCGGGCCGACGGGGCGCAGCCTGTCAGCGTGTTGTCGATGTCGCAGGCCAGAAGCCGCCGGGCCACCCGACGCGGCGGACGGAGGACCTTCCGCCGCAGACCGGCATACAGCCGCACGCTTTCCGCGGCATAACGGTCCCAGTCGTACCGCCCGATCCCCGCCATCCCGTTGGCCGAGGCTTTGTCCCATTCGGCCGCATCCCCGATCAACGACCGGCAGGCGGCGGCGATCGCCATTTCGCGCGTCGGCTCCACCAGAAGGCCGTTTCCCAGATCCTCCAGGATCGCCGAAGGCCCCCCGTGCCGCGTGGCCACCACCGGCAGGCCGGCCTGCGCGGCTTCCAGCAAAGTCAAACCGAACGGCTCGAACAAGGCAGGGTTCACGAAAACGCCGCGCGTCTGCGCCGCCAACCGGTACAGCGCGCCCACATCATGCGTGTTATGGGCCGGGGGCAGCGCGAACCGCCCCTCCAACCCGGCCCCGTCCGCACGCAGGCCGTCCAGAACCGCCCGCGCATCCGCATCCGCCGTCGCGTGCTGCCCCGCCAGGATGACAAGGTTCGCCATCCCCCGCAGCACCGGATCGGCAGCATAGGCCCGCACCAGCGCGCCCAGGTTCTTCTTCGCCACGGGGCGGGCAATAGCCAGGATCATCGGCTTTTCCGGCTTGTCCAGCCATCCCGTCAGCAGCCGCCGCGCCGCACCCGTATCCTCGGCCGCAGCACCGACGCCCGGCCCGATGCGGTGGGTCCGCGTGATCGCCGTTGCGTCGTAGGCTGGCACCTGCCGTTCCGCCTCGTCCCGGCTGGACACAACGATCGCGTCGGCGCAGCCGATGATGCGCCGCTCGGCCGCGACGCGCCGCGCGTCCGTCGCTCCGTCGATCTTGTCCAGCGCCAGCGAATGCGGAGTGTAGACGACGGGGATCCCGAACAGCCCACCGACGGCCAGCGCCACCTCGGCCGCGTCGGCGAAATGGGCGTGCAGGATGTCGGGGCGCGGGCCCTGCCGCAGTCGTTCGGCAAGCGCGTCGCGCAGAACCGCCACCTCGCCCCACAAGGCGCCCTTGGTCAGATAGCGCAGATCCCGCGTCCGCAGGCGCAAGATCCGGGCCTTGGCGCACAGCCGCTCCTCCTCGCGCAGATAGTCGGAACCGAAATCCCCGAAGGCACGGGTGACCACGTCCACCCGCGTCACCTCCGGCCTGGCCGCCTGGCGCGTCGCGGCACCCAGAACATAGGCGATGTGCCCGCCCGTATCCTCGGACAAACCGTATTGAACGGGCGGCGCCTTCAGGCAGCCACCCAGAGCTATGTGCATGATGTGCATGATATTCCGTCTGTACGCGCCCCCCAATGCGCAGGATCATCATCCAGTTCCGAACATTCCCCATTCACGCCTCTTGCCGTTTCCGGCTGGATAAAGCGTGCCGCCGGACGATATGGTGGGGCCCCCCGCATGTTCGGCATCAAGACCGGCACAACCAAAGGACACATGCATGACACCCCCCGCACGTTCACCCGCCGCCCCCGATCCCCTAGGCATCGACGACATCACCGTCATCGACCCCGCGACCCTGAAGAAAAGCGTGACGGCGGCGGCGCTTGGCAACGCGATGGAATGGTTCGACTTTGGCGTCTACGGCTTCGTCGCCTACGCGCTCGGCCAGGTCTTCTTCCCCTCCGCTTCCCCCGCCGTCCAGACGATCGCCGCGCTTGGCACGTTCTCCGTGCCCTTTCTCGTCCGCCCGCTGGGCGGCGTGGTGTTCGGCATCATCGGGGACCGGCTGGGGCGGCAGAAGGTGCTGTCGCTGACCATCGTCATCATGGCCGTCAGCACATTCTGCATCGGTCTCATCCCCTCCTTCGCCACGATCGGGATCTGGGCGCCGATCCTTCTGCTGCTGTGCAAGCTGGCGCAAGGCTTTTCCGTGGGGGGCGAATACACCGGCGCCGCCATCTTCGTGGCCGAATACGCCCCCGACCGGCGACGCGGCTTTCTGGGAAGCTGGCTCGACTTCGGGTCCATCATCGGCTTCGTCACGGGGGCGGGCCTTGTCGTCCTGCTGCAATCCCTGCTGGGGGAACACAGCTTCCTCGACTGGGGCTGGCGCATTCCCTTCTTCGTGGCGGGCCCCCTCGGCCTGCTCGGCCTCTACCTCCGCCACGCGGTGGAGGAAACGCCCGCCTTCACCCAGCACCTTGAAAACATGGAAAAAGGCGATCAGGGCGCGGTGCAGGACCATCCCACCGTGTCCATCTTGGAAATCGCCCGCACCTATCGCAAGGCGCTTCTGGTCTGCGTGGGCATGGTGCTGGTCACCAACGTCACCTACTACATGCTGCTGACCTACATGCCGACCTACCTGTCCAGCAACCTCGGCTATTCGCAGCAGAACGGGGTCATGATCATCATCGCCGTGATGATCGGCATGCTGTTCGTCCAGCCCGTGGTCGGCTTTCTCAGCGACAAGATCGGCCGACGGCCGTTCCTGATCGCGGGCAGCCTCGGCCTCGTGGTGATGGCTTTTCCGTCCTTCACGCTGATCGGCAGCGACAGCCCGGCCCGGATCTTCCTCGGCCTGCTGATCCTCGCGGTGATCCTGAACTGCTTCACGGGCGTCATGGCCTCCACCCTGCCCGCGCTGTTCCCCACCCGCATCCGCTACAGCGCGCTGGCCAGCTCGTTCAACGTGGCGATCATCGTCGCGGGCCTGACGCCCACCGTCGCGGCCCTTCTGGTCGAACGGACGGACAACCTCATGGTCCCCGCCTACTACCTGATGGTGGCGGCCTTGATCGGCCTTCTCACAGCCGTGTTCCTGCCGGAAACCGCCAACCGCCCCCTGCGCGGCGACACGCCCAACGCGTCCAGCCCGCAGGAAGCCGCCGTGCTGCTTCAGGAAACCTACGACCGCATCGAACAACGGGTGGAGGATGTGGACGCCGACATCCTGAAGCTGGAGGGGGAACTGGACGCCCTGCGCCGGAAACGCGAACGCCTGGTCGGCCAGCACCCCGAACTGGACTGACCCAAAGGGGGGCGGTCTTCCGCCCCCTACAAGTCCTTCACCGCGGAATCCGCCACGCCGCGCAGCCAGTAACCCGCCGCCGACGTCCATTCGCGCGGCATCCCGCGTTCCACCAGCCGGTCGCGCAGCATGCGCGCCACCCCCGCCTCCGCCGCGATCCAGGCAAAGGTCCGGTCCGGCAGCGTCAGGGCTTCCAGGGCCGCCATAAGCGGCTCCGGCTGGTGCGCCTCCTCGGCCTCCCGGTGCACCCAATGCATCGACAGCGCCGCCGCCGTGTCGAACACCTGTTCATCCGCCGCCGAGGGCACGGCCACGATCGCCGTGATCGCGCAGCCCGCCGGCGCCTCCTCGATCTTGCGGCCGATGGCGGGCAAGGCCGTCTCGTCCCCGATCAGAAGCCAGTGGGCGATCGGCCCGTCGATGACCTTGGACCCGCGCGGCCCGCCGATCGTCAGGCTGTCGCCCGCAACCGCCACCCGCGCCCAATCCGCCGCCGGCCCGCCCGGATGATCCACCACATCCACGATCAGGCTGTCGGGACCAAAGCGCCGGGGGGTGTAGTCGCGCATCACCTCGCCCCCCTCCTGCGGGATGAACAGCTTGATGTGATCATCGAACCCCGCACTGACGAACCCTTCCAAATCCGGACCCGCCAGCGTCAGGCGGATCATGTGGGGCGTCAGCCGCTCCGTCCGGGCGATGGTCAGGGTGCGGCGGCGGGTGTCGTGGCGGATGCGGTCGATCCGGGGCGGTTCGGTCATGGTCGTGTCCTTCCTCTTGCGGCGCCCGCGGGGCCAGAGGGAGGAAGACCTTCGCAGATGCACCGCCCGCCGGCCCCAAAGGCCCCGACGGTGCAGGGGCCGGGCGCGTCAGCCTCCACGCTACCCCCCGAACGCAGTCTTGCCAAGACGGCGCCCGATCGATGACCGCCCTTGCCAGAAACACCGGACCTGTCTCCTGAACGCCTTCCCCCGCGCGCGTAATCGCGATCAGAACAGGTTCGCCGGCAGCTTGAAGAAGCTCTGCCCGTTGCTTTCCGCGGCCGGCAGCTTGCCGCCCCGCAGGTTCACCTGCAACGCGTGCAGCATCCGGCGCGGCAGCTTCAGCGTCGCATCCCGCGCCTTGCGCCGGGCGATGAACGCGTCGCGCGACACGCCGCCGCCCAGATGCGTGTTCGACGCCCGCTGCTCGGCCACCGTGCTTTCCCAGGACGGCTCCGTCCGGTCCGCCGCGCCGTAATCATGCCCGATGAACAGGCGCGTCGCGTCCGGAAGCGCCAGGATCGCCATCAGGCTGTCATGCAGCGCCGCCGCCGACCCGCCGGGGAAATCCGCACGCGAGGTGCCGCTGTCGGGCTGCATGAACGTGTCGTGCACAAAGGCCGCATCCCCGATCACGAAGCTGATCGACCCCAGCGTGTGGCCCGGCGACAGCATCACCCGCACGTCCAGATCCCCCAGCCGGAACGTTTCGCCATCCTCCAGCAGCCGGTCGAAATCCGCGTCGGGATCGAACATCCCCGGCGCGTTGTAGAACCCTTCCCACAGCGCCGCGATCTCGCGCACCTTGGCACCCGACCACAGCGGCGCGCCCGTCCGCCCCCGCAGCCAGTCCCCCGCCGACAGATGATCCGCATGGGGATGCGTGTCCAGGATCAGCCGCAGATCCGCCCCATGCGCCTCCACCAGCCCCAAGGCCCATTCGGCCGACGCGGCCGAGGTGCGGCACGCCACCGGATCGAAATCCAGCACGATGTCGATCAGCGCGGCCGCCCGCGTCGCCGGGTCGATCACCAGATACTGGCAGGATCCGGTTTCGGGATCGTGAAAGCCCACCACCTCGGGCGATCCCTTCCCTGTCGAAGGACTGATCCTTGTCAGCATGGCACGCTCCTGTGTTCGCCTTGGCCAAGGTATTTCCCGTTCCGCCCGCCTTGGCAAGTCGTGGGGAACCGCAGCCCCCACGCTCCGTTTGTGCCCTGACAGATGGAGAATGAAGATGACCGAACACGACCCCCGCGATCCGTTGTGCCCCACGCCCCTTTGGCGCAGCGCGCTGCAACGCGGGGCGTTCATCCTCGTCGGCTCGGGCCTTCTCTTCGCCTACGGGGCCTTCGCGCATTGACCTTCCGCCACCGCGACAAGGACGGATTCGCCCCGCTTCACGCCTACGCCGCCCTTGGCGAAGGCCGCTCCATCGCCCTCTCGGCCGCCGACGGCTCCATCGACTGGTGGTGCGTGCCCAACATGGACAGCCCACCCCTCTTCGACCGCCTCATGACGGGCGACATGCCGCTTCCGGACGGCACCTTCGGCGGCTATTTCGTGATCCGCCCGGAAGAAGACTACCAGACCACCCAAAGCTACCGCCCCCACAGCAACGTCCTCGACACCCGCTTCACCACCGCCACGGGTGAGGCTGTTCTTTCGGAATCGCTCAACAGCGGCTCCGCCGGCCGCCTGCCCTGGTGCGAACTCGCCCGCCGGATCGAGGTGACGCGCGGCACCATGCGCTTCCGGCTGGACATGCGCCTTGGCCATCAGGCGGGCCAGCGCAGCCCCTACCTGTCACGCGGCGGCGATCACCAGCTGTTCCACGTGGGCGACGTGCTCGGCATGCTCCTCCACGATTCCGACACCGTCTCCCTTCTGGCCGAGGATGACCGCATCCACGGCACCTTCGAACTGGCCGAAGGCCAGCGCCAGACCTTCGCCATCATCGCCGGCGAAGGCGAACCGCTGGTCGTGCCGAAACTTTCCGCCATCGACCGGCGCATCGACGTGTCGGACAAGGAATGGCGGGACTGGGCCGCCATCTTCGACGAAGGCGACGACCTTTCCAGCTACATGCTGCGCCAGGCGCTGGTGCTGAAACTGCTGCTCTACTCCCCCTCGGGGGCCATCGCCGCGGCGGCCACCACCTCGCTGCCCGAACGCATCGGCGGCGACAAGAACTACGACTACCGCTTCGCCTGGGTGCGCGACGCCGGCTACACGATCATCTCCTTCCTCGACCTCGGCGCCGAGGCCGAGGCGAAGGCCGCGCTCACCTGGCTCCTGAACCAGCTCGCGAACCACGGCTCCCGCGTATGCTTCGCGCTGGACGGCGGGGTGGACGACACGGTCCTGCCCCTGCCTTTGCCCGGCTACCGCCACAGCCAGCCCGTCCTGCGCGGCAACATCGCCGCCCGCCAGCACCAGCACGGCACCTATGGCGACATCTTCGAAACCGTCGCCTCCTTTGTCGGGCGCGGCAACATCATCGACGCCCGCAGCGCCGAGGTCCTGTCCCATCTGGCCGACGAATGCACCGACCACTGGCGTCAGCCCGACAGCGGTATCTGGGAACTGCCCGAGGTGCAGCAATACACGATGTCGAAGATCGCCTGCTGGCAGGCCCTCAGCCGCGCGGTGGAACTGGCCGATGCGGGCCACCTTCCCACCACCTGCCGCGACCGCTGGGACCGCGAACGCGCCCGCATCGCCGAGTTCATCGAAACGCAGTGCTGGAACGAAAAGATCGGCGCCTACACCATGTATCCCGGCACGGACCGCCTCGACGCCTCTGTCGCGCTCGCCGTGCGCTTCAGCTTTGACGGGAACGACAAGCTGGAACGCACGCTGGACGCGATCGACCGCAAGCTTGGCGCAGGCCCCTTCCATTATCGCTATTCGGGGGCCGAGAAGGAGGAAGGCTGCTTCCTCGCCTGTTCCTTCTGGATGGTGGACGCCCGCAACCGGCTGGGGCAGGTGGACCGTGCGCACAAGGCCTTCGACGACCTGCGCGCCGGGCTAGGCCGCGGCACCGGCATCCTGCCCGAGATGGTGGACCCCAAGGACGGCTCATGGCTCGGCAACATGCCGCAGGGCTTGACCCACCTCGCCGCCCTGCAAGCGGCGGCCGGTTTGCGCCGCAAGGAATGACGGAAGGCCCGCACAGGGCCTTCCCCTTCACATCGGCGGGAAGCCGAACAGCGCCTCGGGCGTCGTCACCAGCACCTGCCGCCGCGCCGCGTCGGAAGGCAACCACGACAGCACCGTGTCCGTCAGCGCCCGGTCGTCCGGATAATCCGCCGTGGTCTTCGCCAGATTGTGCGGCCAGTTCGTGCCCCAGATGATCCGGTCCGGCGCATGGGCCGCGATCTCCCGCGCCACCTCCGCCACATCCGCATAATCCGGCCCGCCCGACTTGCTGGATTCGTACACGCCCGCAAACTTGAACCAGCAGTTCCCCCGGTCGATCAGCCGCTTCACGGCATCAACCTGCGCACGCCCCGCCCCGGCAAAGAACTTGCCGTGGTGGTCCAGGATCCAGCGGCTTTGCACCTTCGCCAGACGGTTTTCATGGTCCAGGATATGGCTGCCGTCGAACTGCACGGCCATCACCCAGCCCGCATCCGCCGCCCGCGCGTCCACGCCTTCCAGCCCCGATAGGCCAAGCGCCCCGCCCGGCAGATCCATGATCCGCGCGCCCACGACGCCCGCCTCCGCCAGCCGCGCGATCTCCGCCTCTGCCGTGTCGGGATGGATCACCGCCACCCCCCGCGCCACATCCCCCATCGCCGCCAGACAGGCGACAAGGTTCGCATTGTCCGACTGATGCGCGTTCCCCTGCGTGATCACCACGCGGTCGATCCCGATCCACCGCATGAACTCGCGATACTGGTCCGGACCCGGCAAGGCGCCGGGCGGCAGCGGCGGCCCGCCCGCCTGCGCGTCAAAGCCTGGCAGATACATGTGCATCTGCGTGTCGATGGTCCCTTTGGGCAGGACGGTCGCCGGCTTTTTGCCGGTCAGGGTGCGGATCATGTCCATTCAGTCCTCTTTCGGAGCGTATTCGCGAAGCGCGTCGCGGTTGATCTCGATCCCCAGTCCCGGCGCGTCGGGAATGGAAACCACGCCGTTCACATGGTCGATCGGCGTCGCAACGATCGCCTGCCGGAACGGGTTGTGGGTGCGGTCGAATTCCAGGATCGGCTCGATCGGGCTGTTCCGCACCGGCGAAGGCACCATCGCCGCCATGAACTGCAGGGCCGCCGCGATGTGCACCGCCGTGCCCCACACATGCGGCACCACCCGCACGCCGTGTAAGGCCGCCAGATCCGCGATCCGTCGCGCTTCGGTGAACCCGCCGCATCCGGCCAGGTCCGGCTGAATGATGTCCACGGCCCGCGTCTCGATCGGCTCGCGGTGGCCCCAGCGGGTGTGCCACGTCTCGCCCCCCGCGACCGGGATCGGCTGACGCGCCCGCACCTCGCGATAGGCGGCCAGCTGCTCCGGCACCACCGGCTCCTCGAACCAGTCGATGCCGAACTCGGCGGCACGCTGCCCGACACGCACCGCCTCGATCGCGTCATAGCCGTGGTTCGCGTCGATCATCAGGCGCATGTCCGGCCCGATGGCATCGCGCACGGCGGCGATGACGCGCAGGTCCTCCTCCACCCCGAAGCCGATCTTCACCTTGCAGGCGTGGAAGCCCGCATCGCGATGACCGGCCATCTCGGCGGCGTTGTCCTCCACCCGGTCCACGCCGTCGCGCTTGAAGCTGCCGGTGGCATAAGCCCGCACGGACTCGCGGAAGCGTCCGCCCAGCAGCACCGACACCGGCACGCCGAACCGCTTGCCCTTGATGTCCCACAGCGCCATGTCGATCCCCGACAGCGCCGTGATCGTCAGCCCGCGCTGCCCCTGATCGCGCAGCGCGTTGTACAGCGTCGCCCAGATCTTTTCCGTTTCCAGCGGGTCCTGCCCCACCAGCCACTGGGCATAGGTGGCCACGACGGCCGCGTTCGGGCGCGCGGGGCCAAGGCATTCGCCCCAGCCCACGGTCCCGTCATCGCATTCGATCTCCACCAGCACATGCACGCGCCGGTCGAACCGCATGGAGGCGCTTTCGAACGCGACCTCCAGACGGTGATCCAGAAGATGCGTCCGAACCTTCGCGATCTTCATGCCGGATCAGGCGGCTTTCTTGCGGCGATACGGCTCGATCAGCGCGTCCAGCATCCGCTCTTCCTCGGCGTTCAGGTCGGTGATCGGCGGACGAACCTTCCCGGCGTTGAAGCCCTGCAACCGCACGCCCGCCTTGATGGCCGACACGGCATAACCCTTCTGGCGGTTGCGGATCGCCATGAACGGATAGAAGAAGTCGTTCAGGATCTTCTCGCAGGTCGCGCGGTCGTTCGCGCGCAGCGCCTTGTAGAAGTCCACCGCCAGCTGCGGCACGAAGTTGAACACGGCCGAGGAATAGGTCGTGAAGCCCGCGCCCAGATAGGCCTCGGCAAACAGTTCCGCCGTCGGCATCCCGCCCAGATAGGTCAAACGGTCGCCCATCTTCGCCGTGATCTGGCGCACAAGGCCGATGTCGCCGGTGCCGTCCTTGAACCCGATCAGGTTCGGGCAGGCGTCGCACAAACGGGCCAGCGTGTCGGCGGTCAGCACGGCGTTGTCACGGTTGTAGACCATGACGCCCATGTCGGTCGCGTCGCAGACGGCCTTCACGTGCTGGTACAGCCCTTCCTGCGGCGCGTCGATCAGGTAGTGCGGCAGCAAAAGGATGCCCGTGGCGCCCACCTTCTCCACCGATTGCGCGATTTCCACCGCGATCTCGGTGCCGTAACCGCAACCCGACACGATGGTCGTGTTGTCGCCCGCAGCCTCGATCGCCGCCTTCACGATGCCCGGGATCTCGGCCGGCTTCAGAGAAAAGAACTCCCCCGTCCCGCCCGCAGCGAACAGAACCGGCGCGTCAAACCCCGAAAGCCACTCCACATGGCTCTTGTAGCTTTCGGCCGCGAAACGGCCCTCGGCGTCGAAATGCGTGACAGGGAAGGACAGAAGTCCCGAACCAAGCGCGGTCTTGAGGGCCTGAGCCATTGTGCGGATCCTTTGAGAACATGGGGTCTGGATCGGACCCTACACCACCCAACAGACATGCGTCAACACTTGTATGATGACTATCCGCGCAACAGCACCCGGTACCGCGCCTGCGCCCCGCGCAGATGCACCCGCATCGCCCGCCGCGCGCCTTCCTCGTCCCCCGCCAGGATGGCCGTCACGATGCGGTCATGCTCTTCCTGGATCTGCACCAGGTAAGGCTGCGGCGCGGCATCCCCCGCATTCTGCAAGGCCTGCCGCGGAATCACGTTGCCCCCCACCATCGCCAGAAACTCGGGGAATCGCGGGTTGTTGGTCGCCTCGGCAATGGCCAGATGCAGGTCGTAATCCGCCGCCGTCGTCGGCTCCCCGGCCGCGATCGCCGCGCTCACCGCGCGATAGGCGTCGATGATCCGCTCCTCCTGCTGGGCCGAACGGCGTGTGGCGGCCAAACCCGCCGCCTCCATCTCCACGGCCGTGCGAAGCTCCAGCATCTCGATCATGGACGACAGCCGCACATAGTCGATGTTCTGGAACGGGGCCTTTTCCGGCATCGGCGCTTCCAGCACGAACACGCCCGCGCCTTGCCGCGCTTCCACCAGACGGTCGGCGCGCAGTGCCGCGATGGCCTCGCGCACCACGGTGCGGCTCACGCCATGGGCTTCGGTCAAACGCGCTTCGGACGGCAGGCGGTCACCGGGCTTCAGGCGCCCTTCGGTGATCTCGGCGCGCAGCGCCTCGCTGACACGGGCCACAAGATTGCCGGTGCGGGCTGGGGAAAGGGTCATGGCAGGGTCCTTTTTCTCCCATCATACAGCAGCGAACGCCATTTGCCACGCCTCGCCACAACGTATATCACATGTTGGACAAGTTGAGGGGAGAGAGCCGCATGTCAGGCACGAAAGCCCGCCTCGCCACCCGCGTGGCCGAGGTTCTTCGCACCGAGATCACGGACGGCCGCATCCGCCCCGGCGACCGCCTGCCCTCGGAGACCCGCCTCGCCGAACTTCACGGCGTCAGCCGCACCGTGGTGCGCGAGGCCATCGCCACCCTGTCCTTCGAGGGGCTGGTGCAGGCCCGCAAGGGTGCCGGCATCTTCGCGCTGAAGGCCCAGAGCGGCCCCTTCGTGAACCTCGACCTCGGCCGCGTGTCCTCCGTCATCGAACTCCTCGAACTCCGCCGCGCCGTTGAGGTGGAAAGCGCGGGCCTTGCCGCCCTGCGCCGCTCCCCCCAGCAGGACGAACGGATTCTGGCAGCGCATCAAACGGTTCTTGACTGCCTGGCCGAAGGCAAACCCACGCGCGACGCCGATTTCGATCTTCACATCGCCATTGCCGAAGCCACGAACAACCCGCGCTTCACCGAATTCCTGACCCTGATCCGCATCGGCATCATTCCCCGCGGCGAACTCCAGACGGGTCAGGACAACGTCCGCCCGCAGGATTACAACCGCGACCTGGCGCAGGAACACGGCGACATCTGCCGCGCCATCCTCAACAGCGACGAAGCCGCCGCGCGCCAGGCCATGCAGGACCACCTTAAGGGCAGCCTTGCGCGTTACCGCGCCCTCCTGCGCGGCAATCAGCATACAGCTTCTTGACACCTGTATTACAACTGGTCATGCTCCGCCCACAACCGGAGGATTCCATGATCATCACCGACGTTCAGGTGCGCCACTTCCTCAGCACCACGCGCCGCCATTCCGACACCGCCGGCCACGCGCATCCCGGCCCCCCGCACCAGGTCAAGACCTCGCTCCTCACCCTGCGGACGGAAGACGGGCACGAAGGCCATTCCTTTACCGTCCCCGAAATCGTCCGCCCCCACGTGATCGACAAGTTCGTGAAGAAGGTGCTGATCGGTCAGGACCACCGCGACCGCGAACGCCTGTGGCACGACCTCGCCCACTGGCAGCGCGGTTCGGCGGCCCAGCTGACGGACCGGACGCTGGCCGCGGTGGACGTCGCCCTTTGGGACCTCGCCGGCCGCGCGCTCAACACCCCCACCCACAAGCTGATCGGCGCCTATCGCGACAAGATCCTCGCCTACGGCTCCATCATGTGCGGGGATGAAATCGAAGGCGGCCTCGCCACGCCCGAAGATTACGGCCGCTTCGCCGAAAAGCTGGTCGCCCGCGGCTACAAGGGCATCAAGCTGCACACCTGGATGCCCCCCGTGTCCTGGGCCCCCGACGTGAAGATGGACCTCAAGGCCTGCGCCGCCGTGCGCGAAGCGGTGGGCCCCGACATCCACCTGATGATCGACGCCTTCCACTGGTATTCCCGCACCGATTCCCTCCTCCTCGGCCGCGGCCTCGAAAAGCTGGGCTTCGACTGGATCGAGGAGCCGATGGACGAACAGTCCATGTCCTCCTACAAGTGGCTGGCCGACAACCTCGACATCCCCGTGGTCGGCCCTGAAAGTGCCTCCGGCAAGCACTGGCACCGCGCCGAATGGGTCAAGCACGGCGCCTGCGACATCCTGCGCACCGGCGTGAACGACGTGGGCGGCATCACTCCGGCCCTCAAGACCATGCGCATGGCCGAATCCTTCGGGATGGAGTGTGAGGTTCACGGCAACACCGCCATGAACCTCGTCGTCACCGCCGTGTCGAAGAACTGCCGCTGGTACGAACGCGGCCTCCTGCACCCGTTCCTCGAATACGACGACGGCTTCGACTACCTTAACCAGTTGTCCGACCCGATGGATTCCGACGGCTACGTCCACGTCCCCGACCGCCCCGGCATCGGCGAGGACATCAACTTCGACTTCATCGAGAACAACCGCGTGCATTAAGGAAGGCGATCGCCTCCTCCTGAACCGCCGGCGGGCAGACATGCCCGCCTTCGAAGATCGCCGCATCAACAGGCCAGATGCGCCGCAAATCCTCGAACGCCGGCTCCACCGCCGCCAGCGGCAGATGCCGGTCCGCATCCCCCGACCGCAGGAACAACGGCTTCGGCGCCGCCACTGCCGCCAGATCCGGCAGATCCGCCAACCCGGTCAATGACGGGTGCAGCATCCAGAACGCCGCCTGCCCCTGCACCACCGGCGCGCCCAAACGCAGCAAGTCCCGCCGCCGCGCCATCCAGGACAGCGCCACCGCCGCATCCACCGCGTCGCACGTGGCCAGACACTGCCACGCCCGGAACCCGCCAAAGGAAAAGCCCCACACGGCCAGCCCCCGCGCCGCCTCCGGCCGCCCGGCGGCCCAAGCGGCAATGTCCCGATCCTCCCCCGCCACCAACCCGGCCAAGGAGGTTCCCATTCCCAACGCCATGCACGCCTGTGCCTGCTGATCCCCCGGCAACCCCCGCGATCCCCAGCCGAGCGCATCAAAGCAGAACACCGGATGCCCCGCCGCCACCAGCCGCTGCGCCGGCGGCCCTCCATAAAATCCCTGCGGATCCTCGGTCAGCTTGCGCCAGCCCAGATCGAACCGCCCGCCATGATCGTGAAACATCAGCACGGCGCAGCCGGTGACCCGCTCCGGCACCAGCACCACGCCCTCCGCCCCCTTGCCGCTGGCAAAACGCAAAACGCCGCCCGCAAACCCCGTCACGGGGTCGGGCGGCGGCAAGGCCGCATCCCAAGCCTGCCGGATACGCTCCCGCCACCCCGGCACGCCGAACCGCAACGGCAGCGGCGCCTCCAGACGCCGCCGCCAATCCTCCGGCCAGTCACATGGCCCGGTCATAGGCGATGGAGGCGTCGATCAACTCCCGCGCATAAGGATGACGCGCCCCTTCCCCCGGAACGCCGGTCAACGCCCCGCGGCCCAGAACTTCCACCAGCTGCCCCTTCTGCATCACGGCAAAGCGGTCGCACATGTGGTCCACCACCGCCAGATCATGGCTGACCATGAGGTAGGTGAAGCCCCGCCGCGCCCGCAGATCCGCCAGCAGGTTCAGGATCTCGGCCTGCACGCTCACATCCAGCGCGCTCGTCGGCTCGTCCAGCAGCAGCACGTCCGGCTCCAGGATCAGGGCGCGCGCGATGGCCACGCGCTGCCGCTGCCCGCCCGACAACTGGTGCGGATAGCGGTCCAGAAACGCCAGCGGCAAGCCCACTTCCGTCATCGCCCGGTCCATCCGCCCGCGCGGATCGTCCAGCCCGTGAATGCGCAGCGGCTCCGCCAGCACCGTCCGCACCGACTGCCGCGGGTGAAGCGAGCCATAGGGGTCCTGAAACACCATCTGCATCGTCCGGCACCGCGCCACCACCGGCATGGCCCGCACATCCTGCCCACCAATGGACACCTGCCCCTGCCACTGCTTCATCAACAGCGACATGCAGCGCAGGATCGTGGACTTGCCCGACCCGCTTTCCCCCACCAGCCCGAAACACTCCCCCGCCTGCACGCTGAAGGAAATCGCGTCCAGAATGCGCGCCTCCCCCAGCGTGATCGACAGGTCGCGGATCACGATATCCTTCATGCGCGGCTCTCCTCGGCCCATTCGGGACGGCGCTGCAACACCGGCAACGGCTGACGCGGCCCCCCGATACGCGGCTGCGCCGCCAGCAACCCCCGGGTATAAGGATGCTGCGCCTTGTCCAGCTCGCTCGCCTTCAGGCTTTCCACGATCCGCCCGGCATACATGATCAGCACCCGGTCGCAGAAATTCCGCACAAGGTTCAAATCGTGGCTGATGACAATCAGCCCGATGCCCCGGTCCCGCACCAACCCGTCCAGGATGGACAGCACCTGCATCCGCACCGTCACGTCCAGCGCACTCGTCGGCTCGTCCGCGATCACCAGCTCCGGCTCGGTCAGCAGCATCATGGCGATCATGATCCGCTGCCCCATCCCACCCGAGACCTGATGCGGATAAAGCTCATACACCCGCTCCACATCCCGGATCGCCACGGACCGCAGCATCGCCAGCGCCTTCTCCTTCGCCTCCGCCTTCGAACATTTCACGTGCACCCGCCACGCCTCGGCCACCTGGTCGCCCACGCGCCGGATCGGGTTCAAACTGAACTTCGGGTCCTGCAGGATCATCGAAATCCGCTTGCCCCGTATGCCCAGCATCCGCTTTTCCGGCGTCGCCAGCAGGTCCACGTCCCGAAACCGCATCCGGTCGGCCGTGATGTCCGCCGTCGGCAGCAGCTTCAGCAGCGCCCGCCCCAAGGTGGACTTGCCCGACCCGCTTTCCCCCACGATGCCCAGCCGTTCCCGACCCAGCGTGAAGGACGCGCCCCGCACGGCCGGCGCGGGCGATCCGCGATAGGCCACGCTCAGGTTCTGGATATCAAGGATCGTATCCATGTCACCTCCGGTTCATCTGCTTGGGGTCCAGCGCGTCGCGCAGCCCGTCGCCCACAAGGTTGAAGGCCAGGCTCACGCACAGGATCGCGATGCCCGGGAAGGTCACCAGCCACCAGCTGTCGATCATGTAGCGCCGGCCCGTGGCGATCATCGCGCCCCATTCGGGCAAGGGCGGCTGCGCCCCCAACCCCAGGAACCCAAGCCCCGCCGCCGTCAAAATCACCGTCGCCATGTTCAGCGTCAGCCGGATCAGCACCGAAGGCAGGCACATCGGCACGATGGATTTCAGGATGATCCGCGCGTCCGACGCCCCCTGCAACCGCGCGGCCGACACGTAGTCCTCCGCCCGGAAGGTCAGCGTCTCGGCCCGCGCCAGCCGCGCGATCGGCGGCCACGAGGTCAGGGCGATCGCGATGATCGCGTTCGACAGGCTTGGCCCCAAAGCCGCCACGAAAGCCAGCGACAGGATCAGCGAGGGGAAGGACAAGAAGATGTCCGTGATCCGCATCATCACCGTGTCCACCGCCCCGCCGTAATACCCGGCGATGGTGCCCACGGCCAACCCGATCGGCCCCACCACCACCGTCACCAGCGCGATGATGGTCAGCGTGATGCGCGTGCCCCAGACCAGCCGGCTCCAGATGTCGCGGCCCAGCTCGTCCGTGCCGAACCAGTGCCCGCCCCCCGGCGCCGCCAGAATGTTCGTCAGGTCCTGCGCATAAGGATCATGCGTCGCCAGCCACGGCGCGAACACCGCGCCGAAGATCAGCAGCCCGATCACCCCCAGCCCGAAGGCCGAGGTGGGCTGACGCATCAGAAACCGCAATATCCGCCCCAAAGGGGCCAATCCCGGAACGGTCATGGTACGGCCTTTCTTCAACACGTCCTGCATCAGCGCGTCCTCGGATCAAAGACGCGGTACAGCACGTCCGACAGCAGGTTCAGCGCGATGAAGATCACGCCCACCAGCAGCACGCAGGTCATCACCGCGTTCATGTCCCCGATCATCAGGTTCGACGTCAGGTACTGCCCGAAGCCCGGCCAGGAAAACACCGTTTCGATCAGCACGGCCCCTTCCAGCAGCGCGCCATAGGCCAGCGCCACGATCGTCACCAGCTGCACGCGGATGTTCAGGAACGCGTGCCGCCAGATCGTCTGCCGCACCGACAGCCCCTTCACCCGCGCCGTGGTCACGTATTCCTGGTTGATCTGGTCCAGCATGAAGCTGCGCGTCATCCGCGTGATATACGCGCTCGACGAATATCCCAGCAGGCTCGCGGGCAGGATCATGTGGTTCAGCGCGCTCCAGAACACCTCCCACTCCCCGGCCAGCGCCGCGTCGATCAGGATGAAATGCGTCACCTCCGGCACCAGCCCGATGAAGTAGTCGTCGATCCGGCCACCCCCGCCGACCCAGCCCAGCCAGGCATAGAAGATCAGCAACGCGATCATCCCCGTCCAGAAGATCGGCATCGAATGGCCCGCAAGGCTGATCACGCGGATCAGCTGGTCCGGCCACTGGTCCTTCTTCACCGCCGCGATCACGCCCATGGTGATCCCCAGTGTCGCTCCGATCAGGATCGCCAGCGTCGCCAGCTCCAGCGTCGCGGGCATCACCGCCGCGATGTCGTGGATCACCGGCTGCCCGGTGCGGATGGAGGTTCCGAAATCCCCCGTCACAACGTCCCGCAGATACATCACGAACTGCACCGGCAACGGCCGGTCCAACCCCAGCTCCTGATACACCTGCATATAGGTGTCCTGCGTCGCTTCCTCGCCCACGATGGCGCGCACCGGATCGGCCGGCATCATCCGCCCGATCACGAAGGTCAGGATCAACAGCCCCACCAGCGTGACGGCGATGGTGCCGACCTGCCGGGCAAAGCCGCGGGTTCTGGACTGTTTCAACATCGGAACCTCCCCCGGTTCAGCGGTTCTTCGAAACCGTGGACAGGTCGGTGGACCAGGACGGGTTCACCACGAACCCGTCCAGGTCGTCCCGATACCCGGCCGAGGTCACGACCTCCGAGAACGGCAGGATCGGCGGGACGACCGCGTCGATCCGGTTCTGGATGTCGGCATACATCTGCCGCCGCTTCTCCACGTCCACCTCCGACGCGGCCGCGTCGATCAGGCGGTTCAGCCCCTCGTCGTAGAAGCTCGTGCGCCACCCCTGGAAGTTCGTCAGCCGCGCCTCGGCCGAGTTGTCGGGGTTGTAGATCAGCGCCCGCATGTTGCTGTCGGGGTCCGGCAACTGCCCGCCGCCGCCACGGCCCACCAGCATCTCGAACTTCCGCTCGCGCATCGCGCCATAGATCTGGTCGCCCGAGCCGGTAATCACCTCGGCCCGGATGCCGCCCTGCGCCAGCGTCGCCTGCATCGCGGTCGCAAGGTTCAGGAAGGGGTCATCCGACAACGCGCGCAGCGTCACGTCCATCCCGTCGGGATAGCCGGCCTCGGCCAGCAGCGCCTTGGCCTTCTCGGGGTCGAACGTGTATCCCGGATCGTCCAGCAACCCGAAGAACCCGCCCGAGATGGGGCGCTGATGCTCCGTGCCATAGAAGGGCAGGATCGCCTCGTTCAAACCCTTGTAGTCGATGAGGTAGCGCATCGCCTCGCGCACCTTGGGGTTCTGGAACCGCTCATCCGCCATCGACATGGCAAGGTAATAGAACCCGGCCGAAGGCGTCGTCTGGATCTTCACCCCTTCGGCATTCTGCAAGGCCGCAAGGTCCGCGGGCGCCAGCTGGAACGCGATGTCCAGATCGTGCCGCTCCAGCTGCAACCGCTGGCTTTGCGATTCCGGGATATGGCGCCAGATGATGCGGCGCATCGCGGGCGCTTCGCCCCAGAAATTCTCGTTCTGGGCCAGCAGCACAAGGTTGTTGGATTGCCACTGCTGCAACACGAAGGCCGCCGATCCCGCCGATTGCTGCGCCAGCCACGCCGCGCCCAGATCGCCGTTCTCCTCGTGCTCCATCACCTCCACCGAATCCAGAACCGATCCCGGCCCCACGATGCCCAGCGTGGCGATGATCAGCTGCGGGTTCACCTTCTGCGGCAGCGTCACCACCACCGTCCGCTCGTCCGGTGCCGCAAAGGCCGCATCCGCACCCTCCGCGGTAAAGCCATAGGTCTTCAGGAACGACGCCTGCGCCAGGTTCAGCGTCAGCAGCCGCTTGAACGACCAGACCACATCCTCCGCCCGCACCGGATTGCCCGACGCGAACTCGGCCTCGCGCAGATGGAAGGTGATGGACATGCCGTCCTCCGCCACATCCCAGCTTTCGGCCAGATCGGGCTGCACCTCGGACCGGTTGACGGGGTCCAACTGGACCAACCCGTCATACACGTTGGCCAGAACCTGCACGGTCTCCTTGCCGGTGATCGCGGCCGGGTCCAATGTCAGGATGTTGGTCATGGAAAACCCCACGACCAGCTGGTTGTCGGGCGTGTCCGCCATCGCAGGGGCCGCAGCCAAGGCAAAGGCGGCCACCGTCAGGCGCAGGCGCGCATGATACGTCATAAGATCCTCCGGGCTGATGACACACCCGCCCCTCACGGGATGTCCGACAGCATGACCTCATTTGTTATACATGTGGGATCGGAGTCAACGCTTTTTTCCAACAGTTCCCCACAACCGAAACTCCAAGCGAACAGCAAAAAGCCCCGGCGGAACATCCGACGGGGCCACAGGAACGGTATCTCCGAAATCTCAGACGCGGGCGAACATCCCGATCTCGTCGGCGGCATACAGGAACGCCTGACGCGCCGCCGCATGGGACCCGCGCCCGGCAATCGCCGCCTCGCAGGCGGCCTTCGCGGAACGATACTCCCGTCCCATCGTGCTCGGCCAGCGGGACAAGGCGTTCAACGCGTCTTCGGTACGGGAATACACACCGGACAGGTCGCGCGGCGCGTCATCGAATACGATCGGTCGGGTCCAGAGGTTCATGGTCATTCCTGCCTTCAACAGCCCACACAACCACCGGCCGACCATTTGGTTCCCGGCTTTTTTCGCCCTACAGCATCCACCGGATCGGCAGGAACCGCAGAACGCCCATGACCGCCGCCGTCACCCGCGACATCCCCGGCTCCCGCCGGTGCACCTCGACCGAGGCGCCGCGCTCGATCCACTCAATCTCCTTGCCAAGACGCAGCTCATAGGCGTGCAGCGGCACATGGTGGCCGAACACCTCCGCCACCTTGCGCGCCAGACGCGGACTCTCGATCACGAACCCCATCTCGGTGTTCAGCTGCCAGGATCGCGGGTCCAGGTTGAACGATCCGATGAACAGCTTGCGGTCATCCACGGTGAAGGTCTTGGCGTGCAACGTCGTCACCCCCGACCGCAGCGCGGCGGTCGATCCCGTGCCGGTCCCCCGCAACCGGCTGCCAACCCCCACCCGCACCCCGTCGCGCGGGTTCATCGTCCGCGCCGCGCCCGCCCGCAACTCGAACAGCCGCACCCCCCCTTCCAGCATGGTGCGCCGAGAGGGCGCATACCCCGCATGCACCAGTGACACGTCCCCCGCCTCGTAGCCGTTGGTCAGCACCGACACCTCCACCCCGTGCCGCGCCAGCGCCGCCAGCCAGCGCGCGCCCTGCGGCCCTGGCACGAAATAGCCGGTGATGATCCCCAACTTCCGCCGCGGCCGCCCGATCGCCTTTTCCAGCCGCCCCGCCAGCAACCCTTCCGGCCGCACCCGGTCCAGCGCCTTGGCGGGATCGTCGCTCAAAAGCCGCACGGGCGCCCATTCCAGCGCCAGCGTCCCGTCCACCAGTTCCCGAACGATCGGCAGATCCCGGATGCGCCGCATGAACGCGGCCGAGGCCGGATCCCGCTCCACCTTCACCGCCGCCCGCCGCAGCTTGCGTATCGTCCGGCCGTTCACCTTCCGCAGGATCTGCTCCGCAGGATAGGCGGATTCCGAGGTCCAGTACCGCTCGAAATCCTTCTCCACCTCGGCCACCACCGGCCCGATGGCCAGCACGTCCATGTCGCCGTAAAGTCCGCCCTCGCCCGATCCGAAATACTCGTCGCCGATGTTGCGCCCGCCCACGATGGTCGTCACCCCGTCCACCGTCAGGCTCTTGTTGTGCATCCGCCGGTTCAGCCGCTTGAAGTCGAACACAAAGCCAAGCGCCTTCGGAAACCGGATCGCGAAGGGGTTGAACAGCCGCACCTCGATGTTGGGATGCCGGTTCACCCCGGACAGGATGCGGTCCAGCCCGGCGATCCCGTTGTCGTCCAGCAGCATCCGCACCCGCACCCCGCGCCGCGCCGCCGCATAAACCGCGTTCAGCAGCAACGTGCCCGTCCGGTCGCCGTGCCAGATGTAGTATTGCAGATCCAGCGTCCGCTGCGCCTCGCGCACCAGCAGCATGCGCGCGGCAAAGGCGTCATGCGGGTCCGACAGCATGTGGATCCCCGACCGCCCCGGATGCCGCCGCGCGGCCTTCCGCGCCGCCAGATCCAGCGGTGTCGCCACACCCGCGGGCGGCCGCGGCACCGAACGTCCATGCTTCGGCGGCGGCAAGGTGGAGGCGCGCTTCAAACCCAACGCGACCAGCCCTACCGCCACCGCCGCCGTCGCCAGATATCGCCGTCTCATGCCGTCCCCCAGATGATCCGTTCCAACGTCCCGTCCCCGCCCCGGTTCCGTCCGCGCCCCCGGCGGAACGCGCGGCCCTGTCGCGGGTTGATCCCGGAACGCGAACGGAAAGAACCACATGCCCCGCACCCACGAACAGGAACTCGCCCGCCTCGACCGCCTCGCCCACCGGCTCGATTCGAAGTTCCGGATGCCCCTCCTCGGCTTCCGCTTCGGCTGGGACGGCATCCTCGGCCTCATTCCCGGCCTCGGCGACTTCGCCACCGCCGTCCCCTCGGCGCTCATCATCCACCGCGCCTGGCGTCTCGGCCTGCCCCGCGCGACGCTCGCCCGCATGGCCCTGAACACCGGCGCCGACTTCGCCTTCGGCTCCATCCCCATCCTCGGCAGCGTCTTCGACATCTACTTCAAGGCCAACATGCGCAACATCGCCCTGATCCGCCGGCACCTCCAACGCCCGCTCTGACCAACTCGTCTGGCAAGCTGGAACATTTATACGACGATTGACGTCACGCCCCACATGCGACATTAATCGCATCAAGGAGCATGGCGAACTCGGGACCGTTGGGAGGCGGCCCGGCGCCACGGACAGCGACCCCCATTTCCGACCGCGGCCGCCCCACCGGGACGGTCCCGCGCACGCATGGGGGATCTCCGCCCGAACGCTCCGCGTCAACAACGTGGGGAGAACAACAAATGAAACATGTCACACGCCTTTGCGCCGGCCTTCTGATCTCGGCCGCCTGGGTCACCGCATCCGCCGCGGCGGATTGCGAGATCACGCTCCGCTCCTCCGACACCCATCCCGACGGCTACCCGACCGTGGCCGGCGTCAAGTCGATGGCGGCCGAGGTGCGGGAAAAATCGAACAACCGCATCTGCATCGAAGTCTTCCCCTCCTCCCAACTGGGCGAGGAAAAGGACACGATCGAACAAACCCAGTTCGGCGTGATCGACATGGTCCGCGCCTCCTTTGGCTCGTTCAACGACATCGTCCCGATCACCCAGCTCACCTCCATGCCCTACCTCTTCAAGTCCGAAGATCACATGCACCGCGTCATGGACGGCCCGATCGGAGAGGAGATTGCCGAAGCCTTCGCCGAAAAGGACCTGATCGCGCTGGCCTATTACGACGGCGGCGCGCGCAGCTTCTACAACTCCGAACGCCCCATCCGCACGGTCGAGGATCTGAAGGGCCTGAAGTTCCGCGTCATGCAGAACGACGTCTTCGTGGACATGATGGACGCGCTCGGCGCCAACGCCACCCCGATGCCGTATGGCGAAGTCTACTCCTCCATCCAGACCGGCGTCATCGACGGGGCGGAAAACAACTTCCCCTCCTATGACACGTCGGGCCATGCCGAGGTCGCGAAATACTTCACCCTCGACCAGCACCTGATGGTCCCCGAACTCGTCGCCGTCTCCAAATCCTCGTGGGAGAAGCTGACGCCCGAGGATCAGGAGATCCTGCGCACCGCCGCCCGCAACTCGGCCACGGTGCAGCGCCAACTCTGGGCCGATCAGGAAGCCGCGTCCGAAGCCGCCGTCCTCGAGGAAGGGGCGGAGATCATCAAGGACGTCGACAAGACCGCCTTCATCGAGGCGATGGCCCCGGTCTACGAAAAATACGTCACCACGCCGGACGCCAAGGACCTGATCGAACGAATCCGCGCCACCGAATGAACGAACCCCGCCCGCACCCCCGAACAGGGGCTGCGGGCTTTTCTTGTCCCGCATACAGGGGTGATGCCATGCCCGGCCGTCTCGCCGCCTTTTCCCGATTCAACACGCGCCTCAGCCAGGCCAGCCTCTGGGTGGCGGGCCTGGGCCTCGTGGCGATGACGGCCATCGTCTTCGCACAGGTCTTCGTCCGCTACGTCCTGAACGACAGCCTTCTCTGGGTCGAACCCGCCGCCATCCTCCTGATGGCCTGGTTCATCTTCCTCGGCGCCGCCGTCGGCGTGCACGAGGCGTTTCACATGGGCTTCGACATCCTCGTCCATTTCGTTCCCGAAAAGGCCGGCAACGGTCTGCGCCTGATCTCGGACCTCGCCGTTCTCGTGTTCAGCGCCGCCATGGTCGTCTATGGCTGGCAACTCATGGCCAAGACATGGGGCTCCAGCCTGCCGATCATCGGCTTGCCCGGCGGCTTCACCTACATGCCGCTCTTCGCGGGCGGGGTCCTGATGACGCTCTTCACCCTCGAACATGTCCTGAAACGGCTGACCGGCCGTCAGGTCGATCCGGCCGCACCCGCCGCCCAAGACATCCTGCAAAGCGAGGCGTGACCGCATGGAATACACCATCCTCTTCGGCGTCTTCACCGCCCTCATGCTGATCGGCACGCCGATCGCCTTCTGCCTCGGCCTGTCCAGCCTCGCCACGATCCTGTATCTCGACCTGCCCCCGATCGTGGTGTTCCAGCGCCTGTCCTCGGGCATCTCGGTCTTCACGCTGATGGCCATCCCGTTCTTCATCTTCGCGGGCGACCTGATGGTGCGCGGCGGCATCGCGGCCCGCATCGTGGCCTTCGCAGGCTCGCTCATCGGCCATGTGCGCGGCGGCCTCGGCCAGGTGAACATCGCGGCCTCCACCCTCTTCGGCGGCATCTCCGGTTCCGCCGTGGCCGAGGCCGCGGCCGTCGGCGGCATCATGATCCCGCAGATGAAGGCCCGCGGCTACGGCGCCGACTACGCGGTGAACGTGACCTCCATGGCCGCCCTCATCGCGCTGATGCTGCCGCCCAGCCACAACATGATCATCTACGCCATCTCGGGCGGCGGCCGCATCTCCATCGCGGACCTGTTCACGGCCGGCATCATCCCCGGCCTCCTTCTCGCCGCGTCCCTGTCGGTCGTGGCCTACCTCGTCGCCCGCAAACGCGGCTACCCGACCGAGGCGTTCCCCGGCTTCGCCCGCGTCCTCAGCCTCCTCGTCGCCTCGCTGCCGGGCATGCTGCTGATCGCGATCATCTTCGGCGGCGTCCGCTCGGGCATCTTCACCGCCACCGAAAGCTCCTGCATCGCGGTGATCTACGCCCTCCTCGTCACCGCCTTCGTCTACAAAAGCATGAGCTGGCAGGACTTCGTCCACGCCACCCAGCAGGCCGTCCGCACCACCTCCATGGTCCTCCTGATCATCGGCATGGCCGGCGCCTTCGGCTGGCTCATGGCCTATCTGCACGTGGCGCAGATCTCGCTTGCTTGGATGCAGTCGGTGTCGGACAACCCCTTCGTCATCCTCCTGATGATCAACCTCGTGCTCCTCGTCCTTGGCACCTTCATGGACATGAGTCCCCTGAT
The DNA here is from genome assembly GCF_051195255.1 of Falsirhodobacter sp. 1013. Taxonomy (NCBI): domain Bacteria; kingdom Pseudomonadati; phylum Pseudomonadota; class Alphaproteobacteria; order Rhodobacterales; family Paracoccaceae; genus Falsirhodobacter; species Falsirhodobacter sp. 1013. Next base: position 92,891 of record NZ_JBNJLK010000006.1, on the reverse strand, counting down.
CATCATCACCACGCCCATCTTCCTGCCTGTCGTTTCCGCCTTCGGCATCGACCCGGTGCATTTCGGCGTGATCATGATCCTGAACCTCGGCATCGGCCTGAACACGCCGCCCCTTGGCCCCGTGCAGTTCGTCGCCGCCGCCGTCGCCCGCATCTCCATCTGGGAAGCGATGCGCAGCGTCTGGCCCTTCTACGGCGCGGGCCTCTTCGTGCTGATGCTCGTCACCTACATCCCGGCGCTGTCGCTCTGGCTGCCCGCGATGTTCCGCTGACCCCTACCCCGTGACCCGCCGCAAAAACGCGCGGGTCCGGGGATCGCGGGCCGCCTCGAAGATCTGCGCGGGCGGCCCCTCTTCCACGATCCGCCCGCCTTCCATGAAAATGACCCGGTCCGCGATCTCGCGCGCGAACTGCATCTCATGCGTCACGATCAGCATGGTCTGCCGCCGCTCCGCCACCCGCCGCATCAGGTCCAGCACCTCCCCCACCCATTCGGGGTCAAGGGCCGAGGTCGGCTCGTCGAACAGCATCAGGTCCGCATCCAGCGCCATCGCGCGCCCGATCCCCACCCGCTGCTGCTGCCCGCCCGAAAGCGCCGCGGGATAGCTGTCCGCCTTCTCCGTCAGCCCCGTCTCGGCCAGGATCGCATCCGCCCGCGCCTCGGCCTCGGCCCGCGGCCGCTTCTGCACGGTGATCAGCGCCTCGGTGATGTTCTGCCGCGCCGTCTTGTTGGCGAAGAGCGCATAGTTCTGGAACACGAAGGCCGTCCGCCGCCGCAACCCCAGCACCTGCGCCCGCGTCGCCCGAGCGGCCTCCACCTCCAGATCGCCCACGCGGATCACCCCCGCCTCCGGCCGGTCCAAGAAATTGATGCAGCGCAACAAGGTGGACTTCCCCGTCCCCGACGGCCCGATCACCACCACCCGCTCCCCCGGCGCGATGGACAGGTCGATCCCGTCCAGCACCGTGTTCGTCCCGAACCGCTTGGTCAGTCCCGTCAGCCGGATCATCGCGTGAACGCCTTGTTCAGGGAAACCTCGATCCGGCGCTGCACGAAGGACAGCGCCTCCACGATGATCCAGTAGATCACCGCCACCACGATGAAGGCCTCGAAATACAGGAAGTTGCTCGCCGCTTCCTTCTGCGTCGCGCCCATCATCTCCGTCACGCCCAGCGTGAACGCCAGGGACGTGCTCTTGATCATGTCGATGAAGTAATTCACCAGCGTCGGCGCCGCCACCCGCGCCGCCTGCGGCAGGATGATCCGCCCCATCAGCTGGTTGCGCGTCATGCCCACGGCCTCGCCCGCCTCCCACTGGCTGCGGTCCACGCCCACGATCGCCGCGCGGATGCTTTCGGCCATATAGGCGCTGAAATGCAGCGTCAGCCCGATGATCGCCGCCTGCACGCCGGTCATCCCGCTCAGGAAGGGCATCACCTGCGGCAACCCGTAATAGAACAGGAACAGCTGCACCAGCAGCGGCGTCCCGCGGAAGAAGCTGATATACAGCTTCACGAACAGGTCCAGCACCGGAATCCGGGCCACCCGCTCCATCGCCAGCAGGCAGCCCAGCACCAGCGCGCAGACCATCCCCACCACCGCCATGAACAGGGTCAGCGGCAGGTAACCCAACAGGATGGGCACCAGACCGATCATGAAGTCGAGGTCCAGCGCCCTCATCTTATTCGGCGGTCGCGGGTTTCGTCACATCCGCCTTCAGCCACTTTTCCGAGATTTCGGCCAGCGTGCCGTCTTCCTTCATCGCGGTGATCGCCGCATCCACCTTGTCGCGCAGCGCGGCATCATCCTTGCGGAAGGGCAGCGCGTTCTGGATCTCGCTGAACGGCTCGCCCGCGAGTGCCAAAGGCGCGGGGCTCTCGGCAATCACCTGCGCCGAGGACACGCGGTCCATCACGAAGGCGTCCACGCGGCCAAGCGCCGTGTCCTGCTCGATGTTGGACTCGTAGGTGCGGATGTCGATCTCGTTCGCGTAAGGCAACTCGCGCAGCAACTGCTCGTAGTTGGACCCCAGGTTCACGGCCACGCTCTTGCCCTTAAGGGATTCGGGGCCGGTAATCTCGCCCTCGTTGCCCTTCTTCACCACCACCTGCGCGCCGTCATACACGTAGGGCTGCGTGAAATCGAACTTCGCTTCGCGCTCCGGCGTCACGGTGATCTGGTTGGCCACCGTGTCGATCCGGTCGGCCTCCAGCGCGCCGATCAGGCCCGAAAACGACATGGTCACGAATTCCACGTCCATGTCGGTGCGCTTGCCGATCTCGTTCAGGAAATCCACCTCGAAGCCCTGCAACGTGTCGTCGCGGGTGAAGGTGAACGGGAAATACCCGCCCGACATGCCGACGCGCAGCGTCTCGGACATCACGGGCGTCGCCAGCAGCGCAACGGTCGTGGCAAGAGTGATAGCCTTCAGCATGCCTGTTCCTTTCCATGGAAGCCGGATCACCGAAATGACGCACCCGCGTCCGGTCGGCAAGACTCCCACGAAAACAAGGATGACACGCTCCGGGTTCCCTTTCCCCGCAGATCACCGTTCCACGCCGCCCTCAGGGCGCGGAAGGCCGTTCCGTCACCCGGGCCAGAATCATCGGCAACAGCCCTCCTTGCCGCAGCACCTCCACCTCCAAGGACGTCTCGATGGCCGCCACCGCCTCGATCCGCTCCTCCCGCCCGTCCGCGCGCAGCACCCGCACCGGCACCACCCCGCGCGGCACCAGCGCCGTCACATCCACCGCGATCCGGTCCTCCACCGACAGCGTCAGCCGCTCCGACAGGCGCAACGGCAACACCCCCATCCCGATCAGGTTGGACCGGTGAATGCGCTCGAACCCCGTGGCCAGCACCGCCCGCGCGCCCAGCAGGGCCGCGCCCTTGGCCGCCCAATCGCGCGACGATCCCATGCCATAGCGGTCGCCCGCCACGATCACGACCGGCCGGCCCGCCGCCCGATACCGCTCCGCCGCAACCCAAAGGGGCAGCACCTCGCCCCCCTCCATCACCGTCGATCCCGCCGGAAGATCCGCCGCCAGCAGGTTGCGCAGGTTGCGGTTGGTGAACAACCCCCGCAGCATCACCTCCCAGTTCCCGCGGCGCGAGGAGAAGACGTTCAGATCCTTCGGATCCTCCCCCCGCTCCACCAGCCACCGCCCCGCCTCGCCCCCCGCCGGAATGGCCGACGCGGGCGAGATGTGGTCCGTCGTGATGTCATCCCCCAGCACAAGGATCGGCGCGGCCACGAAGGGCGCCACCCCCTCCCCCGCCCCGAAGGCGGCGAAGGGCGGGCGACGGATATAGGTCGACGCCGCCTCCCACGGGAACAGCGCCGCATCCGGCGCCTCCAGCTCCGCCCACATCCGGCTGGCCTCCGCCTCGTCATAGGCGACGGCCACATCCCCCGCATCGCCCGCCAGCGCCAAGGCCGCATCGATCTCCGCCCCCGTCGGCCACAGGTCGCGCAGATACACCCCCTCCGCGATCGGATCGTTCAGGATGTCCCGCTCCACATCCCCCGCCAGCGCAAAGGCCACCACCAGCGGCGGAGACGCCAAAAATCCCGCTTCCAGCTGCGGATGCACCCGCCCGGGGAAGTTCCGGTTCCCCGACAGCACCGCCACCTGCACCTTTCCTTCCGCCAGCGCCACCTGCGCCACCTCCGGCAAGGGTCCCGAATTCCCGATGCAGGTCGTGCAGCCGTAACCGACGATCCCGAACCCCACCGCCTCCAGATCCTCCAGCAATCCCGCTCTCCGCAGATACCGCTCCGCCGTCGGCGACCCCGGCGCCAAGGAGGTCTTCACATGCGCCGCAGGCCCCAGCCCAAGCACCCGCGCCTTCCGCGCCACCAGCCCCGCCGCCACCAGAAGCCGCGGATCAGAGGTGTTCGTGCAGCTCGTGATCGCGGCGATCGCCACCGCCCCGTCCGGCACCTCGCCCGCCCCCGTCACGCGCGGCGCGCCACCCCGCAGCGCCCGCACCGCCGCCGCCGTTGCCCCCGCCGCCATCCGGTCCTGCGGCCGCCGGGGTCCGGCCACGCTCACCTCCACCTCCCCCAGATCGATCTTCACAACTTGCGTGAACACCGGCGCCTCCGCAGAATCAAACCACAGCCCCTGACGCCGGCAATAGCCTTCTACCAGCGCCACCTGCGCCTCGTCCCGCCCCGTCGCCCGCAGATAATCCAGCACCGCCCCGTCCACCGGGAAGAAGCCCGAATTCGCCCCGAACTCCGGCGTCATGTTCGCCACGACGCACCGGTCCCCCGCCGACAGCGCCGAAACCCCCTCCCCGAAGAACTCCACGAACCGGTCCGCCAGATCCACCCGCCGCAGCCGCTCCGTCACCGTCAGCGCCAGATCCGTCGCCGTCACCCCCTCGCGCAGGCGCCCCACCAGCCGCACCCCCACCACATCCGGCACGCGCAGCATCACGGGCATCCCAAAGAACACGCTTTCCGCCTCGATCCCGCCCACACCCCAGGCAAGCACCCCGATCCCGTTCACCATCGGCGTATGGCTGTCCGTCCCGATCATGGCGTCCGGCATCACCCAGCCGTCCCGCGCGGTCACCACCGTCGCCAGCCGCTCCAGGTTCAGCGTGTGCATGATCCCCGTCCCGGGCGGATGCACCCGGAAGTTCGACAAGGACTGCGTCGCCCATTTCATGAAACGATAGCGTTCGCCGTTCCGGCGGTACTCGTTCTCCAGGTTCCGCGCGGCGGCCCCCCCCGTCCCGAACACGTCCACCGCCAGCGAATGATCCGTCGACACGTCCACCGGCAACACGGGGTTCAACAACCCCGGATCATGCCCCGCCTCCGCCAGCGCGGACCGCATCCCCGCGATGTCCACCAGCGCCGGCCCGCAGGTCGTGTCATGCATCAGCACCCGACCGGGCAGGAACGGGATCTCCGCCTCGCTCCGCCCCGCCGCCAGCCAGCCCAGGATCGCCCGCCGCGCCCCCTCGGCATCCGCCCCCGCCGTCCGGACCACGTTCTCCAGAAGCAGCCGCAAAATATGCGGCAACCGGCGGATCTCCCCCTCCGCCGCCACGGGAAGATCCACGATCCTCCGCCCGTCCCACTCCGTCACATGATGCATCGCCATTCTCCCCACCGGAAGAATAGCATTATCACATCACAAAGTGCAATATTTCCGCCAAGGATGCCACGAAGTCCATCACTGCATTGATCTTTATCATATAAACAGCACTACCCCATCCGCTCCGACGCGTACGACCCCGGCGAGGCCGGGAACACCACGGTCTTGTTTCCGTTCAGGAACACGCGCCGGTGGATGTGCGCGTGGATTGCCCGCGCCAGCACCGACGCCTCCACGTCCCGCCCCAGGCTCACGTAATCCTCTGCCGACTGCGCGTGCGTGATCCGCACCGTGTCCTGCTCGATGATCGGCCCCTCGTCCAGATCCGCCGTCACGTAGTGGCTCGTGGCCCCGATCAGCTTCACCCCCCGCTCGTAGGCCTGCTTGTAGGGGTTCGCCCCCTTGAACGACGGCAGGAACGAATGGTGGATGTTGATGATCCGCCCCGACATCTCGCGGCACATCTCGTCCGACAGCACCTGCATGTAGCGCGCCAGCACGATCAGCTCCGCCCCCGTCTCGCGCACGATCGCCATCTGCCGCGCCTCGGCCTCGGGCTTCGTGTCCTTCGTCACCGGGACGTGGTGGAACGGGATGTCATGGTTCACCACCAGCTTCTGATAATCAAGGTGGTTGGAGATCACCGCCACGATGTCGATCGGCAAGGCCCCGATCCGCCAGCGGTACAGCAGGTCGTTCAGGCAATGCCCGAACCGGCTCACCATCAGCACGACCTTCATCTTCTCGTCGCCCGGATGGATCGCCCACTCCATCCCGAACCCCTCCGCCACCGGCGCGAACGCCGCCTTCAGCGCTTCCAGCCCCACGCCCTCCTCGCTTACGAAGCTCACGCGCATGAAGAACCGCCCCGTGCGCGCGTCGTCGAACTGGCTCGAATCCGTGATGTTGCCACCCACCTGCGCCAAACAACCGGAAATCGCGGCCACGATGCCGCGGGCGGCCGGACAGGTGACCGTCAGAACGTAATGGGACATGGGGCCTCTCGCATGCGGAACGCCCCTCCCATACCCGCAACCGCTTGAGGCTTCCACCCTTTCCCGCCACACTCCGCCCATCCCCGACAACCCGGAGCCCGCCCATGACTCACCCCATCCAGCCGCAGGACATCGACCTTCCGGCCTTTCTCGCCGAACTCCGCACATGGGTGGACATCGAAAGCCCCACCGCCGACCGCAACGCCGTCAACGCCATGGCCGATCTCGCGCAGGCCGCCGCCACCGCCCGCGGCTTCCACACCACCCGCATCCCGACCGACGCCCAGACCGGCGACCTCCTCGTCGCCCGCTGCGGCGATCCCGACCGCGCCGCCCGGATCCTGATCCTCACCCATCTCGACACGGTCCACCCGCGCGGCACCCTGTCGGGCCCGCTGCCCTGGCGCGAAGACGGCGACCGTCTCTACGGCCCCGGCGTCTACGACATGAAATCCGGCGCCCTCATGGCGCTGCACGCCCTGACCCTCGCCGAAGGTCGCGCCGCCGCCACCATCCTTTTCATCCCCGACGAAGAAACCGGCACCCACGCCACCCGCACGCTGGTCGAGGATCACGCACGCCGCGCCCGGGCCGTCCTTGTCATGGAACCCGCGCGCGAAGGCGGCAAGATCGTCACCGGCCGCCGCGGCTCCGCCCTTTACCGCATTCGGGTGCAGGGCCGCGCCGCCCATTCAGGTACCCGTCCACAGGATGGCCGCAGCGCCATCCGCGCCGCCGCCAAACTGGTGCTGGACCTCGAATCCATGAACGACCCCGACCGCCGCATCGGCGTCAACGTGGGCGTCATCCGCGGCGGCACCACCCGCAACACCGTCCCCGCCGAATGCGTCCTTGACGTCGACGTCCGCCTCCCCGACCTCGCCGCCCAGCACGACATCATCGCGAAGATCGAGGCTCTGACCCCCTCCGATCCCGACATTTCCTTCGACATCTCCGGCGGCGTGTCCCGCCCCGCCTTCACCGCCGACGCAGGAAGTCTCGCCCTCTTCGACCGCGCCGCCCCCATCGCCGAAGCCATGGGCTACCCGCTCGTCGCCATGACCTCCGGCGGCGGCTCGGACGGCAACTTCACCGCCGCCCTCGGCATCCCCACCCTCGACGGCCTCGGCCCCGACGGCGCGGACGCCCATACCCAAACGGAACACATCTTCCCCTCCACGATCGCCCCAAGGCTGGCCATGCTCACCAACCTGCTGATAACGCTCACGGAATCGAACGCCTGACCTAGTGAGAGGGCGACAAAAGCCGCTCCAGCTCCCGCAAGGCCACGTCCACCAGCTCCGCGTCCACCCGCTCGCCCTCAAAGCGGATGAACCATCCCTTCGCGTCGCGCCCCGACCGCAACCCGAAGCCATTGGCCCCGCTCGCGCTCCGCCCCGTCTGGGGTGCCCGCGTCCGGGGCCGCCCCCCACGCGACGGGCGCACCGGCGCAGGTCCCAGATTGCCCATTGCCTCTTCCAGCACCGCCAGCTCCTCCGCCGGCGTTTCCGGCGATCCGTCGGCCAGCGCCTCGCGCAGCCGCCCTTCATGCCCTTCGCGCAAGGCGCCCGCCAGCCGCAACCCGTCCTTCTCGCGCAGCGCGTCGGGGAACAAAAGCATGTCCCCCAACTCCTCGAAGATCAGCGCAAAGGACCGGATCTTCGACCGCTTCCCCTTCGACGCCACGGGGAACAGCGCGTCCACCGCCGCCTCCACATTCGGGAACGCCCCCTGCTGCGCCGCAATCACCGCGATCCGCCCCCGCTCGAAATGCGAAAGACCTGCCCGAACCTCGTTCTCCTCCACCATCGCGGCAAAGGTCCCGCCCATGGCCTCCGGCTCCCGCAGGATGGCGCGGATCGTGTCGTATTTCGCGTCCCCCGTCAGCCCCCGCAGGTTCTGCACCGCCCGCAACCGGCGATAGCCCGACAAAAGCCCGTAACGCTCCCCCTGCCCCGCCGCCCCCGGCAAACGGAACACCTCCACCGGCAGCCGCAAGCCCTGCGCCGCGATCGAAAGCTGCAACTCCTTCATCGACTCCGGATCCAGCGCCATCCGGTCGCGCACGATGGCCTCCGCCTCCACCCGCTCCAGCGGGATCTCCAGAAGCACCAGCCCCCGTCCCTCCGCCTCGCGCAGACGCTCGGCATCGTTACGATCCCGTGCACTGGCCGCGCGCACCTCCGCATCGCGCGGATCATGGGCCCGCGCCGTGTCCGCCGCCACCTGCGCGATCGGCGCCGCCATCATCCCGCGGGGGGAGGTTTCGCGGCGAAACTCCGACTCCATCCGGGCCAGATCGTCGGCGCTCGGCGCCTCCAGCTTCATGCGCTTTGCCATGGCTTACCCCTCCTTGCCCGCCGCCGCTTCGGCCTCGGCCTCCGCCAGCTTCATGTCCCGCCACCATGTCCCAAGGATGATCTCCTTCACCTCGGCCCAGGTCCGGTCGAACGTTTCCCGCCCCCGAACATAGGTGTCGCGGTTGAAGTTCCGGTAATCCGCCTCGTAAATGCCCGACACCTGCTCCCCGGCCTGGCCGACCATGGCCGTCATCTCCTGCCGGAAGGTGGTCATGAAGTCCCCGAAATAGGCCTGCACCACATTGGCCAGATCGGTCTGCTGCGCCGGATCGAACCGGGTGATCAGCGCCCGAACCGCGTCCCACTGGAACCCGATCTCCGGCAACCCCGCCTCCCGCCGGGCCCGGTTTTCGCCTTCTTCGATCGAGGCGAAGGTCGAATAGATCATGTCGAAGAACCGCCCCGTCGAATCGAATTCGAGGAACGAGGCGCCCAGCGGCACCAGCAGGATGTCTGCCGCCGCGAGCGCGTTGATCGTGAGGTAGCCGAGGGCCGGAGGCGTATCCAGAAGAACGATGTCATACTCGTCCAGAATGCCCGCCTCGGACAAGGCGTTGCCCAGGCTGTCCCAAAGCGCCCAGCCCCGTAGCTGCATCCGCCAGACCGGAATCTGGAACTCCGCCCAGTACAGGTTCAACTGCGCCCCGATCAGGTCGATGTTCGGCCAGTGGGTGCTCTGGATCAGGTTTCGCGGCGAAACCTTCAGCGCCTCGGTCAATGTCTCGTCCAAGGGAATGAGCGACTGGCCCGCCGCCTCGCGCACGCGGTTCTCCTCCTCCACATGAAGGGCGAAGTCGCGGGCGAGGAGGGGGAACGCCGTCTGCCATTCGTCCGCCACCGTACCGCCCATGATGGAGGTCATCGACCCCTGGCTGTCGAGATCAATCACCAGCACCCGGTAGCCGTCCAGGGCCGCCGACATCGCCAGATGGGCGCAGGTGGAGCTTTTGCCGACGCCGCCCTTGAAGTTCGCCACGGCCAGGACCTTGGCGGGGAGCCCCTCGGGCCGCCAGGTCTTGTATTCGCGCCAGCCGGCGCCTTGTGTGGCGAAATGGGCGCGGAGGGCGAGAACTTCTTCGAGGCTGAACCGCTTGGCCGGACCTTCACCGACACCTTGGGGCAGAGCCGGGTTGGCCTTGAGGACGCGGCGGAGGTGGCCGGCGGCGACGGGGATCAGGTACTTGCAGATCTCCCACGTGGAGAACTTGCGGAGGCGCTTCTTGCCGTCGGGGGCGTAGCCTCGGCGGGCGAGGTCGTCACGGCCCCGCATGGCGAAGGCGGCGGCCTTGGCGAAGCGGGCGGTGTCGATCGGCTCGGCCAGACGGGCGGCGGCGGCGGCCGGATCGATGCCGAAATAGGGGGGCAGGTCGGGCTTGCCACTCATTCATGTCCCTCATGTGCGCGGTTTGCGCTGATGTTGCCAAGTTCATCGCACATTCAAAACGACTTGGGAATCATCTTGGCTGCAGGTCGTTAAAAATAAGAGGTTTCGCAGCGAAACCGACAAGGTGCTTTGCAATTCTTTCTGATCTTTAGAATCTTTGACCCTATGATTATCCATATGCGTCAACAAGTTACCGTTCATCGGGTGCCCGTTTACGGGGCTTTGGGTGCCCGTTTACGGGGCGAAGGGTGCCTGAATACGGGGGATTGGGTGCCGATTCGCGGGAAAAAGGGGTGGATCGGGGGGAAAGGTGGGGGTGTTGGGGATTTGCGGGGGCTTTACGGGGCGGGCGGGGAGGGGTGATCCTGTAAACGGATACCTTCGAGTTTGGGGTGCGGGAAGGGGCATCCTGTAAACGGGTGCCTTTCAAGGTTCCTGCGCGGGCGTTGCGGGCGGGTACCCGAACACGTAGTCTTCACTCAAAAGACGGGTGAGCGTGATTCGGGCCGGAGAAGGCCGGGCGCGTGGGTGGAGGCAGGGGTTGGACCGGACGATGGAGGACATTCCGCGGGAGCGTTTGAGCGGGGCGTTGCGGCGGGGGGCGGTGAAGAAGCATGTGGCCGCGATCCACGTGTCGGGCAAGCTGACGCTGTTGCAGCGGCGGTTGTCGAACGTGCTGCTGCTCAATGCCTATGACACGCTGATCACGCAGCCGGTGCACCGGATCGACGCACGGACGCTGTGCCTGATGATCGGCTACAACTCAAACGACATGGACACGCTGAAGGCCAGCTTGCGCGGGCTGGCCGAGACGGTGGCCGAGTGGGACATGCTGGACGAGCAGGGCCGGCAGGAATGGGGGGTGTCGAGCCTTCTGTCCTATGCCAAGCTGAAGGGGGGCGTGTGCGAATACGCCTATTCGCCGGCGCTGGCGGAAAAGCTGCACGATCCGAAGGTGTTTGCGCTGATCAACCTGAACATCCAGCGGCGGTTCACGAGCGGGCACGCGCTGGCGCTGTATGAAAACTGTTATCGCTTCGTGCGGACGGGCAGCACGGGCTGGTGGCCCCTGGACACGTTCCGTCGGCTGATGGGGGTGGCGGACAGCGAGTATTACGAGGTGTTCAAGCATCTGAACGCCAAGATCATCAAGCCGGCCGTGCTGGAGGTGAACCGCACGTCGAACATCATCGTGACGCCGGAAACGCGCAAGCTGGGGCGGACGGTGATGGACATCCGCTTTCGCATCGAGGAGAACCCGCAACTGGCGATCCTGGACCTGGATGACGGGGAAGGGGTGCGCCGGTCGGGGACCTATGAGCGGCTGCGGAAGATGGGCACCTCGGACCGGTTGGCGCGGCAGTGGATCGCGGAGCATGGCGAGGGGCATGTGGACGGGCGGCTGGATTACGTGGCGGGGCAGGAAGGCGTGCGCGATCCGGTGCGCTATCTTTCGGCCGCGTTGAAGAACGGGTTCGGCGTGGCGGCGGAGAAGCCTGTGGCCGATCCGGAAGTGTCGGCGCGGGCGCGGCGGTTGCGGCGCATCCAGGAGTTGGTGGCGGCGCGCAGCCCGACGCAGCGCGACGCCGACAAGCGGCTGTTCCTGAGCCGGCTGTCGGGCGCGCCGCGCGACGATTTCGAGAAGCACGGCTGGATGAGCGCGCTGAACGCGCCCGCCATTCTGGCCTTCTGGGAAGACCTGCATCCCGGCGTGTTCGATCCGGACGCCTGAGGTTTCGCCACGAAACCCCGCGATGTTCCTGTGCGCCGGCGTCGCGATCGACCGTCCGAATGCGGGTGACGGGGACGCGTTCGGCGGCCTTCGGGCCTGCAGACCTGTCAGTCGGGGCGGCGCAGGCGGCCGCGGAAGAGGCCGCGGCGGGTGAGGCTTTCAAAAATCTCGTCCGGGCCGTCGGGATCGAGAATCTCATTATCCGCGAGCCATTCTTCGAGGCCGTTGAGATCGGGAATCTGGTAGGGGACAAGGGAGCGGCCGGGACCGCGCAGGGCGTGGACGGCGGCGAGAAGGGAGCCGCCGGCGTCGATTTCGCGCGTGACGTCAGCGGGCGTGCAGCCGAGATGTTCGGCCATGAGGCCGAGGCGCAGGTCGCGTATCTCGGTCGTCATGGCGCCGGTGGGGTCCTGTGCGGCGTCCAGCGCCACGTCGCATTCGGAATCGAGCCGCATGGAGCGGTTGTTGAAGTTCGACGAGCCGATGCGGAGCAGGCGATCGTCCACGATCATGGTCTTGGCGTGGACGTAGATCGGGTTTTCCTTCGCGGTCACCGGGTGGAAGATGCCGAAGCGGCCATGGGGATCGTGCTTTTGCAGTGACTGGACGAGGCGGGCGCGGGCGGTGTCCATCGCGAGGGGTTCGAGCCAGCCATCGGCGCGGACGGGGTTGACGATCACCACCTCGGGGCCGTTCGGCTCTTCGAGGCGGCGGGCGAGGGCGGAAGCGATGCGGCGCGAGGCGAAATACTGGCTTTCGGCGTAGATGAAGCGTTTCGCGGCAGCGATCATGTCGAGGTAGAGACTCTCGATCTCGTGCACCGGTTCCTGGTCGTCCATCTTGGGGCGGCTGCGGGCGACGGCGATGTCGACGTCCCGCAGCATCGGGCGGATCGCTTGCGGCCAGGACGCGCGGCCGCCGGTGACGGGGGGCAGCGTTTCGTTTGTGGCGCGTTTCCAGCGGCGGCGGCAGACGTCGGCCAGCACCCTTGCGGCGTCGCCGTCGCAGATGCTGGTCGCGTCATGCCAGGGTTCCAGCTTGCGCCCCGAGGGGGTGACGCGGCCGGGTTCGTCGTCGCGGTGGTCGCGCGTGTCCCAGCGTTTCAGCGTCATGTCGATGCCGCCGCAGAAGGCCACCCGGTCGTCGATGACCAGAAGCTTCTGGTGGTGCGAACCGGCCGGCGGGTGGATGCCGTCGAAGCGGGCGGTGATGCGCTTGTGGGCCTTCCAGCGCAGGAGGTAGTAGGCGTTGTTGCCGCGCAGCCAGTTGCGCAGCATGCCGGAGTTCCACTGGAGGAGCCGGATCTCCAGCTCGGGCCGGCGGTCGGCGAGCCAGAGGATGAAGTTGCCGAGCTTCGTGGGGGCGCCGTCCTGAAGGCCCAGTGAGCCGAGGCGGATGCGGGCGTCGAAGTCCCAGCCCACCATCACGATGCTTTTTTCGGCCTGCTGCATCACGGCGCGGGCGGCGTCGAAATAATCCGCCGCGTCCACGATCACCGAGAAGTTGTCCGCGCGGGCGATCTGCCAGCAGTTGCGGGAGGGTTGGAGAAGGTCGGGCATCATGTTCCGGAAAAAGGGGTCATCCACCGAATGGGGGTTATCGGGCGGCAAGTCAACAAAGGCGGCGGGGCAGGGTTACCGCGCCATGCGGAAGGCGCCGCGCCGGATGTGGCTGTGGACGGGGGCGATGGTGCGCGGGGCCTCTTTCTTGAAGGTTTCACGCATCAGGTCCTCGAAGGACTTGACGGCGAAGTCGGCGCCGATGTCCCGGGCCTCTTGCAGCTTGGTTTCGGCGATGGTGAAGGCGTCGCCCGTGCGGGCGTCGGCGCGGTTCTGGGCGTCCTTCGGCATTTCCCAGATGGCGACGCCGACGCGCAGGTGGGGGGCCGCCTGCTTGATGCGCCGGATGTGGAGAAGGGAGGCGCGGCTTGGCGAGGGGTCCACGTAGCTGAGGATGATGCAGTTGTACTGTTCGGCCCCGATGTTGCGGAAGCGGGCGAGGGGGAGGTCGCTGTGGGGGTTGTGGGCGGCGGTGGCGCCTTCGGCCTTCATGGTCTGGGCGAGCATGAGGGCGGACACGTCGTCGAGGTCGGTGCGGCCGCCCATGCACAGGATGGAGAAGCCTTCGCCTTGCTTCACCTCCTGCTCCACCTCCTTTTCGGCATCGTCTTCGGCGATCTCGGCGAGGTCGGCGACCATGGCCTCGGCGACGAAGATCAGGCGATCCTCCTGTTCGTGGGTGAGGACGCCGCGGCGCTTGTCGTGGTGGGCGATGAGGAGGGCGGGGATGCCGATGTCGCGGTAATATTCGCCGATATACATGTCCTCCAGCGCCTCATCCGCGCGGGAGGTGGCTTCGAGGACGTCGCCGGCGAGGAGGCGCTGGTAGAGGCGGGCGTGGGGGGCGAGGACGGGTTCGTCGCCGAAGAGGATGTCGAACAGCTCGAACTGCGGGATGTGGCGGCCGAGCACGACGAGGCACACGGTGAGGGGGGTGGAGAGAATCAGGCCGAGCGGTCCCCAGAGCCAGGTCCAGAAGATGGCGGACACGATGATGGCGAGGGGGCTGACGCCGGTGCGGGAACCGTAGAGCCACGGCTCGATCACGTTGCTGGTGACGAGTTCGACGAAGCCGAAAAGGGCGAGGGTCCAGAGGATCGCGCCCCAGCCGGGGGACACGGCGAAGGCGAGGAAGAGGGGAAAGGCGGCCGAAAGGATGGAGCCGATATAGGGAACGAAGCGCAGCACGAGGGTGAGGAGGCCCCAGAGGAGCGCGTTCGGGACCCCGATGAGCCAGAGGCCGACGCCGATGGGGACGGCGTAGATGATGTTCACGGTCAGCTGGATCAGGAGGTAGCGGCCGACGCGGCGGCCGGCTTCCTGCAGCACTTGGGTGGTGCGGTGCAGGTCGTCGGAGCCCACGAGCTTGATGAAGCGGTCGCGAAGCTCGGTCCGTTCGAGGAGCATGAACACCACGACCACGATGACGAGGCCGGTGGTGGCAATGGGGCTGACCAGCGGCAGGACGAGGCTTTGCAGCATGCCGAGCAGGCCCTGATGCTCGATCACCTCCACCTGAAGGGGGGCGACGATGTTCTTGGCGACCGCGGCGGGGTCGGGGGCGGCCACCTGGGCGTTGATGGCGGCGATCATGTCGGACAGGCGGCGCAGCAGGCTGGTGTCGCTGCTGGCGTCGCGCAGGGTGGCGACCTTGGAGATGATGTTCGCCTGGAAGGTGGGCAGGTTCGTGGCGAGGGTGGTGAGCTGCGTCGCCACGATCAGCACGAAGAAGCAGACGAGCGCGAAGGCCACCGTCACCACGATGAGGACGGCGGGCAGGTTGGGGATGCCCAGCTTGCGCAGCCATGTGGCCAGCGGAGACAGCGCGAAGGTCAGGAGCATCGCGATGGCCAGCGGCAGGAAGACGCTTTGGGCGAAGTAGACGACCGCCACGACGCCCGCGATGGTGGCCAGCGTCGGCAGGCTGATGCGGCGGGCCGTGGTGGCCGATCCGTTGTACCGCATCAGGTCCGCCGGTTCGCGGCGTGACCCTGCGCTGCGCTTTGCCTCTGTTTGCATGGACGTCCCCTTCTTCGACACGGCCCAACGCGGATCACGGGCGGTTCGGTGCATGGGGAACGAAATTTTTTTGCGCCTAGGCCGTGGGGTCGAGCATCCGCTGGATCCGGTCGGACAGGGCGCCGATGTCGAAGGGTTTCGTCATGATCTCCATCCCCGGTTCGAGACGGCTTTGGCCGAGGACGGCGGTTTCGGCGTAGCCCGTCACGAACATGACCTTGAGGCCGGGGCGCAGTTCGCGCGCGGCGTCGGCCACCTGCCGTCCGTTCATGCCGTTCGGCAGGCCGACATCGGTGATGAGGAGGTCGATCGGCGTGTCGGAGCGCAGGATGGCGAGGGCCTGCGGGCCGTCGCCGGCTTCGAGCGCGGTAAGGCCCAGATCCTCCACCACGTCGGTGAGGAGCATGCGGATGATGGGTTCGTCGTCGGTGATGAGGATGGTGCGGGGGGCGGGGGCTTCGGGCGCTTCGGGGGCCGGGCGGGTCGCGGGCTGTTCGGCGGCCTGTTCGCGCGGAAGGTAGAGCTGGATGCGCGTGCCCGCGCCGGGGCGGGAGGTGATGTGGACCTGACCGTTCGACTGGCGCGCGAAGCCGTAGATCATGGACAATCCGAGGCCGGTGCCGAGGCCGAGGGGCTTGGTGGTGAAGAAGGGGTCGAAGGCCTTCTCGATCACCTCGGGGGTCATGCCGCTGCCGGTGTCGGCGACGGACAGGGCGATGTAGTCGCCGGGGGAAAGCTCGAGTTCGCCGGCTTCGGCCCCATCAAGGGTGCGGTTGTGCAGGTCGATCGCGATGCGACCGCCGTCGGGCATCGCGTCGCGGGCGTTGATGCACAGGTTGAGGAGGGCGTTTTCCAGCTGGTTCGGATCCACCAGTGTGGGCCAGAGCGCCGCGTCCGCTTGCGTGGTGACCGTGATCTGCGGGCCGACGGAGCGCTGGATCAGGTCCAGCATGTCCTGCACGAGGCGGGCGGCGTTCGTGGGCTTCGGGTCCAGCGTCTGGCGGCGGGAAAAGGCCAGAAGGCGGTGGGTGAGGGCGGCGGCACGGCGGGCCGCCGTCTGCGCGCCGGAAATGTAGCGGTCGAGATCCCCGGTGCGGTTCTGGTGGAGGCGGGACTGGATCATCTCCAGCGAGCCGGAGATGCCGGCGAGGAGGTTGTTGAAGTCATGCGCGATGCCGCCGGTGAGCTGGCCCACCGCTTCCATCTTCCGGGACTGGCGGAGGGCTTCCTCTTTCGCCATGAGTTCGGCGGTTTGTTCGGCCACGCGCTGTTCCAGCGTGTCGTTCAGGCGGCGCAGCATTTCGGTCATGCGGTGGCGTTCCGCTTCGGCGGCGCGGCGGCCTTCGATGTCGATCAGCACGCCCGAAAAGGTGAGGGGGGTGCCGTCGGGGGCAAGGTCGACGCGGCCATTGGCTTCGAGCCAGTAGTAGTGACCGTCGAGGCGGCGGGTGCGGTACTGGTGGGCGTAGCTGCCGCCGCGGGCCACGATGTCGCGGATGGCGGCGTCCAGCGGGGCACGGTCGTCGGGGTGGACGGTTTCGGTGATCTGGGCCAGCGTCAGGTTTTCGCGCGGAAGGCTGGGGTCGAGGCCGAAGGCGTTGGCGAGCGCGTCGTCCACCGTGAAGCGGTTTTCGCGCAAGTCCCAGAGCCAGGTGCCGATGATCGCGCCCGCTTCGAGCGCGAGCTGGACGCGCTGGATGTTTTCGCGGGCCAGCGCCTCGCTGGTGCGGAGGGCAGCTTCGGCGCGTTTGCGTTCGGTGATGTCGCGGAACAGCACCGACACCTGGTTCAGGCTGGCGGGTTCGAGGCGGGAAGCCGACACCTCGATATGGCGGTCGACCTCGGTGAAGGCGCGTTCGAAGCGGAGGGGCTGGCCGGTTTCCAGCACGCGGCCGTAAAGTGCCACCCATTCCGGCGCGTCGTGGGGGGCCACGTCATAGACCGTCTTGCCTACGATGTCGGGGATGCCGGTGTGGCGCTGGTAGCCGGTGTTAGATTCGACGTGGACGTAGTTGCTGAGGGGACCGGCCGGGCCGTCGATGAATTCGATGATGCAGAAGCCGTCGTCGATGGCTTCGAACAGGGCGCGGTAGCGGGCTTCGAGGGGGGCCGGTTGCCGAAGGTCGCCTGGCGGTGGAGGGATGTTCGTCACGTGAAGGGACTCGGGCGTTGGGCAGTGTCGGGAGTGATCTAGCGCGCGAGAGGGAACCTGCCAGCGTGGGGGCGGATTATGGGCGCACAGGCGGCTAACCCTGCGGAACTGGTGGGATGTTCGGGGGTTGAGGCCGATGGCGACCTGCGGCACAAGCAGGTATCACGGAGGTACGGATTGGAACAGCAGGACGATTGGAGGCTGACGGAGGCCTTGCCGCACCAGTTGGGGCGTGGCGATCCCTTTGCGGCGGCCGTGCGGGCGACCCGCATGCCCATGATCGTCACCGATCCCGCGCAGCCCGACAACCCCATCGTCTTTGCCAATGCCGCGTTTCAGCAGCTGACCGGGTATTCCCGGGAGGAGTTGATGGGGCAGAACTGCCGTCTGCTTCAGGGGCCCGAAACGAACCGGGACGCGGTGGCGCGGGTGCGGGCGGCCGTGACGGCGGGCGAGGACGTGTCGGTGGACGTGCTGAACTATCGAAAGGATGGCAGCACCTTCTGGAACGCGCTGTATATCAGCCCGGTGCGGGACGAGGATGGGACGATCCGGTATTTCTTCGCCTCGCAATTGGACATCACCAACCGGATCGACGCGCATTCGCGGATCGCGCGGCAGAAGGACCAGGTGGAGCAGGAGGTCCGGCGGCGGACGGCGGATCTGGAGGCGGCGCTGGAGGCCAAGACGCTTCTGCTGCACGAGGTGGATCACCGCGTGAAGAACAACATGACCATGATCGGGTCGATCCTGCGGTTGCAATTGCGCGAGTTGAACCCCGAGGGGGCCGGGCAGTTGCGCGCGACCATGCAGCGGATCGACGCGTTGGGGACCGTGCACCGGCGGCTGTACCAGTCCGACGACGTGACGCGGTTCGACATCGGGGCCTTTGCCGCGACGCTGGCGTCGGATTTGGCGCAGATGGCGCCGGGGGTGCGGATCCTGACGGATCTGCGGCGGGCGGAGATTCCGGTGGGCCATGCCTCGGCGCTTGGGCTGGTGGTGAACGAGCTGCTGACCCTGATCTTCCAGCGCCAGAACCGGGGCCAGTCGGCGGGGGAGGTGCGGGTGAGCGCGCACACGACGCCGTCCGCGGTGGTGCTGACGCTGGAGGACCGGGGAGGGCGGAGCCTTTTCGACCGCGAGGATGCCGGCGCGCTGAGCCGGTCGCTGATTCAACGCCTGACAGCGCAGGCCAATGCCACGGTGACCACGGATCCGGTTGAAGACGGAGAACGGGTGACCCTGACGATCGGACGTGACGAATGACCCATGCCACACCGCCGCTTGACGTGCTGATCGTCGAGGACGAGCCGCTGATCGCCATGGACATCCAGTTCATGATCGAGGATGCGGGCCACAACGTGATCAACACGGCCGCGTCGTTGCGCGAGGTGACCGCGCTGCCCGAGGCGGCGGTGCCGGACGTCGCCTTCGTGGACATCCAGCTGGCCGAAGGGTCGAGCGGGCTGGACGTGAACACGCTGATCCAGGAGCGCTGGCCCAGCACGATCATCGTGTTCGTGACGGCCAACCCGAAGAAGATCCCCGAGGATTTCGGCGGGGCGCATGGCGTGATCGCGAAGCCCTTTTCGTCGCACGGGTTCATGGCGGCGCTGCAATACCTGCAGGAAGGGGTGGGCGATCCGCCGCCCGTCAGCCCGCAGCCGGGCAGCTTCGTCGCCTCGCCCCGGTTTGCCGAGATGTGGAAGCACTGACGCCTAGCGGATGGGGGCGGTGACGACGGCGCGGGTGCCGGGGTGGTTGTCTTCGAGGTCGAGATGGCCGCCCAGGCGTTCGACCAGCGAAATGAGCATGCGCGAGCCGAAGCCGCTGCCTTGGACCGGGCCGTGGCGGCCGACGCCGCTGTCGGCCACGATCAGGCGGAACTGGTCCCGATGCTGTTCGAGCGCTATGCTGATCGGCCCTGTTCCGTTCGGATAGGCGTATTTGGTGGCGTTGGTGATCAGCTCGTTCACGATGAGGCCGACGCTGATCGCGCGGTCCGTGCTGATCAGGATCGGCGTGAAGCTGGTGTCGAGCTGGCGGGCCCAGGTGTCGCCGATCGTGTCCTTGAGTTCCACGCACAGATCGTCGAGGTAGCGGGCGAGGTCGAGGATTTCGACGCTGTCGTTCTGGTGAAGGCGGCGGTGGACGAGGCTGACGGCCTTGAGGCGGTTCTCGGCTTCCCCCAGCTGGCTTTTCACCTCGGGCGAGGCTTCGCGGGCCTGCATGCGCAGGAAGGCCGCGACGAGTGACAGGCTGTTCTGGACGCGGTGGTTCACTTCGCGCAGGAGGAAGTCCTTCTGGCGCAGGAGGCTTTCGTTTTCCTTCAACGTGGTCGCGATTTCGCGGTTCAGCTCGCGCAGGCGCTGGTTGTTGCGGGTGTCCAGCATGAGGCGGACGATGCGGGCGGCGGCCTCTTCCTCGGCATGGGTCCAGGGGCGGGCGCGGCCGCGCACGGTTTCGGACCAGTCCTCGAACGAGGTGCGGGGGTTGAGCTGGGCGTTCGGGTCGTGGGGGACGTCCTTGTGCGGGTTGCCGGCCCAGGTCACCGTTTGCAGGTGTTCGGCGCGGAACCACATGAGGATGATCGGCACCTCGGTCGACATGGTGACGGCGACGACGCCGCTGACGATCGAGGCGTAGAAGGCGGCTTCGGGATAGTCCTTCGACAGGTGGTGGGTGGCGTAGGTCCGCATGGCAGCCGGAAGGCGCACATGTTCGGCCAAGGACCGGATGTCGGAGGAGTCGGGGCAGTGACCCGCGGTGAAGAGGTCGAGGCCCTGAACCGCGGCAAAGCCGTCGGCGTTCAGGAGGGCGGCGACCTTGTGGCCGGAATCGGCGAAGAAGTCGGCCAGCGAGCGTTCGGAGCCGAGCGTGCCGAGGATGACGTCCTCCTGCGCGCGCAGGCGGATCCGTTCGCGGTAAAGGTCCGCATCCTCGCGCGCGTGGATCTGGCGCGACAGGATGACGGCCAGCGTCTGGCAGGCCAGGCGCGTGGTCAGCGACAGGCTGCGGGGTTCGTGATGGTGGCAGGCGACGAGGCCCCAGAGAAGCCCGTCCTTGACGATGGACACCGAGGCCGAAGCCTGGATGCCCATGTTGTGCAGATAGCGGATGTGCACGGGCGACACGCTGCGCAGGGTGGAGTCGCTGAGGTCGAGTTCCGACAGGTCCTGCGCGCCCGTGATCGGGGCGGGGGTGTAGGAGACGTCGGCGATCACGCGGACGCGGTTGCGCACATAAAGCGCGCGGGCCTGTTTCGGGATGTCCGTGGCCGGAAAGTGGTGGTTCATGAAGGACGGCGCGCCGGGGGCGAGGCTTTCGCCCACGACGACGCCCGCGTCGCCTTCGATGAAGCGGTAGATCATCACCCGGTCGTGGCCGGTCAGGGTGCGGAAGGCGTGGGCGGCCTTCTGGAACAGGTCGGGGAAGGACACGGCGCGTTCGAAGCCCGTGCCCACCTGTTCCAGCCGGTTGAGAAAGCCCGCGTCGAGCGGTTGTTCGGGACGTTGCGGCGTGCATTCGATCACGACATGGGTGCCGGAACGGAAGGCGACGGTGTCCCACGCCTCCCCCCCCAGATCAAGGACGCCGACGACGCGGAGGGTGCCGTCGAGATCGTGCAGGGAGGCGGCGAGGTCGGTGCCGAGGAACTCCGCGAGGGGGGCGTCGACGGCGCGTTCGAAGCGAGGGTCGGACAGGCCGGCGCGGGCGATGACCTGGTGGCTGGCGGCTTCGGCGACCAGCATCTGGCCGTAGGGCTGGATGGACCCGGGGATGTGGATCGGTTCGCGGTCGCAGGCTGTCAAAAGGTCCGTCTGGCCTTGCATGGCATCTCCGGTCAAGGCCAAGGGGTTGGGGTGTTCATGCCCGAATTCGAACGGATTGGCAACACTGCGACCCTTTGCCGGGGATCACGGATTCGCGGTTTGACCCGGTTCGGGGGCGAGCAGTCGGCGGACTTCTGCGCGCAGGACGGGGAGGACCTCCTCCTCGAACCAGGGGTTGCGGCGCATCCAGCCGGTGGACCTCCATGACGGGTGGGGCAGGGGGAGGACGGACGGGAAGGTGCGGCGGAAGTCGCGCACGCGGTCGGTCATGTTGCCGGGGCCGAGGGCGTGGGTTTGCGCGTGCGTGCCGACAAGGAGGGTGAGGCGGAGGCCGGTGGCCTGGCGCAGCAGGCGGTCCCGCCAGAGGGGGGCGCATTCGCGGCGGGGCGGGGCGTCGCCGCCCGCGCGTTTGCCGGGGTAGCAGAGGCCGAGGGGGAGGATCGCGAAGTTCGCGGGGTTGTGGAAGACGTCCGGCGTGACGCCGAGCCAGTCGCGCAGGCGCTGGCCCGAGGCGTCGTCGAAGGGAATGCCGGACAGGTGCGCCTTGGTACCCGGTGCCTGGCTGGCGATCAGGATGGGCGCGAGGGGGGAGATGCGGAAGATCGGGTTCGGCCCGAGCGGAAGGTCGGGGGCGCAAAGGCGGCAGGCGCGGGCTTCGCGCAGAACGGTGTCGAGGCTTTCCATGGCCGGGAGATAGGCATCGGGGACGGGCGGCGGAAGTGGCCGTCAGGCGAAGCTTTTCAGCCGGCCGAGAAGGCTTTTGGTGCGGGAAGGAGGGGCGGGTTCGCGGTTGGTGTTCGATACCACGAGGGCCACGCCGCAGCGGTTGTGGGCGGTGTCGCCCTTTGTGGGGGCGAGAGCGGTGATGCAGTCCGACAGGGTGAGGCCGTAGCGGCCGGCGACCGCGGCCAGCGCGTTGGTGCGTCCGGCGGCGGGGGGGAGGAGGTCGATGTGCCCGTCGCCTGTGGGGAGAACCTGCGCGGCGAGGCCGGCGCGGCGCAAGGCTTCGCGCGCGCGGTGGACGAGGTCGCGGCCGCCGAGGAGGCCAATCCTGTGGGGGATCTGGTCGAGGTCGTCCTGCCAGTCGGGGCTGAGGCTGGCGATGGTGGCGTGCACCGCGTCGCGGTTCCAGCTGGCCGCGAGGCGGCGGTCGTGCTCGGCGCAAAGGTGCAGGCCGGCGGTGCCGTTCAGGAAGATCTGGGTGCCGCTGTTGGCGAGGATCGCCGCCGGGGTCGGGAGGGACCAGCGGCGCAGGAGGGCCCGCGCCTCGGGGAGGGAGTGGTGGGTGGAGATTACGAGGGGGAAGGGGGCGCGGTCGGTCCAGCGGGCGAGCTGGCGGACGGAGGCGGCGGCAGCCTCCGTGTGCACGTCGTCGAGGTCGCAGACCAGAAGGCGTTGGGCGTAGGGGTGGACGGGCGGCGCGGGGTTGAGGAGCGTGTCGTAGACCGCGACGCTGTCGGCGGCGTGGCGCGTCCAGTCGGCCTTGCCCGTCAGGGCGCAAAGCTCGGGGGAGATGCGGTACGTGCGGGTGATGGCCGAAGGGTCGCGGGCGGGGATCTGGCGTTCCGCCTCGTCCCGGGTGGAAACGATGATGCCGTGGGCGAAGCGGATGGCGCGCAGTTCGGAGGCGAGGCGGCGTGGGTCGTCGCCATCGTTGGCCAGCGCGTGGGGGGTGTAGACGACGGGGATGCCGTAATGCGCGCCGACGGTCCGCGCGATGTCGGCGCCGTCGGCGAAATGGGCGTGGAGGATGTCGGGGATGGGGTTGTGGCGCAGGTGGTGGGTCAGCGCCGCGGTGAGGGCGGTCAGGTCGTCCGTGCCGGTCGGCGCGGGAAGGCGCAAGAGACGGGCGCGGGGGGCGAGCGATTCCGGAGGTGAGGGGGCGGGGTCGAAGGTGATCACGTCCACCTGCGACACGCCGGGACAGGCGGCCTGATGCAGGGCCACACCGGCGACGGGATCCAGGGGATGACCGGCCTCGGCGGGAGAGCCCGTGAACGGGGGGAGGGCCTTTCGGCATCCCCGCAGGGCAATGTGCATGATGTGCATGGCGATTCCGTCGTGCAGGTGATGCTCAATGACGAAAGGTTAAGAAAGTTCCGGAATTTTTTGCGGGATCGGCGTTTTGCGTCGGTGCGGGCCGAAAAGACGGAGGAGACGCGCGAAAATGCTAGACTTTATTTTGGATGCGCTACACCTTTCGGACTGCTCTACAGCACATGGATGCAAGGATCGACTATGGCGAACGGCACTGTTAAATGGTTCAACGACACGAAAGGCTTCGGCTTCATCGAGCCGGAAGCCGGCGGATCGGACATCTTCGTCCACATTTCCGCGGTTCAACGCGCCGGGCTGACGGGTCTGCGTGACAACCAGAAGGTCACGTATGATGTGGAAGCCGGCCGCGACGGCCGTCAAAGCGCGGTCAACATCAAGCTGGCCTGAATCTTTGCCGCATGCGGCGTTTCGTTGCATGCGGCGCCCTTTTCCGCGTCGCGCTTCAGGCGGCGTTGGTGGTGTTCCAGCCGTACTGGTCGAGGATCGCGTCGTAGATCGACGCCAGCCCTTCGTTTCGCTTCAGTTCCTGCAGGATCAGGCCCGAGATCATCAGATCCTCGGTCGTGCGTTCCAGTTCCTTCAGCCGTGCATGTTCGCGTTGCAGATCGGTGATCTTCTGCCGGATGTAGTCTTCCATGCCATTCTCCGTTGAGGTGAATGGCATGTAGGGTGGGGGCAGGCCAGCCGGGTTGCGGTCGATTGCCGCGCCCGGCGGAGGTCAGCCGTGACGGAGGCGGGCCGTGGCCGTGTGGGGCCGCCCTGCGAGGTCGGGTTCGGGCAGGGTGGGCTGGGGCAGGCCGGTGACGCCCGGCGTCAGGCGCAGAAGGCGGCCGCCGTCGCCTGAGGGTGTTTCGCGGTCGATGCTGGTGACGAACAGGGTGCGGAGGTCGGGGCCGCCGAAGGCCATCTTGCTGGGGAAGGCGACGGGGAGGGGGATTTCCCGCTCGGTGCTGCCGTCGGGGTGGAGGCGGAGGAGGCGGCCGCCGCCGACCGCGGCGATCCAGTAGAAGCCTTCGGCGTCGACGCAGCCGCCATCGGGGCGGCCATGGGCGGGATCGAGGGTGCGGAAGGTGCGGCGGTTGGAGATGTCGCCGGTGGCGGGGTCGTGATCGAAGGTCCAGATGGTGGACACGCCGGCCCAGGAATCCGAGAGATAGATCCGCCGGTCGTCGGGGCTGAAGGCGAGGCCGTTGCCCACGTGCAGGCCGGTGACCAGCGTGGTGGCGCGGGTGCCGTCGAGGCGGTGCAGCGCAGCGGTGGGCTGGTCGGGCGGACCGGCCATGGTGGCGGCGAAGAAGCGCCCGCCACGCGAGGTGGCGCCGTCGTTCAGGCGGTTGCCGGGGCGGTCGGGTTCCACGGCGGCCAGCGGCGTCAGGTGGCCCGTGGCGGGGTCGAAATGGGTGAAGCCGGATTTGAGGCCGAGGATCAGGCGGCCCCCATCGGTCAAGGCGAGGCAGCCGACGGGCTCGTCCAGTTGCCAGAGCTGGAAGGTGTCGCCCCGGAGGCGCTGGACGGTGTGGCCGTCGATATCCACCCACCAGAGGCTTTGGGTGGTCTGGCACCAGAGGGGGCTTTCGCCCACGGCGGCGCGATGCGGATGCGCGATGTCGATCATGATCCCCCCTCCCAAGGGTGTGGACAGATCACACCGGATGGGAGCGGGGCGCAAGGCGAGCCGTGTCGGGATCAGTGTTCGTGTTCGGGCAGTGCCTCGATCTCGTCCTTCGACATGGGGAGGTAGGCGCGCACTTCCTCGCCCTCGTGCGCCTGGACGAGTTCGACCTGGTCCATGGGAAGGGCGACCGTCTTGCCGCCGACGCCCATGACGCCGCCGATGGTCATCACCACGTCCTGCACCTGACCGTCGGCGTTCATCACGAGGTCGGAGATGGAGCCGACCTTTTCTTCGTCCTGCGCGTAGACGCCGGCGCCTTCGATGCGTTCGGCGGTGACGGGATCGGTGAAGGCGCGTCCG
The DNA here is from genome assembly GCF_051195255.1 of Falsirhodobacter sp. 1013. Classification (NCBI taxonomy): domain Bacteria; kingdom Pseudomonadati; phylum Pseudomonadota; class Alphaproteobacteria; order Rhodobacterales; family Paracoccaceae; genus Falsirhodobacter; species Falsirhodobacter sp. 1013. Next base: position 67,707 of record NZ_JBNJLK010000006.1, on the reverse strand, counting down.
AAGCCTTCATGGGTGGAGCGGTTGGTCAGCGGTTCGGTTTCGAGGTCCGGATCGGCGTCGTTGGGGGAAGCGGTTCCGGGCACGGTCTGCACATCCTCGGGCGTGGGGTTGGACGGGGCGTTCGGGGCGTCCGGGGCCTGCGCGAGGGAAACGGTGGCGGCGCTGGCGAAAAGAAGGCCGAGGAGGGTCGTTTTCAACATGGGTGTTCCTTTGATGTCGGTGGACATGCCATGAAGGAACGGGGGGAACGGCGGCAGGGTTCCGAGACGGGTGGGACGGGCGGACCGCGTGTTCGCCCGCCGCCCGCGTTTTCGGCATCCGCATGAAAACGAATTACATCCCGCGGCGCGATCTGTAGAAAATGATTGACCGGGCGGGGGATGCCCGCCAATCTCAGGAAAAATAATTACGACAGGGGAGTGCCGGACATGAAGGTCGGCATCATCGGGCTGGGTCTCCGGCTCGGCTATCTGGGGCATGTCTTTCACGAGATGGACCCGGAGTTCCGCATCACGGGCTATGTCGATCCCGATCCGGTCGGGCTGGCCACGCTGACGGCGAAGGGGATCGAGGCGGGCGTGCGATATGGGACGCCGGAGGAACTGATCCGGGCCGGTGGGTTTGACCTGCTGATGATCGGATCGCCCAACCACATGCATCTGGACCACATCCGGCTGGGCCTGCGGGCCGGGGTGAAGGTGTTTTCGGAAAAGCCGCTGGTGGCGGATCTGGAGCAGACCTACGCCCTCGCCTCGCTTCTGGGGGAATACGGGGCGGACCGGCTGCTGGTGGGGTTGGTGCTGCGCTATGCGCCGCTGTACCGCGATCTGCTGGCCGCGCGGGATGCGGGGCAGCTGGGGCAGGTGGTGTCGATCGAGGCGGCCGAGCACATCTTCCCCTATCACGGCGCCTTCTTCATGCGCGACTGGCGGCGCTACGAGAAGTGGTCGGGCAGCTTCATGCTGGAAAAGTGCTGCCACGATCTGGACCTGTACAACGGCGTGGTGGGCGCGCGGCCGGAGCGGGTGGCGAGTTTCGGGGGGCGCAAGACCTTCGTGCCCGCCAACGATCCGCGGCACGACGGGGTGAACGACCTGTCCTTGTTCCACCGCAAGCCTTCGGGCTGGAACGGCAGCGACCGGGTGTTCGACAGCGACGGCGACATCATCGACTGGCAGGTGGCGATCGTGGAATACGCCAACGGGGTGGGGATGAACTTCCACACGAATCTGAACGCGCCGGACCAGTTCCGTCGCTTTGCGATCTTCGGGACGAAGGGGCAGGCGGAGGGGGATTTCATCCGCGGGAACTTTGCCGTGCATGACGTGCTGAGCGAGCGGCGGGTGGTGGAGAAGACCTATGAGATGACGGCCCTGTCGCAGCATTACGGCGCGGACGAGCGCATGGCGGCCGAGGTGGTGGCGCATGTGATGGCGGGCGGACCGCTGCCGGTGTCGCCCCTGGACGCGCTGGAGGCGGGGGTGTTGGCCTTGTCCATGGACGAGGCGCGGCGGTCGCGGCAGGTGGTGGACCTGCGTCCCGTCTGGGACCGCTATGACGCGGCGCTTTTGCGCAAGGCAGCCTGATGGGACAGGCGCGCGCGGCACGGCTGTTCGCCTTCGTGCTCCTGGCGCCGGCGATCCTGTATGTGCTGGTCATCGTGGCCTATCCGCTGGTGGCGACGGTGCAGTTGTCGTTCACCGACGCCTCGTTGCGCAAGGTGACGAACTGGGTGGGGTGGCGGAACTACGAGCGGATCTTCGACGCGACGTTCTTCGAGGTGATCCTGCGGACCTTTGTCTGGACGTTCTTTTCGGTGCTTTTGAAGATGATCATCGGGACCTTCGGGGCGGTGCTGCTGAATTCGGCGGTGCCGGGGCGGCACGTGTTCCGCCTGCTGACCATGCCGCCGTGGATCGTGCCGATGGCGATCGGCATCTTCATGTGGGGATGGATGTACAACGGGCAGTTCGGCATGATCTCGGGCCTTCTGCAACGCTTCGGGCTGGTGGACGGGCCGGTGGCGTTCCTGGCCTATGGCAGCACGGCCTTCTGGGCCACGATCGTGACGGATGTGTGGATCGGGGTGCCGATGGTCACGATCTATTTCCTGGCGGCGATCCAGTCCATTCCGCGCGACCTGTACGAGGCGGCGTGGACCGACGGCGCGGGGCGGTGGTACCGGTTCCGGCGCATCACGCTGCCGCTGATGGCGCCCGCGATCATCACCATGTCGATGCTGTCGCTGATCGCCACCTTCAACAGTTTCGACATCATCTGGATTTTGACCCAAGGCGGGCCGAACGGGCAGACGACGACGATGATCATCGACACCTACCAGACCGCCATCGGGTCGAAGAAGTACGGCGAGGGGGCGGCGCGGGCCGTGGTGATCTGCATCTTCCTGTCGCTGTTCTGCCTTGCCTATTTCCGGGTCACGCGCCGCCTGTCGGCGGGCCATTAGGAGGGGTGCCATGACCGACGCGACCGAGCCTGTTCCCGTTCCCGTTCCCGCCCCGATCCCCCGGCGCCGCCGGCTGGACCGCGGTGGCGCGATGATCGACCGTTATCGCTGGTGGGAGGTGGTGGGCATCTATGCCGGGGTGCTGGTGTTTCTGGCCTTCATTTTGGCCCCGTTCGTCGAGGGGTTCCTGGTCAGTTTGAAGCCGCTGTCACAGCTCTTCTCCTCTCCCTACCGGTTCTGGCCGGAGAACGGGTCCTTTGCGGCTTATCGGACGATGTGGGACAGCGTGCCGGGGTTCTGGCGCTACATCTTCAACTCGTTCCTGATTTCCAGCGTGGTGACGGTGGTGGTGCTGTCGCTGGTGGTGCCGGCCGCCTATGCCTTTGCGCGGTTCGAGTTCAAGGGCATGGGGCTGATCCTGGGCGGGTTCCTGGCGGTGAACATGTTTTCGGGGGCGGTGCTGCTGATCCCGCTGTTCCGGCTGATGCGGACGCTGGGCGTGCTGAACACCTACTGGGCGATGATCGTGCCGGGGGTGGCGTTCCTTATCCCCTCGGCGATCTGGCTGCTGCGCACCTACATGATGCGCATCCCGAGGGAGCTGAACGAGGCGGCCTACATGGACGGGGCGTCGCAGCTTTACACCCTGCGGCGGGTGATCCTGCCCATCGCGCGGCCGGGGATCATCGTGGTGGCGATCACCACCTTCATCGGGGCCTATGCCCAGCAGTTCATCTTCGCGCTGACCTTCAATTCGAAGACGGAATACATGCCGCTGCCGGTGGGCCTGTTCGCCTATTTCGGCAAGCAGGAGGTGGTCTGGAACGAGCTGATGGCCGCGTCCTTTGTCGGCATCGCGCCGGCGCTGGTCATCATCTTCATCCTTCAACGATACCTTGTCGGCGGGCTGACCGCCGGTGCGGTCAAGCAATGACAACAACCGGGAGAGACTGACGTGAAGACATCCGTTCTTGCGCTGGCGCTGGCCAGTGCCGCCGCCCTGCCCGCCGCCGCTGAAGAGATCAGCTGGATCTATTGCGGGGACGTTCTGGACCCCTTCCACGAGACGGCCATCGCGGAATGGGAGGAAAAGAACCCCGACTGGCCCATCGCCGTGGAGGTCGTGGGCTGGGCGCAGTGCCAGGACAAGGCGACGACGCTGGCCGCGGCCGGCACCCCGCCTGCCATGGCCTATGTGGGATCGCGCACGCTGAAGGAATTCGCGCTGAGCGAGCTGATCGTGCCTGTGCCCATGACCGAGGAGGAGAAGGCGTCCTATTACCCGCATATCGTGGACACGGTGACCTTCGACGACACGCAGTGGGGGGTGCCGATCGCGTTTTCGACCAAGGCGCTGTACTGGAACAAGGACCTGTTCCGGCAGGCCGGGCTGGACCCGGAAAAGCCGCCGACCACATGGGCGGAGGAGCTGGAATACGCCAAGGTCATCACCGAGAAAACGGGCGTTCCGGGATTCGGCCTTGTAGCCAAGACCTTCGACAACACCGTCCACCAGTTCCTGCACTGGGTGTACACCAACAACGGGCAGGTGATCGACGCGGACGGCAACATCACGCTGGACAGCCCCGAGGTTCTGGCCGCGCTGGAAGGCTATGCCGCGATGGTGCCCTATTCCGAGGAAGGCCCGACGGCCTACGAGCAGAACGAGGTGCGGGCGATCTTCCTGGATGGAAAGGTGGCGATGATCCACAACGGCTCGGGCGCCGCGGCGCGGTTGGCGGAAACGGACATCGACTGGGGCATCGCGACCTTGCCGCTGGGGCCGGAGGCCAAAGGGCCGGGGACGCTCCTGATCACCGACAGCCTTGCGATCTTCGACGGGTCGGGCGTGGAGGAGAAGGCGATCGAGTTCGCGAAATACATCACCTCGCCCGCGATCCAGGAGGAGTACGAGATCAAGGGCACGGCGGGGCTGACGCCGCTGCGGCCATCGGCCAACGTGGACAAGCTGGTGGTGGACGTGCCGTTCTGGAAGCCGCTGGTGGACGGGATCGAGTATGGCGGGCCGGAGCCGCTGTTCACCGACTATAAGGGGTTCCAGAACGTGATGATCGCGATGGTGCAGTCGGTGGTCACGGGGCAGGCCGAACCGCAGGCGGCGCTGACGAAGGCGGCTGCGGAACTGGAAGACTACAAGTGAGGCGGCGGGGGCGTTTCGCGCCCCCCTTGTTGTCCTGAGGAGACAGGTTTGGGCCAGCTTTCCCTGAGAAACGTCATCAAGAGCTTTGGCCAATACGACGTGGTCAAGAACGTCTCGCTGGATGTGGAGGATGGCGAGTTCGTCGTTTTCGTGGGCCCGTCGGGCTGCGGGAAGTCCACGCTGCTGCGCATGATCGCGGGGCTGGAGCACACGACCGAAGGGGACATCGTCATCGACGGGCTGCGGGTGAACGACCTGCCGCCCGTGCGGCGCGGCATCGCGATGGTGTTCCAGTCCTATGCGCTTTATCCGCACATGAGCGTGTTCGAGAACATCGCCTTTCCCTTGCGGGTGGAGCGGGCGCCCGAGGCCGTGATCCGCGAGAAGGTGGGGGCGGCGGCCCGCATCCTGCATCTGGAGGAGCGGCTGACCCAGAAGCCCGGCATGCTGTCGGGCGGGCAGCGCCAGCGGGTGGCCATCGGGCGGGCCATCGTGCGGGAGCCGAAGATCTTCCTGTTCGACGAGCCGTTGTCGAACCTGGACGCGGCATTGCGGACCGACATGCGGATCGAGCTGACGCGGCTGCACCGGCAGTTGGGATCGACCATGATCTATGTGACGCATGACCAGGTGGAGGCGATGACGATGGCCGACCGCATCGTCGTGCTGGGGGCGGGGGACATCGCGCAGGTGGGCTCTCCGCTGGAGTTGTATCACAAGCCGGACAATACGTTTGTGGCCGGGTTCATCGGCAATCCGCGCATGAACATGCTGCCGGTGCGTTGCGTGGGCGTGGAGGCGGGCGGCGTGGTGGTGGAGTTCCGGGGGCAGCGGGCGTTGATCCCCGTGACGCCGCAGCCGGGGCTGGAGGGGGCGGCGCTGACGCTGGGCGTCCGGCCGGAGCATGTGCGGCCGGGGGCTGTCGGGGTGGTGCTGCCGATCCTGCCTTCGGTCGTGGAGCGGTTGGGGCAGCAGACGATCGCGCATGCCACGGTCGAGGGGGTGGAGGGGAGCTTCTGCCTGATCCTGCCGGGCGGGGCCGCGATCGAGGTGGACCGGTCGATGGAGGCGGGGTTCGAGGCGGCGGATTGCCATCTGTTCACGGTGGACGGGCGGGCGCTGCCGCGGCTTGGGACGCTGGCCGAACTGGCGCGTGGTTGAAGAAGGAGATGAGCATGTCCGATCCGCGACTGATCCGATACGACGTGGCTGATGCGCAGGCCGGGGGCCAGCGGCGGCCCTTTGCGAAAGCCGTGCGGGCGGGGGATTACGTCCACGTGTCAGGCCAGGTGCCGACGGTGGGGGGCGAGGTGGTCACGGGCGGGATCGTGGCGCAGACCGAGCAGGTGATCGAGAACATCAAGGCGGTGCTGGCCTTGGCGGGGTGCACGCTGGCCGACGTGATCAAGGTGACGGTCTGGCTGGACGATCCGCGCGACTTTTCCAGTTTCAACGCGGTGTTCGAGAAGCATTTCATCGATCATCCGCCGGCGCGGTCCACTGTGCAGTCGCGCCTGATGGTGGACGCGAAGGTGGAGATCGACGCGCTGGCCTGGAAGCCGTTGCAGGGATGAGGATCCTTGTTCGAACGGATGCCGGGGATGCGGCGGAGTGCGCGGCGGGGCTGATCGCGGAGCGGCTGGCGCGGGACCCGAAAACCGTGCTGGGGCTGGCGACGGGGGGGACGATGGAGGAGGTGTATCGCCGCCTTATCGTCCGCCATCGCGCGGGGACGTGCCGGTTTGCGGAGGCGACGAGCTTCAACCTGGACGAATATGTGGGACTGGGGGCGGAGCATCCCTGTTCCTATTGGCGCTACATGCGGGAGCATCTGTTCGACCACGTGGATCTGGCGGCGGAGCGGGCGCATCTGCCGCGCGGGGATGCGGCCGATCCGCAGGCGGAGGCGGAACGCTACGAGGCCGCGATCGTGGCGGCGGGGGATATCGGCTTGCAGCTGCTGGGGCTGGGGCCGAACGGGCATATCGGGTTCAACGAGCCGAGTTCGAGCCTTGCGTCATTGACCCGGGTGAAGACACTGGCGCGGTCCACGCGGGAGGCGAACGCGCGGTTCTTTGCGCGGGCGGAGGATGTGCCGCGTCTGGCGATCACCATGGGCATCGGGACGATCCTGCGCGCGCGGGAGGTGGTGCTGGTGGCGATCGGGCCCGGCAAGGCCGAGGCTGCGGCGCGGATGATCGAGGGGGCGGTGAGCGCGTCCTGTCCGGCCTCCGTCCTGCAATTCCACCGGCATTGCACGGTGGTTCTGGACCGGGCGGCGGCGGAAGGGTTGGCGCTGCGCGACTATTACGAGGACATTCACCCCGGCGGGTGCTGATCCAGCGCGGCGCGCAGGGCGGCGACGCTGGCGGCGTCGGTGACGCGGGCGTTGGGGGGCTGGAAGCCGAAGGCCGTGATGCGGGGATCGGCGGGGGCCGGCGCGGGGAGGGAGGCGGAGGCGTGGACCTCCGTGAACTCTGCCAGAAGGGGGAGGGTGCGGGGCGAGACGCCGCCACCCGGCATGATGGTGACGCCGTGGCCGGTCATGGCGCGCAGGCGGGTCACGCCCTCGGCCGCGGTGGGGGCGCCGCCGGAGCTGAGGATGCGGCGGATGCCGAGGCGGGCGCAGAGTTGCACCGCCGCCACCGGATCGGGGCAAAGGTCGATCGCGCGGTGCAGGGTGATGTCCATCCCCCGCGCGTGTTGGACGAGGTCGGCCAGCGTTCCGGCGGCCAGCGTGCCGTCGGGGTGGGAGGCGCCGATGACGACGCCCGCGAGGCCTGCGGCGCGGGCGGCGGCGATCTCCTCCTTCATCACGGCGCGTTCGGCGGGGGACCAGACGAAGTTGCCCGCGCGGGGGCGGATCATCGCCATGACCGGCAGGGGGGAGCGTGCGGCCAGTGTCATCAACCCGACCGACGGGGTGAGGCCGCCGAGGGCGAGGGCGGAGCACAGCTCGATCCGATCCGCGCCGCCGGTTTCGGCGGCGGAAAGGCCTGCGGCGTCGTCCACGCAGATTTCCAGAAGGGTCATGCGCGGATCCGTTCGAGGCGGGTGAGGAGAACGGCGCCGAGAAGGCCTGCCAGCGCGCCGAGGATGGCCGCCGTGCCATGCCCGCCGATGGCCGAGCCGAGCGCGAAGAGGCCCGCGCCAAGCGCCGCGCCGAGGAACATGTTCACCGCGATCAGCGAGGCCGAAAGGCCGGGGCGGTTCTGGATCAGGTCCAGGAGGTAGCTGATGGGCAGCGCGATGATGGCGGCCGCGCCGATGCCGCCGACCACGCTGGCCGCATAGATCTGCCAGGGGGCCGTGGCGAAGGCGAGGCCGACGAGGTAGGCCGCGTAAAGGCCCATGCCGGTGGCCAGCGCCGTCATCAGGGCGATGCGGCGGGTGAGGCGCATCCAGACCATCATGAACACAACCTCGATCGCGGCGACCATGCCGACGATGAGGCCGACATCGGCCAGCGTGCCGCCCGCGGGGCCGGTGGTGATGAGGGGCAGGACCGTGCCGTTAACCGTCAGCACCTGCGACACCAGCGCCACGCCGAAGATGCGGATCGCGACGGGGCCGTTCAGGATGTGGCCCAGTTCCAGCAGGGCCGATCCACGCGCGCCGCGCACCTGCGCCGGACGGTCGGGGCGGCCGGTGGACGGGGCGACGGGGGAGGTGCCGGTGCCGCCTTCGGGCACAGCCTCGGCCACCGGGGGGTGGTCGGGTTCGAGCCAGAAGAGGATGGTGGCGAGACAGGCGGCGGCCAGAAGGGCGGCGATGATCCAGGCGTCGATCATGCTGGAACGCCCGGCGAGGAGGATCGCGACCGCGCCCGGCACCAGCACCCAGGCGAGCGAGATCATCATGCGCATCAGGGCGTTGATGTCGGAGGCCTCTTCCGGCGAATAGCGGGCGGAATGGGCGCGGACGTTGCCGAAAAGCAGGGAGTTGGTGGCGTGGAACATGGCCAGCGGCCCGATGGTGACAAGGGCGAAGACCCAAGGGTGTGGCACGAGCCAGATGGTGGCGTAGCTGGCAACGCCGAGCGCCGCGACGACGATCAGCGGCCGGCGGTAGCTGTGGAAGCGGTCCGACAGGATGCCGATGGCGATGGCGGACAGGACGTTGGCCACGGCGGCGGCCAGCGCGATGGCGGCGTAGGCGTTGTCGGACAGGCCGAGTTCCCGGATCGCCAGCACGGACTGGTAGGGGGCGGTCGCGGCCCCCGCGAAGCCGTAGAAGAAGATCGCCATGGCCGAGGCCCGGACGACGCGGTGACGGCGCAGGGGGCCTAGGAAGGAAAGCATCATCGGAACCGGGCGGAGGGGATCGGTTCCGGCGTGTAATCCGCGCGCGCGTCGAAGGGAAGGGTGCCTGCGGGGCGGTGGCGGTTCGACAGGCGGGGGATGTCCTGGTTCACGACGCCGTTTGTCAGCGCCATGAGGTTCGGGGCGGCGAGGGGGGCGAGGTCGGGCGAGAGGTAGCCGGACTTGACGACGAGGAGTTGGAAGGTCGTGGGGTCGAGCCCGAGGGCGGCGAAGTCGGACAGGTTGTGGTAGGGGCGGCGTTTCGCGGCGAGGACCACGGTGATGCCGTTGATGCGGAGGACAGCCTGACGGTCGGCGTGTTCGCCCGTCAGGCGCAGGATCTGTGCATCGGCGGTGACACGGGTGCCGGAGGGGTCGAGGGTGGCGCCGATGGAGAGCGTGAGGCGGGCGCCGGGGCCGGCGGCGAAGCAGGCGTTCGTGGCCGGAAGGTCCGCGATGCCGGCGACGAGGGCGTTTTGCCAGTTGCGGTCGATGAGGGCCGAAAGGACGTCGGCGCGGTCGCCCACGCCGCCCCCCGTCGGGTTGTCGCCGCTGTCGGCGAGGATCACGGGCGCGGTGGGGGCGGTGGCGGCGAGGTCCAGCACGTCGGACAGGGGGCCGGTGACGGGGCCGAAGCCGAAGGCGTCGCGGGCGGCCCACATGTCGGCGGCGATGCGCGCGGCCTCCGCCGCCGCCGCGGCTTGGTTTGTGCCGGTGACGACGGCGCAGGCGGTGGCGCGGGGTTCGTCCGCCCAGACGTAGCCGATCATCAGGTCGGCGCGCCAAACGCCGGGGCCTTGGTCGCGTTCGGGTAGGGCGGCGTAAAGGCTGCGGGCGGGTTCATCCTCGGTCGAGGAGCGTTCGCCGGGGAGGAGGAGCGGGATCTTCGTCCAGACAAGGCCCGGTTTTTCCCCCGTCCGTATCGCGCGGAGGAGGAGGGTGAAGGCGGTCTGCATCGTTTCGGCGATGTCGATATGGGGGGCGGTGCGGTAGGCCGCGAAGATGTCTAGCGCGTCCACGATCCGCTGCGAGACGTTGCCGTGCAGGTCGTAGCTGGCGGCGATGGGGACGTCCCCCACAAGGGCGCGGACGGCGGTGATGAAGTCGCCTTCGGCGTCCTGCATCCCCTCCACATACATGGCGCCGTGCATGGCGAGGTAGACGCCGTCCACCGGCATAGCTTGGGTCAGGCGGTCGAGGAATTCGGCCTTGAACGCCTCGTAGACCGGGCGGGCGACGGGGCCGCCCGCGATGGCGCGGGCGTGCAGGAGGGGGGCGATGGTGGCGTCGTGGTCGGAGAGGAAGGCGAAGTAGTCGTGGCTGACAAGGTCTTCGCCGCGCAGGATGCGGAAGTCGGTTTCCTGCATCAGGACGGGGGAGTAGGTGGAGCATTCGGTGTGAAGGCCGCCGACGGCGATGCGCATGATCAAAGCTCCGGATGCTGGCGGACCTGACGGGCGAAGCGCAGCCAGTCCTTGTCGGCGGCGGGGGTCCAGGCGGCTTCGGCCATGGCGGACAGGCGGGGGAAGACGAGGTCGTTGAACCAGGCCTTGGTGGTGAAGTGTTCGGACCAGATGCAAGCTTGCACGCCGCGCATGCGGGCGCGCAGGTGGTCGGGAAAGTCGCCTTCGGCTTCATATTCATAGGATTGTTGCGGGGGGACGGGACCGGCCCAGCCCGCGCCGTTTTCCAGCCAGTCCGCGCCTTGCACCATGTCGAGATAGTAGGCCTGCCCCGGCGTCATCACCACGTCGTAGCCCTGTTCGGCCAGTTCGATCCCGACGGCGGCGTTTTCCCACGCCATGAGGACGGTGTTTTCGGGGGGCACGCCGCCGCCATGCGCCACCTCGTTCCAGCCGACGAGGATCTTGCCGCGTGTCTCCAGCATCTTCTTCACGCGGGTCAGGAACCAGCTTTGCAGTTCGAACGTGCCGGCAAGGCCTTCGCGCTGCATCAGGATGCGGGCTTGGGGGGAGGCGAGCCAGGCGCCCTTCGCGACCTCGTCCCCGCCGATGTGGAAATGGGGGGAGGGGAAAAGGGCGCAGAGTTCGTCGAGGATGTGTTCCAGCACCGTCCACGTGGCGGGCATGGCAGGGTTGAGGGCGTTGTTGGGGAAGCCTTGGACAGGGTGGTAGCTTTCGGCGGGTTCGTCCGGGTCCACGAGTTCGGGGCGGGCGGCGAGGAGCGCGGCGCAATGGCCGGGGATGTCGATTTCGGGCATCACCTCGACCCCGAGAGAGGCGGCGTGGGCCACGACGGCGCGCATGTCGGCTTGCGTGTAGAAGCCGCCGGTGTCCGTGATGCCGTCGCCGAGTTGGGGGAGCATGTCGGGGCGGTCGGGGCCGCGGGTGACGCCGGTTTTGGTCATCTCGGGGAGGGCGAGGATCTCGGCGCGGAACGCCTCGTCATCGGCCAGATGCCAGTGGAAGATGTTCAGTTTTTCCCAGGCGAGGATGTCGACGAAGCGCAGCACATCCTCCATCGGCCAGAAGTGGCGGGACACGTCGAGATGGCAGCCGCGCCAGCCGTAGCGCGGGGCATCGTCGATATGACCCGTGGCGGGGAACAGGAAGTCGGGGTCGGCGAACGCGCCGTGCAGCATGCGGGCCAGCGTGACGAGGCCGTGGCGGCGGCCGGTGTCGGCGCTGGCGGTGAGGGTGATCGTGTCGCCAAAGTCCAGCCGGTAGGCGTCGGGGGCCATGTCGGCGGTGGCGAAGGACAAGGTCCGGTCGCCCATCGCGGGGGTGAGGGTGAAGAGGCGGCGCGCGGTGGGGAAGAGGCGGGCATGGAGCGCGTCCACCGACAGCATCAGGCGGCGATCCTCGACGGAAGTGCCGGGGGCGGCGGTCAGGATCACGGGGGCGGGGCCGGGGGTGCCCTCGATCTGGCGGGGCCAGGGGAGGAGGGCGAAGGGCAGGGTCAGGCGGCCTTCGGGCAGGCGGGGCGGGGGCATGGCGGGGACGGAGCCCTTGAGCATCAGGTCGCCCACCGAGACGGGGTGGTGCTGGCCGGCGATGGTGACCCACGCTGTTTTCGCCGCGTCGTTGCGGTGGAAGGGGGAGCGGTTGAGGCTGGCGATGCGGAAGGTCCATGCTTCGCCCGGTGCCAGCGTCAGGCCCTCGGGCGGGGCGAAACTGTGGAAGTTGGCGTTGCGCTTGAGGAAGCGGACGTTGTGCAGGTCCGGATCGGCCCCCACGACGCGGGTGATGGAGGTGAGGGACAGGGTGAAATCCGCCAGCGTGGTGTCCGACAGGTTGGTGAGGGTCAGTTCCCACGTGCCGGCCGGGGTGGGTTCGGGGTGCCAGGCGTTGTCCAGATGCAGCATCACACGCTCCTGTAATCGTCGCTTTGGGTGAAGGTTCGGGCGAGGGCGGGGGTGCCCGCCGTCAGGCCGCAATCCACGGGCAGGCAGATGCCGGTGATCGCGGCGGCAAGGGGGGAGGCGAGAAAGCCCACGGCCTCGCCCACGTCCCGAGGCGTGACGATGCGGCCGAGGGGGTAGTGGGCGGCGGCCTCGGTGAACACGTCGGGATTGGCTTGGGCCCGGGCCTCCCACGCGCGGGTGCGGACGGTGCCGGGGGCGACCGTGTTGGCGCGGAGGCCGCGGGGGCCGTATTCCACCGCGATGAGGCGGGTAAGGTGGATCATCCCGGCCTTGGCGGCGGAATAGGCGGGGTGGCCGAAGACGCCCATCCCGTTGACCGAGGCGATGTTGACGACGGAGCCTTGCAGCGTATCGGCGCAGGCGCGGAACATCAGGAAGGCCGCGTCGAGGTTCAGGGCGCGGTCGGCCTGCCAGTCGTCGAGCCGCGTGGCGTGCAGGCTGGCGGCGCGGGCGGCGCCGGCGTTGTTGACCAGCGTGCGCAGTGGGCCTGCGGCAACGGCCAATGCGGCGCAGTCGTCGGGGTTCGTCACGTCGGTGCGGACGGCGCGGCTGCGCGGGCCAAGGGCGGCGCAGGCCTGTTCGAGGCCGCCTTCGTCCAGATCGGCGAGGATCACCGTGTCATGGTCCTGCAGCAGGCGGCGCGCGATGGCCTGTCCGATGTCGCCCGCGCCGCCCGTCACGATGGCTGTTCCCGTCATTCCGTTCCCCCTTGTGGTCAGTCCCCCAGAAGCTGGCGGTCATTGCCGTCGCGATGACGGATCAGCTGTTCCTTGATGCCCCGCAGGAGGCGCTGCGCCTTGGGCCGGTCGGCGTAGGCGACCATGTTGGCGATCACGTCCACCACCGCGAGAAAGGCGAAGCGGGTGGAGGAGGGGCGGAAGATGTTCTGACCTTCGGGCAGGTCGATGGCGATCACGATGTTCGCGGCCTCCGCCACCGGGGAGGCGCTTTGGGTGAGGGCGATGGTGGGGATGCCGCGTTCGGCCAGAAGGCGGAAGGAACGGACCAGTTCGGCGTTCCGGCCGGTGAAGGAGGAGCCGATGACCACCGTGTCCGGCTGGGCGGCGGCCGCCAGCATCAGGTGCATCCCGTGATCGTTCGACGCCGCGATCCGGCAGCCGAGGCGGAAAAGGCGGTTCTGGAGTTCGTTCGCGACCATGGCCGAATTGCCGCCCGATCCGAAGGCGTGGATCATCCCCGCGCCGCAAAGGAGCGTGGTGGCCTTTTCGACGGCGGACAGGTCCAGCGCGCGGTGCATCTGGAAGAGCGCGTTCTGGGCCTTGGTGACCACGTCTTCCGCCACCTCGGCCACGCTGGAGGACTGGCTTTCGGGTTTCAGGTAGCGCAGGCCGACATAGGGGCTGCGGGCGAGCTGGACCTTGAAGTCGGAAAAGCTAGCGCAACCGAGGCGGCGGCAGAAGCGCGTCACCGTGGGGGGCGAGACGCCGGCGCGGGTGGCCAGATCGGTGATGGAGGCGTTGGTGGCGAACTCCATATCCTCCAGCACCAGGGCGGCGAGGCGGCGTTCCAGCCCCGACAGGCGCTGGTCCCCGTCCGCCAGCGCGGTCAGGAGGTCCGGGGTGGGAAGGTCGGCGGCGGTCATGGCATTCAGAAATTAATTTTCGTGATGCTTGACAAGAAGTCACAGGATACGCGATCAATCCAGAAGAATTCCGGTAATTGTGAAAATATTTTCATGGCACAGCCGCGTGATCCCTTCCTGAATCCCTTCACCGACCGCGACCGCCGCGCGATCTGGGAGATGTTGGTGCCCCGCGACATCGACGCCTTCGTGGCGGCGGACTGGGATGCGGTGGCGGGCGATTTCATCGACGCGAACTTCACGGGGCTGAGCGGGCATTTCCAGCCGGACCCGCAGGGGGTGACGCTGGCCTTTCCGGACCTTGCGACCTATCGGACGGAATGGCTGCGGCAGGCGGAGGAGTTCGGGCGGCAGGCCTTTGCGGGGGATCCGCGGGCCGACATCTTCGCCGCGACGCGGCTGGAGGAGATCGAGATCACCGCGGATGCGGCGCTGGTGCGCAAGAAGTTCGACGGGCATCTGCGCCGGGCGGACGGCGGGGTGGACCGGATGAACTGGCAGACGCTGTATTGGTGCCGGAAGGACGGCGGGCGCTGGAAGATCGCGGGGTTCGTGGGCTATCTGCCGCATGTGACGGACGCCGGATGAGGATCTTCGCCGCCGCCCTTGCGACCGAGACGAACACGTTTTCGCCCATCGTGATCGACCGGCGGGCCTTCGAAGCCTCGCTGTGCGCAGGGCCGGGGGAGCATCCGGAAACGCCGACGCTGTGCACCGCGCCGATCACCGTGGGGCGGCGGGTCTGTGCGGAGCGCGGATGGGAGCTGGTGGAAGGGACGGCGGCCTGGGCCGATCCGGCGGGGCTGATCGCGCGCGGGGCCTATGAGGGGCTGCGGGACGAAATCTTGGGGCAGCTGGCGGCGGCGGGGCCGGTGGATGCGGTGATGCTGGGGCTGCACGGGGCGATGGTGGCGCAGGGGTATATGGACCCCGAGGGCGATCTACTGGACCGGGTGCGGGCACTGGTGGGGCCGGATGTTCCGGTGTTCGCGGGGCTGGACCCGCACAGCCACCTGACCGCGCGGCGGGTGGCGGCGGCGGATGTGCTGGTGGCGTTCAAGGAGTTTCCGCACACCGATTTCGTGGACCGGGCCGAGGATCTGTGGCGCATCCTTGTGGATCGGCTGGCGGGGCGGGTGCGGCCGGTGATGTCGGTGTTCGATTGCCGGATGATCGACGTGTTCCCGACGTCCAGGGAACCCATGCGGGGGTTCGTGGACCGGATGATGAGGATGGAGCGGGAGGTGCCGGGGCTGTTGTCGCTGTCGGTGATCCACGGGTTCATGGCGGGCGACGTGCCCGAGATGGGGACCAAGGTGATCGCGGTGACCGATGGCGATCCGGTGCTGGGCGCGCGGGTGGCCGAGGAATTGGGGCGGGAGCTGTTCGCCAACCGGGGCCGGCACCTGATGCCCGCGATGGGGCCGGAAGAGGCGGTGGCACGGGCGAAGGTGGCTGCGCGGGGGCCGGTGGTGATCGCCGACATGTGGGACAATCCGGGTGGCGGGACGGCGGGGGATGCGACCGTGTTGCTGCACGAGGTTCTGGCGCAGGGCGTGACGGGGGCTGCGGTGGGCACGATCTGGGACCCGGTCGCGGTGCAGCTGTGCTTTGCCGCCGGAGAGGGGGCGGAGATCCCCTTGCGCTTTGGTGCGAAATCCGCGCCCGAGACGGGCGATCCGGTGGATGCGGTGGTGCGGGTGGAGGCGCTGAATCCGGCGGCGGAGATGCGGTTCGGCGACAGCGTGGTGCCCTTTGGTGCCGCGGCGCGGGTGTCGTTTCGGGGCGTGCAGGTGATCCTGAACACGGTGCGGGCGCAGGGGTTCGATCCGTCGCTGTTTTCCGCGCTTGGCCTTGATCCGCGGGCGCAGCGGGTGCTGGTGATCAAGTCCACCAACCATTTTCACGCCGCTTTCGCCCCCATCGCGTCCGAGGTGCTTTACTGTTCCGCCGGTCGGCCCTATCCCAACGATCCGGCGACAACCCCTTATCGGCATGTGCGGCGCGACATCTGGCCCATCTGTGCCGACCCCTTTGCGGAGACGGCATGACCTTTCCCTGGCCCGAACCCGGCACCAAGCTGTCGGACGTCCTGACCCCCATGCCCATCGTGGACGAGGCGCGGCTGGAGGCGAACATCGCGCGGGCGCAGGGTTACATGGACAAGCACGGGATCGGGTTCCGGCCGCACATCAAGACGCACAAGATCCCCTCGGTCGCGCGGGCGCAGCTGGCGGCGGGGGCCATCGGCATCACCTGCCAGAAGCTGACCGAGGCGGAGGTGTTTGCCGATGCGGGGTTTGACGACATCCTCATCACCTACAACATTCTGGGGGCGGCGCGGCTGGCGCGGCTGCGGGCGCTGAACGAACGCGTGCGGCTGACGGTGGTGGCCGACAGCGCCGTGACGGTGGACGGGCTGGCGGCGGCCTTCGGGGAAGGGCGTCCGCTGCGGGTGCTGGTGGAATGCGACACGGGGGCGAAGCGCTGCGGGGTGGGGACGCCCGAGGAGGCGGTGGCGCTGGCGCGGCGGATCGCAGCGGCGCCGGGTTTGCGGTTCGAGGGGCTGATGACCTATCCCGTGCCCGGCGGCGCGGCCGTGGTGGAGGCGTTTCTGGTGCGGACGATGGATTTGCTGGCCGGGGTGGGGCTGGACTGTCCGGTGCGGTCCGGGGGCGGATCGCCGGATTTCTGGCAGGCGCATGCGGTGCCCTCGGTGACGGAGCATCGGGCGGGTACCTATGTCTATAACGACCGCGCCATGCTGCGGGCGGGCACCTGCGGGGCGGAGGATCTGGCGATGCAGGTTCAGGTCACCGTCGTGTCGCGCCCTTTGCCGGACCGGATGGTGCTGGATGCGGGATCGAAGGCGCTGACGAGCGATCTGTCGGGCTTCACGGATCACGGGCTGATCGAGGGGATGCCCGAGGCGCGGATCGTGGTGCTGTCCGAGGAGCATGCGGTGGTGGACATTTCCGCCTGCGAGTGGCGGCCGGGGGTGGGGGAGGTGCTGCGCGTGGTGCCGAACCACACTTGCCCGGTATCGAACCTGTTCGACCGCGTGGTGTTTCACCGCGACGGGGTCGTGACGCGGGTGGAGCCGGTGGCCGCGCGCGGGATGGTCTGGTGAGCGCCTTTCACGCCGACCGCATCTTTGACGGGACCGACTGGCACGAGGATGCGGTGCTGGTGGTGGAGGATGGGCGCGTGGCGCGGATCGCGCGGGACGTGCCGGGGGCGCAGCGGGTGGCGGGGTGGATCCTGCCGGGGCTGGTCGATCTTCAGGTGAATGGCGGCGGCGGGGTGCTGTTCAACAACGACCCTTCGGCCGAGGGGCTGGCGCGGATCCGGGCGGCGCATGCGCGGTTGGGGACGACCTCGATCATGGTGACGCTGATCACCGACACGCCGGAGGTGACGGCGCGGGCGGTGGAGGTGGCGGCGGCCTCGGACGTGATGGGGCTGCATCTGGAAGGGCCGCATTTCGCCGTGGCGCGCAAGGGCACGCATGATCCGGGACTGATCCGCCCGATGGGGGCGGAGGATCTGCGGCGGCTGGAGGATGCGGCGGGACGGGTGCGGCTGCTGTGCACCCTCGCGCCCGAGGTGGTGGGGGTGGACGCCATCCGCCGGCTCGTGGCGGCGGGGGCGGTGGTCAGCCTTGGGCACAGCGACGCCACGGCGGGCGAGGCGCGTGCGGCGGCGGATGCGGGGGCCAGCATGGTCACCCATCTGTTCAACGCGATGAGCCCGCTGACCCATCGCGCGCCCGGACTGGCGGGGGCGGCGCTGGACGACGCGCGGTTCCGGGTCGGGATCATCGCGGACGGGTTCCACGTGGACGACGCCGTGCTGCGGATCGCCTTGCGGGCGGCGGCGGGGCGGATCTTCCTGGTCAGCGATGCGATGTCCACGGTGGGGACGGACATTGCGGCATTCACGCTGAACGGGCGGGAAATTTTGCGGCAGGGCGGGCGGCTGACGCTGGCCGATGGGACGCTGGCGGGGGCGGACATCGCGATGATCGATGCGGTGCGGCATGTGGTGGACCTTGGCGTCGGGCTGGGGGAGGCGTGGACCATGGCCTCGGCCCTGCCGGCGGCGGCGATGGGGGACGCGTCGCGCGGCGGGTTGCGGGCGGGGCAGCGGGCGGATTTCGTGGCGGTGGATGAGGGGCTGGGGGTGAACGGGGTGTGGATCGGAGGGGTGGCGCCGTGATCCTGTGCTTTGACATCGGCGGCACGGCGATCAAGACGGCGGAGGCCGTGGCGCCCGATCAGGTGCGGCCGACGGGGCGCATTCCGACGCCGGGGCGGGATTTCGACGCTTTCGTCGGGGCGCTGAAAGGCGCCGTCGCGGCGGCCAGCGTTCCGCCCGAGGCGCTGGCCTTTTCCATCGCCGGGGTGGTGGACGAGGAGGGGCGGGCGACCGTCGCCAACATCCCCTGCCTGAGGGGCCGTCCGCTGGTGCGGGACCTGGAGGCTGCGCTTGGCCTGCCGGTGGTGCTGGCCAATGACGCCGACTGCTTTGCCATGGCCGAGGCGGTGGGCGGCGCCGGGCGCGGGCATGAGGTGGTGTTCGGCGTGATCCTTGGCACCGGCGTCGGGGGCGGGATCGTGGTGCGCGGCGGGCTGATCAACGCGCATGGGGGCTTTGCGGGCGAATGGGGGCACGGGCCGGTGGCCGCCCGTGTTCTGGGCGATGTGATTTTGCCTGCGATTCCCTGTGGATGCGAGCAGGTGGGCTGTCTGGACGCGGTCTGTTCGGCCCGGGGGATGGAGCGGCTGCATCTTCACCTGAACGGTCAGGCGGCGGAAGCGCAGGCCATCGTCGCCGCGTGGGAGGCGGGGGAGCCTGCGGCAGGGCGCACCATTGCCGCGTGGTTGGAGGTGCTGTCCGGCCCGCTGGCGATGGTGACGAACCTGCTGGGGCCGGGCATCATCGCGGTGGGGGGCGGGCTGTCCAACAGTGCGGCGCTGGTGGCGGCGCTGGATGCGGGGGTGCGGGCGCGTTGTTTGCGGCGCTTCGACCGCCCGCTGGTGGTGCCCGCCTTGTGCCGGATCGAGCCGGGGCTGATCGGGGCGGCCGCGCTTGGTTTTCGGGCCATGGCGGGTCGGCCATAGCTGTTGGCAATCGTGCCGGTTTTGCCCTATGTCTGCGTGATTCACAGTGAGAGCACGACATATGGCGGCCCAAGGCATCCTTAAATCCCGGACCGGCATCAGCGGCTTTGACGATCTGACGCATGGCGGCCTTCCCACTGGACGCCCGTCGCTGGTGTGCGGATCGGCGGGATGCGGGAAGACGCTGTTTGCTTCGACCTTCCTGATCCATGGCGCGCGGGAGTGTGACGAGCCGGGCGTGTTCGTTACGTTCGAGGAGCGGCCGGTCGACATCGTGAGCAACGTCGCCTCGCTCGGGTTCGGGCTGGACGAACTGATCGCGGCGGACAAGGTCGTGGTGGAGCATGTCAGCGTCGATCCGTCGGAACTGGCCGAGATCGGGGATTACGACCTTGAGGGGCTGTTCCTGCGGCTGGAGTTGGCGATCGACTCCATCGGTGCCAAGCGCGTCGTGCTGGACACGATCGAGAGCCTGTTTTCCGCCTTCACCAACCCCGCCATCCTGCGGGCCGAGATCCGCCGCCTGTTCGACTGGCTGAAGGACCGCGGCATGACGACCGTGATCACCGCCGAACGCGGGGATGGCGCGCTGACGCGGCAGGGGCTGGAGGAATACGTGTCGGACTGCGTGATCCTTCTGGATCACCGGGTGCACAACCAGATCTCCACCCGCCGGATGCGGATCGTGAAGTATCGCGGCACGGCGCATGGCACGAACGAATACCCGTTCCTGATCGACGAGGACGGATTTTCGGTCCTGCCGGTCAGTTCGCTGGGACTGGACCACAAGGTGTTCGAGGAGCGCATCTCCTCGGGCGTGGCGGATCTGGACGCGATGATCGTGGGGCACGGGTTCCATCGCGGGACGTCGATCCTGGTGTCGGGCGTGGCGGGATCGGGGAAGTCGACGCTGGCGGCAAGCTTTGCGGGCGCGGCCTGCGCGGCGGGCGAGCGGGCGCTGTATTTTTCCTTCGAGGAATCGGAGCGGCAGACGGTTCGGAACATGCGGTCCATCGGGCTGGACCTGCAACCGTGGATCGACAGCGGGCAGTGGCGGCACGTGGCGGCGCGGCCGACCTTTTACAGCCTTGAGATGCATCTGGCGGTCATGCTGCGCGAAGTGGCGCGCATGAACCCGACGCTGGTGGTGCTGGACCCAATATCGGCGTTCCTGGAATCCGGCGACCGGCAGGAGGTTCAGGCCATGCTGCTGCGCATGGTGGATTACCTGAAGAACCGCGGGATCACGGCGGTCTTCACCCATCTGGCGCACACGCAGGGCGACACGGTGGCCACGGATGCGGGCCTTTCGTCGCTGATGGACGCGTGGATCCTGATGCTGAACCGCGAGGTGAATGGCGAATTCAACCGCGAGCTCTATCTGTTGAAGGCAAGGGGCACGGCCCATTCCAACCAGGTGCGCGAATTCATCATGAGCGAACACGGCCTACGCCTTCTGCCGCCCCATCTGGGGGAAAGCGGCGCGCTGACCGGAACCGCGCGGCGGGCCGAGGAGGCGCGCCTGCGGCGGGTGGAAACGGTGCGCGCGCAGGAGGTGGAGCGGCTTCGGGTGGCGGCCGAGCAGCGCCGCCGTCTGGCGCAGGCGCAGATCGAGGAACTTCAGGCGCAGATCGAGGCGAGCGAGCTGGAACTGCGGCGGATTGCCGAAAACGAAAACGAGTATGTGCGGCAGGCCCGTCAGGATCTGGCCGAGATGGAAGCGAGCCGACGGGCGTGACGATGAACGAACAGAAACTGAAGAAGCTTGTCCTGTATGTGGCCGGGCAAACGCCGAAATCGCTGGCGGCAATTTCGAACCTGCGCCGCATCTGCGAGGAGCATCTTCCGGGCCGCTACGAGATCGAGGTGATCGACCTGCGCGAGAACCCGAAGCTGGCGCGCGAGCACAACATCGTGGCCATCCCGACGCTGGTGCGCGAACTTCCCGTGCCGCTGCGCAAGATCATCGGCGATCTGTCGGACGAGGAAAAGGTCCTCGTCAACCTGCGTCTTGAAAACGAATGAGCATCTCGGGCGAAGCGCTGGCCGAGTTGCAACGCCGCTTGCAGGAAGCCGAGGACACGCTGCGGGCGATCCGCGAGGGTGAGGTGGACGCGCTTGTGGTGGGCCGCATGGACCAGCCGCAGGTGTTCGCGATCGGGGGTGACGCCGAAGCGTTCCGCGCCTTCATCGAGGTGATGGACACCGGAGCCGCCGCCGTCGACGGGGCGGGCCGGGTGCTTTATGCCAACGCGACCTTTGCCGATCTGGTGAGCGCGCCGGTGCAGGGAAAGGCGCTGGCCGATCTGCTGGCGGCGGATCCGGCGGATGTGGCGGCGCTGCTGGCCGACGCCACGACGCCGCGCGCGACCTTGCAGGTGACGCAATACGGGCCGTCGGGGGCGCGCTATCTTGTGGTGGCAAGCAAGCCGTTGCAGATCGGCACGGTGGCGGGGCACGCGATCACGCTGGCGGATGTGACGGACCGCGTGCGGTCCGCCCGGGCCGAGCAGAACGAGCGCACGGCGCAGGGCATCCTCGCCTCGGTCAACGAGGCGGTGCTGGTGTGCGATGCCGACGGGGTCGTGACGCGCGGGAATGCGGCGTCGCGCGCGCTGTATGCGTCCGATCCGGTGGGCCAGCCCTTTGCGCGCATCGTGCCGCTGGTTCCGGCCACCGGCACGGGCCTGGCCGACAGTGCGGCCATTCTGGACCGCGCGATGACCGGCCCGCCGGTTCAGGGGATGGAAGTGTTCGCCCCGGACGCGCCGGGCGCCAAGGATTTCCTGCTGAGCGCGGCGCCCTTGCGCATGGGCGAGGGCGCGGCCAGCGGCTGCGTCGTGACGATGGTGGACCTGACGCAGCGCAAGGCGGCCGAACGCCAGCAGCTTTTGCTGATGAACGAGCTGGACCACCGGGTGAAGAACGCGCTGGCCATGGTGATCGCGATCACGCGGCGGACGATCCGCACCTCGGGCGATCTGACGACGTTCGAGAAGACGTTCACCGACCGCGTGCGCGCTCTGGCGGCGACGCACAACCTGCTGGCCAAGAACGCGTGGAAGGGGCTGACCGTCCAGAACGTGATCGTGGCGGAACTGTCGCCCTTCATGGACATGGGGGGAAGCCGGATCACCACGTCGGGGTTGGAGCAGCTGATCTCGGCCGAGGCGGCGGTGGCGATCGGGCTGGTGTTCCACGAGCTGGCGACGAACGCGGTCAAGTATGGCGCCCTGTCGACCGACAAGGGCAACATCGCCATCCGTGCAGTGGACGCGGCCGAGAAGGGCGCGCTGACGCTGGAATGGCGCGAAACGGGCGGGCCGGTCGTGTTGACGCCCGCGCAGGGCGGCTTTGGCGAAACGGTCATCACCCAGAGCCTGGCCTTCGCGCCGGGCGGCGGGGCGAGGCTGGTCTATGATCCGGCCGGGGTGATCTGCACGCTGACCATCCCGCCGGATCATCTGCCGGCGGCCTGAACGCCTATCTGGCGCGGGCCACCAGTTCGAGGACGGAAGGGCCGACCGCGTCCACCAGCCGCTTCACGCCTTCGGCGTTGGGGTGGATGCCGTCGCCCTGGATGTAGGTCAGGTTCAGCCGTTCGCCTTCCGTCACGGGGCCGAGGTAGTCGGGCACGAAGAGGGCGCCGTGTTCCTGCGCAAGATCGGCATACATCGCGTTGAAGGCCTGCTGGAAGGCGGGGCCGTAATTGCCCGGCGCGCGCAGGCCGAACAGCAGGACCGGCAGGCCGCGGGCGTCGGCCTTGTCGAGGATCGCGTCGAGGTTGGCGCGGCTGGCGGCCGGGTCCAGCCCGCGCAGAAGGTCGTTGCCGCCAAGGTTCAGGATCATGGCGTCGGCGTCGGGCGTCAGGGCCCAGTCGGTGCGGGCAAGACCGCCGGCGGTGGTGTCGCCCGAAACGCCTGCGTTCACGATCGTGACCTCGGCGTCCCGGTCGTCCAGCCAGGACTGAAGCACCGGCACGAATCCCTGATCGGCGGGCAGGCCGTAGCCTTGCGTCAGGCTGTCGCCCAGGGCCACCACCGTGACAGGATCGGCCAGGGCCGGGCCCGCCCCCCCGAGGCAAAGCGCCACGCCCAGGTTGCGTAGATGTGCCAGCGGCTTACAACCAAGGGCGAACAAAGGGGAGAGCTTCATGGAGACGGTCCTTGAACTGCGGGATGCGCAATTGGTGCTGGAGGGCAACGCCGGCCCGGTGGAGATCCTGCGGGGCATCGACCTGACCGTGACGCGCGGGGAAACGCTGGGTCTGGTGGGGCCTTCGGGGTCCGGCAAGTCCTCGCTCCTCATGCTGATGGGGGGGCTGGAACGGGCCAGCGGCGGCACGGTCCGCGCGCTTGGCCAGGATCTGTCCGCGATGGACGAGGATGGCCTTGCGCGCTTCCGCAGGGGGAATATGGGCGTGGTGTTCCAGTCTTTCCACCTGATCCCCACGATGACGGCGCGTGAAAATGTCGCGCTGGCGCTGGAATTGGCGGGGATGGACAACGCCTTCCGCCGCGCGGGGGAGGAGCTGGCGGCCGTGGGGCTGGGGCATCGGGGGGATCATTATCCGCGTCAGATGTCGGGCGGGGAACAGCAGCGCGTGGCGCTGGCGCGGGCTTGGGCGACGCGGCCCGCGATCCTTCTGGCGGATGAGCCGACGGGCAATCTGGACGGGACCACGGGGGCCACGGTGATGGACCTGCTGTTCGGGTTGCGCGAACAGGGGGCGACGCTGGTGATGGTGACGCATGCGCCGGAGCTGGCCGAGCGCTGCGACCGCGTGGTGCGGATGGCCGACGGGCGGATCGCGGCATGAGCGTTCTGCCACTGGCCTGGCGCATCGCGCGAAGGGAGTTGCGGGGCGCGCTTGGCGGGTTCCGGGTGTTCCTGCTGTGCCTGATCCTTGGGGTGGCGGCGATCGCGGCCATCGGATCGGTGCGCGCCGCGATCGAACGGGGGCTGGCCGATCAGGGGGCGGTGCTTCTGGGCGGCGATGCCGAGATGACTTTCACCTATCGCACCGCGACCGAGGCCGAGCGCGCCTTCATGGGGGGCATCGCCGAGCGGGTGTCGGAAACGGTCGACTTCCGTTCCATGGCCGTGGCGGGGGAGGACCGCGTCCTGACGCAGGTGCGGGGCGTGGATGGCAACTGGCCGCTGGTCGGGCAGGCGGGGCTGGAGCCGGCGATTCCGGTGGCCGAGGCCCTGGCCGGCGGCGATGTGCCGGGGGCGGTGATGGATCCCGCGCTGGCCGCCCGGCTGGGGCTGGAGGTGGGCGAGACGTTCACCTTGGGGGAAAAGGCGTTCCGGCTGAACGCGATGCTGGTGCGGGAGCCGGACAGCGCCTCGGCCGGGTTCACCTTGGCGCCGCGGACGGTGGTGTCGCTGGACGGATTGGGGGGCAGCGGCCTTCTGGCGCCGGGCACGGTCTATGACAGCGATTACCGGCTGTTGTTGCCCGACGGCGCGGATCTGGACGCGCTTCAGGCCCGCGCGCAGCGGGAGTTTCGCGATACGGGGATGCGCTGGCGCGACAGCCGGCGGCCCTCGCCCTCGGTCGAGCGGTTCGTGGACCGGACGGGATCGTTCCTTGTGCTGGTGGGGCTGGCCGGTTTGGCCGTGGGCGGCATCGGCGTGCAGTCCGCCGTGGGCACCTATCTGGGGCGAAAGACGCCGACCATCGCCACCTTGCGGACCTTGGGGGCCGAAGGGCGGCTGGTTCTGGCGACCTATGCGTTGCAGATCGGGGCGCTGGCGGTGCTGGGCGTGGTGGGGGGGCTGGTGCTGGGGACGGCGCTGCCGATGGTCGCCTCGCCCTGGGTCGCGTCGTCCTTGCCGTTCGACGTGTCGTTCGGGGTTTATCCTTTGCCGCTGCTGGAGGCGGCGTTCTACGGGTTGATGACGGCGGCGCTGTTCACGCTGTGGCCGCTGGCGCGGGTGGCGCAGTTGCGGGCGGCGGCCTTGTATCGCGGGGCGGGCGGCGGTGTGCCGCGCGGCTATGCAGTGGGGCTGGTGGCTTTGGCGGCGGTGCTGGTGGGCGGGGCCGTGTGGTTTTCCGGCACGCCGGGGCTGGCGCTTGGCACGGCGGGCGGGATCGTGGGGGCGTTGCTGCTTCTGGCGCTGGCGGCGTGGATCGTGCGCCATCTGGCCCGGCGCGCGGCGCGGCACATCCGGCAGCCGGCGCTGCGGCTGGCCGTCGCCTCGATCGGGGAAGCGGGGGCGACGACGGCGGTCATCCTGTCGCTGGGTCTGGGGCTTTCGGTGCTGGCGGCGGTGGGGCAGATCGACACCAACCTGCGCGGCGCGATCGACCGCGACCTGCCGGAGCGCGCGCCGTCCTATTTCTTCGTGGACATCCAGACGGACCAGTTGGAGGGGTTCCTGTCGCGGCTGGAGGGGGATCCCTCGGTCACGCGGGTGGAAAGCGCGCCGATGCTGCGCGGGGTGCTGACCCGCATCAACGGCCGTCCGGCGCGCGAGGTGGCGGGGGAGCATTGGGTGCTGCGCGGGGATCGGGGCGTGACCTATGCCGCGACCGCGCCCGACGTGGTGGCGGGAGAAAGCTGGCCCGTGGATTACGCAGGCGATCCGCAGATCAGCTTCTCGGCCGAGGCGGCGGAGGAGATGGGGCTGGCCTTGGGCGACCGGATCACCGTCAACATCCTGGGCCGAGACATCGAGGCGGAACTGACGAGTTTGCGCGACGTGGACTTCTCGGATGCGGGGATGGGGTTCGTGATGATGATGAACCCGTCGGCTCTGGCCGGGGCGCCGCACACGTCGATTGCGACGGTCTATTCCTCGGCCGAGGAAACGTTGCTGCGGGATGTGGGGCGGGCTTATCCCAACATCACCGCGATCCGGGTGGGCGACGCCATCGCCCGAGTGACCGAGGCGCTGGACGCCATTGCCACCGCCACGCGGGCGGCGGCGGCGATCACGCTGCTGACCGGCGTGGTCGTGCTGATCGGAACGGCGGCGGCGGGGGAACGCGCGCGGGTGCGGGAAGCGGCGATCCTGAAGGTGCTGGGGGCAACGCGGCGGCAGATCCTGACCAGTTTCGCGCTGCGGTCGGCCTTGACGGGCGCGGCGGCGGGTTTGGTGGCCGTGGGGGTGGGCGCGACGGCCGGATGGGCCGTGATGCGCTTCGTGATGGAGGCGGACTATGCCTTTGCGCCAGTGTCGGCCCTTGTGATCGTGGTGGCGGGGGTGCTGGCCACGGTGGTGACGGGGGTGATCTATGCCCGCCGCCCCTTGGCGCGCCGGCCGGCGCAGGTGTTGCGGTCCGACGAATAGATTTCCCTTTCACGCAAGCGTGAGGCAGGATGCGGGCACGATGTTTCAGGAGGTTCACGTGATCAGACTTGTCGGCGCATCCACCCTTGCCCTTTGCGCGTTCGCCCTGCCTGCCCTGGCGCAGGACGGGGCCGGCGCCTGCGGCCAGCCGGCCCTGCTGTCCCAGCCCGCGGGCGTCACGATCGCCCCCGGCTTTGCCGACCTGTCGCTGATCCTGCGGCCGGAGCGTTCGGAGCCCCGCTATGTCGAGTTCGAGGTGACCGCGCCGACGGAGATCACGCTGGAAACGCTGGCGCGGGAAAACGACGCGGCCCTGACGCTGTACGATGCCGGAGGGCGCGTGGTGGCCTGGGACGACGACAGCGCGGGCGATCTGGACGCGCGGGTGGCGACGACGCTGCAGGCGGGGACATATTGCGCGCAGGTGCGCATGATCTCGGCCGCGCCGGTGGACAATCCGATGCTGGTTCTGGTGGGGTCCGAAGGGCTGCCCGCCGATCCGGTCGTGGCCGAGGAGGCGGAGGTGACCGCCGTCTGCAACGATCCGGCGCGCACGCCGATGCTGGCGGAAAACCTGCCGGACGGTGCCGCGCCCCCGACGCAGGCGATGATCGATCCGGCGACGTCGCTGCGCAGCTACCGCATCTCGGTCGCGGAGCAGACGGTGCTTCAGATCGACGCCGGCAGCCAGACCTTCGACACGATGCTGGCCGTGTATGGCGCCGATGGCACGGGCCTTTGGGAAAACGACGACCATGAGGACGTGACCGGCAGCGACAGCCGCATCCGGGAAATGTTCGAGCCGGGCGAGTATTGCGTCGTGGTCCGCCCGTTCGGCACCAGCGAGGGGCCCTTCACCCTGACCGTCACGGCCGAAGGTGGTGCGCCCGCCGCAGGGGATCCGAAATAATGGGTGGGGGCCACGGCCCCCATCTGTTTTACTTTGAACGGGGTTCGGTTTATCTACGGGCGCTGTCCTTCAAGGTGAACGCCCATGCCGAGCCCACTGGTTTCCCCCTCGTCCGTTCATGACGTGCTGCGCCGCTTGGCGCGGGACCGCATCCTGATCCTGGACGGTGCGATGGGCACGCAGATCCAGGGGCTGGGCCTGTCCGAGGAGGATTACACCGGCCACGGGTCCGGCCATGCCTGCCGGCACCATTCGGATCATCCGCAGAAGGGCAACAACGACCTTCTGATCCTGACCCAGCCCGAGGCGATCGAGGAGATCCACTTCAACTATGCCATGGCGGGCGCCGACATCGTGGAAACGAACACGTTTTCGGCCACGACCATCGCGCAGGCCGATTACGGGCTGGAAGCGGCGGTGCACGACCTGAACGCCGAAGGCGCGCGCATCGTGCGCCGGGCGCTGG
Organism: Falsirhodobacter sp. 1013; assembly: GCF_051195255.1. Lineage (NCBI taxonomy): Bacteria > Pseudomonadati > Pseudomonadota > Alphaproteobacteria > Rhodobacterales > Paracoccaceae > Falsirhodobacter > Falsirhodobacter sp. 1013. The sequence goes on along the minus strand of NZ_JBNJLK010000006.1, from coordinate 39,995 downwards.
ACCGCGCGACGGCCATCGACGGCAAGCCGCGTTTCGTGGCGGGCGCGGTGGGGCCGACGAACCGCACCGCCTCCATCAGTCCGGACGTGAACGATCCGGGGTTCCGCGCCGTCAGCTTCGACGATCTGCGCGTGGCGTACGGCCAGCAGGTGCGCGGGCTGATCGCGGGCGGGGCCGACATCATCCTGATCGAGACGATCTTCGACACGCTGAACGCCAAGGCCGCGATCTTTGCCTGCTTCGAAGCGTTCGAGGCGCATGGGCAGAGCCTGCCCCTGATGATCTCGGGCACGATCACCGACGCGTCGGGGCGGACGCTGTCGGGGCAGACGCCGACGGCGTTCTGGCATTCGGTGCGCCATGCGCGGCCCTTCACCGTGGGCCTGAACTGCGCCCTGGGGGCCGAAGCGATGCGGCCGCACATGCAGGAATTGTCGGGCGTGGCGAACACCTTCACCTGCGCCTATCCCAATGCGGGCCTGCCCAACGCCTTTGGTCAATATGACGAAGGCCCCGACGACACCGCCCGGCAGGTGGAGGACTTCGCGCGCGAGGGGTTGGTGAACGTGGTGGGCGGTTGCTGCGGCACCACGCCGGACCACATCCGCGCCATCGCCGAAGCCGTCGCCCCCTTCCAGCCGCGGGAGGTGCGGGCATGAGCCGTTATCTGCGCCTGTCGGGGCTGGAGCCGTTCGTCCTGACGCCCGACATCCCCTTCGTCAACGTGGGGGAACGGACGAACGTTACGGGATCGGCCCGTTTCCGCAAGCTGATCACCAACCGCGATTACGCCGCAGCATTGGAGGTGGCGCGCGATCAGGTGGAGAATGGTGCGCAGGTCATCGACATCAACATGGACGAGGGGCTGATCGATTCACGCGCCGCCATGGTGGAGTTCCTGAACCTGATCGCCGCCGAGCCCGACATCGCGCGGGTGCCGATCATGATCGACAGCTCCAAGTGGGAGGTGATCGAAGCGGGCCTGAAATGTGTGCAGGGCAAGCCGATCGTGAACTCCATCAGCCTGAAGGAGGGGGAGGACGCGTTCCGCCACCACGCGCGGCTGGTGATGCAGTATGGCGCGGCCGTGGTCGTCATGGCTTTCGACGAGGAGGGGCAGGCCGACACCTTCGCCCGCAAGACCGAGATCTGCGCGCGGGCTTATCGCATCCTTGTGGAGGAGATGGATTTCCCGCCCGAGGACATCATCTTCGACCCCAACGTGTTTGCCGTGGCGACGGGGATCGAGGAGCACAACAATTACGGCGTCGACTTCATCGAGGCGACGCACTGGATCCGCCAGAACCTGCCCCACGCGCACGTGTCGGGTGGCGTGTCGAACCTGTCGTTTTCCTTCCGCGGGAACGAGCCGGTGCGCGAGGCGATGCACGCGGTGTTCCTGTTCCACGCCATCAAGGCCGGCATGGACATGGGGATCGTGAACGCGGGGCAGCTGGCCGTCTATGACCAGATCGACCCGGATTTGCGCGAGCGCTGCGCGGACGTGGTCCTGAACCGCCGGCCCGACGCGACCGAGCGGATGCTGGAGGTGGCCGAGCGTTTCCGCGGCGGCGCGCGCGAGGAGAAGGTGCGCGATCTGGCCTGGCGCGACTGGCCCGTGGAAAAGCGCATGGAGCATGCGCTGGTCAACGGCATCACCGAGTTCATCGAGGCCGACACCGAGGAGGCCCGTCTGGCCGCCGAGCGCCCGCTGCACGTGATCGAGGGGCCGCTGATGGCCGGGATGAACGTGGTGGGCGACCTGTTCGGCGCGGGCAAGATGTTCCTGCCGCAGGTGGTGAAATCGGCCCGCGTGATGAAGCAGGCGGTGGCCGTTCTTCTGCCCTATATGGAGGAGGAGAAGATCGCCAATGGCGGCGAGGCGCGGCAGGCGGCGGGCACCGTCCTGATGGCGACCGTGAAGGGCGATGTCCACGACATCGGCAAGAACATCGTCGGCGTCGTGCTGGCCTGCAACAACTACGAGATCATCGATCTGGGCGTGATGGTCCCACCGCAGAAGATCCTGGAGGTCGCGCGGGAGCGGAAGGTGGACGTGATCGGGCTGTCCGGCCTCATCACCCCGTCTTTGGACGAGATGGTGCATCTGGCGGCCGAGATGGAGCGGGAAGGATTCGACATTCCGCTGCTGATCGGCGGGGCGACGACGTCGAAGGTGCATACGGCGGTGAAGATCGCGCCACGTTACACCAAGGGTCCGGCGATCTATGTCACCGACGCCAGCCGCGCGGTGGGGGTGGTCAGCCAGTTGCTGAGCCCGACGCAGAAGCAGCCTTACGTGGACAGCATCCGCGAGGAATATGTGCAGGTGGCCGAGCGGCACGAGCGGGCGGAGCTGGCCAAGCAGCGCCTGCCGCTGGCGGCCGCGCGGGCCAATGCGTTGAAGGTGGACTGGGCAGATTACACGGTGCCTGCGCCGCAATTCCTTGGGTCGCGCATCGTCGAGGATTGGGATCTGGAGGAGATCGCCCGTTACATCGACTGGACCCCGTTCTTCCAGACGTGGGAGTTGAAGGGCGTCTACCCGCGTATTCTTGAGGATGAGAAGCAGGGCGAGGCCGCGCGCCAGCTGTTTGCCGATGCGCAGGACATGCTGACGCGGATCATCGCGGAGACGTGGTTCCGGCCGCGCGCCGTGGTGGGCTTCTGGCCCGCGAACGCCGTGGGCGACGACATCCGCCTGTTCACCGGAGAGGATCGGGGGCAGGAGCTTGCGACGCTTTATACCCTGCGGCAGCAGACGACGAAGCGCGAGAACCGGCCGAACGTGGCCTTGGCCGACTTCGTGGCGCCGGAGGGGGTGACGGATTACGTGGGCGGCTTCGTGGTGACGGCGGGGCCGGAGGAGACGGAGATTTCCGCCCGGTATGAAAAGGCGAACGACGATTACGGCGCGATCATGGTGAAGGCGCTGGCCGACCGTTACGCCGAGGCGATGGCCGAGATGCTGCACGCCCGGGTGCGGCGGGAGTTCTGGGGCTATGGCAAGGACGAGACCTTCACCCCGCAGGAGCTGATCGGCGAGCCTTATCACGGCATCCGCCCCGCGCCCGGCTATCCGGCGCAGCCCGACCATACGGAGAAGCTGACCCTGTTCCGCCTGCTGGACGCCGAGGCGGCCACGGGCGTGACGCTGACCGAAAGCATGGCGATGTGGCCGGGATCGTCGGTGTCGGGCATCTATATCGGGCACCCGGACTCGTACTATTTCGGCGTGGCCAAGGTGGAGCGGGACCAGGCGGAGGATTACGCCCGCCGCAAGGGCATGCCGCTGGACGAGGTGGAACGCTGGCTGGCGCCGATCCTGAACTATGTCTCGGCCCGGTCGACTGGTTAGGGCAGGCTGCGGCCCTTCTGCCAGGCGCGTTCCTGCCCGCCGGAGGAGACGCGGGCGGCGACAAACAAGAGGTCCGACAGGCGGTTGAGGTAGATGCAGCCGAGGCGCGTGCGCGGGTCGTCGACGGCCAGAAGCGTGCGCTCGGCACGGCGGCAGACGGTGCGGGCCATGTGCAGCGCGCCGGTGGCGGGCAGGCCGCCGGGAAGGATGAACTCCTTCAGCGGGGGAAGATCCTCGTTCCAATCCTCCACGATCAGGTCGAGGCGGGTGACGTGCGCTTCGGTCAGCACCTCGCGGCCGGGGATGGACAGGGCGCCGCCGAGGTCGAAGAGGTCGTGCTGGATGGTGGTCAGCGCGTCGCAGAGGGCGGTGTCGTCCAGCAGGCTTTCGGCAAAGCCAATCACGCTGTTCAATTCGTCCACCGTGCCGATCGCCTCCATCAGCGGGGCAGTCTTGGCGATGCGGGAGCCGTCGGAGAGGCCGGTGGTGCCGTCATCCCCGGTGCGGGTCACGATGCTTGACAGACGATGGCCCATTCAGTCCCCCTTTGGCGGCGCGAGGTCCAGCGCCTGATAGATCGGGCCATGGGGCCCTTCGGTCACATGTGCGCGGATTCCGAAGACCTGCGCAAGGTTGTCCGGGGTCAGCACCTGCATCGGCGGGCCGTCGGCGTGGATGCGGCCGGCCTTCATCAGGATCAGCCGCGTGCAATGCCGCGCCGCCAGCCCCGGATCGTGAAGGGAGGCGACGACGGTGCGCCCGGTGGTCGCAAGCCGGGCAAAGACGCGCATGACGCCGATCTGGGCGGCGGGGTCGAGGCCTGCGATGGGCTCGTCCGCCAGAAGGAGGGGCGTGTCCTGCGCCAAGGCCCGCGCGATCAGGACGCGGGCCTGTTCGCCGCCGGACAGCTGCGTCGCGGGGCGGTGGCGCAGCGTGGTCAGGTCCAGCGCCGCGAGCGCCTGTTCGACGATGGCGGCGTCAGGGCCTTGAGCGACGCGGCCAAGGCGGACCACATCCTCCACCGGCATGGGCCAGGCGATGTCGCGCGTCTGGGGCAGGAAGGCGGCGGCGCGGGCGCGTTGGGCGATGGGCAGGGTGGCGAGGGAGGACTGACCTTCGGCGGGCAGGAGGCCAAGGGCGGCGCGCAGCAGCGTCGTCTTGCCCGCGCCATTGGAGCCGAGGAGGCCCACGAACTCCCCCGCCTTCAGCGTCAGGTCGATGCCGTCCAGCACCACGCGGCGGCCGCGCCGGACGGAAAGGTGGTGCAGGTGCATCATGCCTCCTCTCTCCGCATCTTCAGGATCAGGTGCAGGAAGAAGGGGGTGCCGACAAGGGCGGTGAGGACGCCGAGTTTCAGGTCGCGGTCCGGCATCAGGAGGCGCACGGCGATGTCGGCGGCCAGCACGAGGGCCGCCCCGCCAAGCGCCGAGGCGGGGAGAAGCCGTGCCGGGCTGCCCTTGACGGCGCGGCGCAGGACGTGGGGGGCGGCGAGGCCGACAAAGCCGATGGAGCCCGCCACCGCAGTAGCCGCGCCGACCATCGCCGCGACGCCGACGACGAGCCGCCAGCGCAACGCGCCCAGCCGGATGCCGGAGGAGGCCGCCGCATCCTCGCCCAGCGTCAGCGCCTCCAACCCCCGGCGGAGGGACCAGAGGAGGGTGGCGCCGAGGGCGATGAAAGGCAGCGCGATCCAGACATGCAGCATCGAACGGTCGGCGAGGGAGCCCATCATCCAGAAGATGATCTCGTTCGCGGCGAAGGGGTTGGGGGACAGGTTGAGGACCAGCGAGGTGGCGGCCCCGGCAAGGGCCGAGATCGCGACGCCGGCGAGGATCAGCGCCAGCGCCCCGCCGCGCGGGCCCGCCAGCAGCAGGATCAGCGCGACCGAGAGCATGGCGCCGGCCAGCGCGGCCAGCGGCAGGCCCAAGGGAAACGCGGCGGCAAGGCCGGTCTGGATCGCCAGCACGGCGCCAAGGGCGGCGGATCCGCTGGCCCCGACCAGCCCCGGTTCGGCAAGCGGGTTGCGCAAAAAGCCCTGAAGGGCCGCGCCCGACATGCCAAGGGCGGCGCCGACCAGCAGGCCGAGGATGGCACGGGGCAGCCGCACTTCTCGCATCACCAGGCTCAGCATCGGGTCGTTGCCGGTGATGAGGGCCTGGAGGCTGGACAAAGGCGGCACCTGCGCGGGGCCGGTCAGGAGGGAGGCGGTGAAGAGGGCCGCGACCAGCAGCGACAGGGCGATCGGAAGTCGGCTCATGGTGCGGCCTGTTGCAGCTTGGCGACGGCGCGCAGGATGTGGGGGGTGCCGCAGACCCAGTCGCGGTCGGTGCGGAACTGCGGGGCAAGGTGGTGCAGGCCGGGATGGTCCAGCACCGCCTCGGCCCGCGAGGCGCCGGGATAGGGGGCGCCGCGAAGGATGAGGTCGGGGGCGGACAGCATCAGCACCTCCAGCGGGAGGGTGCCGCCGAAGGACAGACCCTGTTCGGTGGCGATGTTGTCATAGCCCGCCGCCGCGATGATCTGGCCGGCGAGGCTGTCGGGGCCGTCGGCGTAGCTGTTCGCGCCGTAGCTGGCCGCGCGGGGGCGGGTCGCGGGACGCGGCAGGGCGGCAAGGTCCGCGTCGAACTGGGCGATCGTTCGGGTGGCGTCGCGCCCCAGCACCTGCCCCATGCGGCGCAGGTTGGTGCGGATGTCGTCCATCGTGCTTTCGGGATCGAAGGTTTCGACCCGCAGGCCCAGACGGCGCAGCATGTCCAGCGTGGCGGGGGAGGAGAAGCGGCCCGCCAGCACGAGGTCAGGTTGGAGGAGAAAAATCTCTTCCGCCAGCCCGTGATTGGCGGGGAGGGTTCGCGCTTCGCTGGCCATGACGGAGGCGCGGGGATCCTGGGACAGGGCACTGACCGAGATGAGCTGGCCGGGCGCGGCCAGCATCAGGGCCAACTGGTCGGTGCAGAGGTTCATCGACACGACGCGCGCGGGCGCGTTCCCCGCCGCGGCGGACAGGCCAAGGCCGCAGGCGAGGCCCGCGGCGCAGAGCCAGCGCCTTACCACCGCGCCTGCACCCCGACATAGGCCTGCCGCCCGCGCGTGGCATAGCCCCAGACGTCGGAATAGCTTTCGTCGAAGAGGTTGGTGACGCGGCCGGTCAGACGCACCTCATTTGTCAGGTTGTAGCCGGCGGCGAGGTCGAGGGTGGTATAGTCGGGGAGCTCCGCGCGGGCGTAGGCACCATAGAACTGGTCGTCGTAGTTGCCGGCCACGCGGCGGAGGGTTGCGGTGGCCGAGGCGCGGTCGTCGAGGAAGGACAGGGTGGACGACAGTTGCAGTTCATGCTTCGGACGGCGCACTTCGATGCGGCCATCCGGTCCCTTCGCGTTCAGATAGGTGTAGCCGAAGGACAGGTCGAGCGTGTCGGTCGCTTCCAGACGCCCCGTCACCTCCACCCCCTCGCGCGGGCTTTCGCCATCGGCGTTGGAGTAACGGGCCAGGAAGTCGGGGGAGCTGTAGTCGGCCGTGATCTCGTCCGTCATCCGTTCGTGGAAATAGGTCACGTCGATCAGGCCCCGCCCGTTCAGGAAGGACAGTTCCACACCCAGATCGTAGCTGCGGTTCTGTTCGGGCGTCAGGTCGGGGTTGCCGACCGAGTAGAGCGAGCCGAACAGCTCCTCGTAGGAGGGATCGACCTGAGCACGCCCGGCCGAGGCGTGCAGACGCACCGGCTGGCCCGGGATGCGCCAGGACAGGCCGAGCGTCCAGCCGGTGAAGTCGTCGTATTCCTTGTTGTCGTCGCGGCGGACACCGGCCTGAAGATCCAGGCCATTGTCCAGCGAGGCACGGTATTCGAGGGCCACGGAGTCCCGTTCCCGTTCGTAATCGGTGGCGATGTTGGAATCGTCATCCTCGTGTTCCACCAGCACGTTCACGAGGTGGCGGGCCTGATCGACGGGAAGGCCATCAAGGCCGTAGCTGAGGCGGTATGCGAGCGTGTCGCTTTCCGCGCGCTTCGGGACGTCGTCGAACGTGTCCAGCTTGAAGACGGAGCGCTGGTAGTCCAGCCGGTGGATCAGGCGCCCGTCCAGCATGGAAAGTTCGCCGAAGACGGCACCCTGGAATTCGCGGGTTTCCCCCTCGGGGGTGTTGTCGTCGACGATGACATCCGCTTCGTTCGTGGAGGGGCCGAAGCTGTCGTAGTCGTACTCCTCCTTCGTCCAGCGAAGGGTGGAGCCGAAGGTCAGGGTTTCGGTTGCCTTCCAGTCACCGGCGAAGCCGATCGTGTTCCGGCGCAGGCCGTCCTTTTCCCCGCTGTCGCCGGAATAGTCGAAGCCGTGATCATCGATTTGCGAAAGGTTCAGGGCGAGACCGCCTTGCGCGGTGCGCTGGCTGACATGGGCGGATGCGGAATGGCCGTTCCCGACGTCCATCGTGCCGCCGTGATGCAAGCCCTCGGTCCCCTTGTCGGTGATGATGTTGATGACGCCGGCGGAGGCGCTGGAGCCGTAGAACACGGAGTGAGGGCCGCGCAGGACCTCCACCCGCTCGATGTTCTGGACGGACAGGCCGGACAGGAAATACCCGGCGGGGGAGCCGCCGCTGACCTCTACCCCGTCCACAAGGATCAGGGTGTGGTCGGCCTCCGCCCCGCGGATGCGGACTTGGGTCGTGTTCGCGCCGCTGCTGCTGACGGAAACGCCCGGCACGCCGCGCAGGGCGTCCTGCAGGGTGGTGATGCCGCGGGCCTCGATCTGTTCGCGCATCAGGATGGTGTAGGCGCGGCCATAAGCGTCGGCGGGGGCGGGGGTCAGGCCGGCGGAGACGATGATCGGATCCAGCACCGTCACCTCCTGAGCCGGGGCGGCCAGGGGGGCGATCAGGGCGGTGGACAGCAGAAGAAGGCGGGACGTGGTCACGGGCGGTCTCCCAAGGTGCAGGAACCCTGCGGGTGGCGAAAGGAACGGAAAGACCGGGTGGCCCTGCCGCAGTGGACGGATCACCTCTGCGGTTGGGCCGCATCCCGGACGCGCCCCGCGCCGGAATTGGGTGGTCGCTGCGGCAGGTCTCCTGGCTTGCGGGTCGTCGCTTCGGGCGGCCTTCCCGGGGTCGCCCCCAGTGGCATTGGTGCCCGTCACTCTCCGCTTACAGTTGCGGGGGCAGCTGCGGATTGTCCCGAAGGCGCACCGGCATTCCCTTTCAACCCGGCAGGCGCCGGGACCGAAGCTGGGCGGAAATCCCAATCCTGCGCCGCCGTGTCAAGCGCCGCGAGCCCGCGCGCGAAAGAAGACCCGGAAGGTGCGGAGGACGCGCCACAGCCCCCGGGTGGAAGATGAGGAGGAACCGCAGGCGCGGATCGGGGCTTTTGGTGGCGAATGTCGATATCATTGGGGGACAACGGATGCAGTGGCGTGGACGGCGGGGAAGCCAGAACATCGAAGATCGCCGGTCGAGCGGTGGTGGCGGGCGCGGGATGGCCGTGGGCGGCGGCAGCGTGGGCCTGCTGGCGATCGTGGTCATCGGCTATTTCCTTGGCGTGGACCTGACGCCGCTGCTGAACGACCAGTCTGTTCCGAACAGTGGCGGAGGAGAGATCACGGCCGCGGACGAGGAGGCGGCGCAGTTCGTGTCCGTGACCCTGGCCGACACCGAGGATGTGTGGAAGACCGTGTTCCAGGAGCAGCTGGGCGAAACCTACACCCCGGCGGCGCTGGTGCTCTACAAGGGCGTGACGCAATCGCCTTGCGGCGGGGCCAGCGGCGCCACGGGACCCTTCTACTGCCCCGGCGACCAGAAGGTGTATCTGGACACCGACTTCTTCGTGTCGATGGAACGGCAGCTGGGCGCCGGTGGCGATTTCGCGGCCGCCTACGTGGTCGCGCATGAGATCGGCCACCATGTGCAGGACGAGCTTGGCATCCTGTCGCAGGCCAACAACGCCCGCGGCAATTCCAGCGAGGCCGACAGCAACGCCATCTCCGTGCGGACCGAGCTTCAGGCGGACTGCTTCGCCGGTATCTGGGCCCGGCACGCCGAGGCGCAATTCGGATCGATCGAGGCGGGCGACATGATGGAGGCCGTGAACGCGGCGCGGCAGATTGGCGACGACACCTTGCAGCGCAATGCGGGCCGCGTGCCCTCGCCGCACACCTTCACCCACGGGACGTCAGAACAGCGGTCGCGCTGGTTCCAGACGGGGCATGACAGCGGGCAGCTGGGGTCCTGCGACACGTTCGGGGCGGAACGGTTGTAACGGATGCACAAATCTTCCGCAGGATTGTGACGGTTCCTCCGCTTCCTGCGGAACCTCATTCATCAAATTGCGTTCACTATGCGGTGATGCGTTCCTAAGCCTCGAGGGAGGCTGCGCGTCCTGGGAGCAAAACATGACATATACGACATCACCTGGTACCACCAACACCGTGGACACTGTGACAGAAGACGCACTGTATCGGCGGAAGAACATCTCGTGGGGCGCGATCTTCGCGGGTGTCGCGGTCGCGCTGGTGGTGCACGTGCTGCTGAGCCTGCTGGGCCTGGGAATCGGCATGGCCACGCTGGACCCCGGCACGGGTGACAACCCCGCCACCAGCACCTTCTCGGTGGCCTCCGCCGCATGGTATGCCGTTTCGGGCATCATCGCCGCCTTTGTCGGCGGTTTCGTTGCCGCGCGCCTGTCGGGCCGCGCGACCGCGCAGATCGGTGGCCTGCATGGTCTGACCGTGTTTGCCGTCACCACGCTGTTCATGCTGTACCTGCTGTCCTCCTCGGTCGGTTCGATCGTGGGCGGGACGTTCAGCGGCCTGTCCAGCGCCCTTGGTGGCCTGACGCAGACCGTGTCCCAGGCGGCCGGCCCGGCGCTGGAAAATGCCAACCCGCTGGACGCGCTGGATCGTCAGATCCGTTCCACCGGCACGGATCCGGAAGCGCTGCGTCAGAACGCCGTGGACGCCATGCGCGCCCTTGCAACGGCCGATGAGGCTGGCGCCGCAACCGCCCGCGAGGAAGCCGCACAGGCCCTGGCCGATGCGCGCAACATCCCGCTGCCCGAAGCCCAGCAGCAGGTCGCCCAGATGGAACAGCAGTACCGCGACACCGTCGAGAAAGCCCGTCAAACGGCTATCGAGGCTGCGGACACGGCCACCAAGGCCCTGACCATCGGCGCCCTGGCCGCCTTCGTGGCCCTGCTGGCCGGCGCCATCGCCGCCTGGCTGGGTGGTCGCAGCGGCGTCGTCACCCCGGTGACGCATGTTGTCGCCCGCACGGACGTGCGCCACTGACGGAAAAAGGGCGGCCTTCGGGTCGCCCGATCCATTTGTGCTTGCGCCGGCGCCTTTGGGCTGCCGGCGTTTTGCACTGTCAAAGCGGGTCGACCGTGAAGGCGGGCATGCTGTCGGGATCGGCCAGATAGCGGCGGCCGCAATCCAACGCCTCGCGGATGGTGACGTCCATGTCCAGATAGCGGTAGGTGCCCAGACGGCCGAGGAAGGTCACGTGGCGTTCCCCCTGCGCCCGTTCCAGATACTGGCCCAGCAGCGCCTTTTCGTTCATCTGCCGGATCGGGTAGTAAGGAATGTCGCCCGGTTCGCAGGCGCGGCTGAATTCGCGGTAAAGGACGGAGCCTTCATGCTCCTCCCACGGGGCGAAGTACTTGTGTTCCGTGATCCGGGTGAACGGCACGCCCACGTCGCCGTAGTTCATTACGGCGCAGCCCTGCCAGTCCCCGTCATGGGTGAACCGTTCGAAGTCCAGCGTGCGGTAGCCCAGCCGGCCGAGGTCGAAGCCGAACCAGCCGTCGATGGGACCGGAATAGAAGACGTGGTCGTGGCCGGCCATGTCCCTGCGGTCGAAGTCCGTGTTCAGATGCACCTGGATGTTCGGGTGGTCCAGAATACGCTCCACCATCACGGTGTAGCCGTTTTCGGGCATGCCCTGGAAGCGGTGGAAGAAGTAGTTGTCGTCGTAGTTGAAGCGCACCGGCAGGCGTTTCAGGATGCTGGCCGGAAGATCGCGCGGAGAACAGCCCCATTGCTTCTGGGTGTAGCCCTTGAAGAAGGCCTCGTACAGGTCGCGGCCCACAAAGCGCAGGGCCTGATCCTCGAACGTCCGGGGGTCGGTTATGGTGGTGTCGGCCTGTTCTTCCAGAAAGGCCCGCGCCTCGGCCGGGCGGAAGGTCCGGCCATAGAACTGGTTGATCGTGTGCAGGTTCACGGGCAGGGAATAGACGGCCCCGCCAGAGGTGGTCTTGACCCGGTTGCGATAGGGGCGGAACGTTTCGAACCCGTTGACGTAATCCCAGACCTCGGCATCATCCGTGTGGAAGATGTGCGGGCCATAGACATGCACCATCACGCCCGTGTCGGCATCGCGTTCGGTGTGGCAGTTGCCGGCCACGTGGGGGCGGCGGTCCACAATCTTTACCGCATGGCCCGCCTCGGCCAGCATGCGGCCGACCACCGCACCTGACAGGCCTGCACCCACAATCAGGATCCGTTTCGACTCTGGGCTCATTCCTGCTCACATTTCATTGTATTCTTGCTGACCTCGTTGAACATCGGGAAATCGGGCAAGTTCCACGATTTCCGTGGAACCAGGCACGTTTCAAGGAAGTTATAGTCCAAATGCGTTGCGTGTCCCGTTGCGGCCGCCGTTATGTATGCTGCAATGTTTATGAGACGGAATGACCACGCGCGTTATCGCTGTTTCGGATTTTTGCGATCCGACCCCTCCGCATGAGAGCGTCCTGACACGGGACATGGCCCGCGCCTTCTGGCAAACGAGCCCGATGCCCCCGCCCGGCCCGCGGCCGTCTGTTGTGGGCGGGTATCTGGAGCGGTTGCCGCTGGCCTGCGTGGCTGCGGGCCTTGTGGACCGGGCCGAGGTTTGGCGCTTTGCTGGGGATGACGCGCATCATGATCCGTTGGGCGTTCCGGGGCCGGAAGGGCTGATCTATCGCACGCTGCGGGCGGACGGGCATGCCGCCCCCTACGGATCCGCGGACGCGCTGGCCCATATCGAGGTTCATGGCGCGCCGAAGATCCTGTGCGTCTGGGGTCTGGGCGTGGACGAGGCGCTGGTGCGCGCCTGTGCGGACAGCGTGATCGTCTACAACTCCATAGACGCGCCAGCGCTGCGTCTGCCGGCGGAGGTGAGCCGCCATGTCGATCTGTTCCTGGCCGGCGCGGAATGGCAGTCGGACGAGATCCGCGCCCGTCATCCGGACGCCTTGTGCGCGGTGCTGCCGATCGGGCCCGAATTCGCCTCGGACGAGACGTTCTTCCCGACCGGCGCGCCGAAGGAATACGATGTGGTTTATGTTGCGGCGACCCAGCCCTACAAGCGGCACGACCTGCTGCTGGACGCGCTGTCGCAACTGCCGGGGCGGCGGGCGCTGTGCGTGGTGGGCTACGGCCACATGACGGAGGAGCTGCGCGCCGAGGCGGACCGCCGCGGGTTGCAGGTGGACTGGGTGGGGCCGGTGAACCACCGCGAGGTGAACACGCTGATCAACCGCGCCAGAGTGGGGGTGGTGTGCGGCGTGGACGATGGCGCGCCCGCGATCCTGACGGAATACATGCTGGCGGGGCTTCCGGTTCTGGCCAATGCGGGGCTGGTCTGCGGGCGGCAATACATCCGCCCGGACACGGGCCTTTTGGCGTCCGAGGTGGATTTTGCCAAAGCGCTTGACCGGCTGATCGAAACTGCCGCCTCATATGATCCGCGGCCGGTGGTTCAACGGAACTGGACATGGCCCCATTCGGTTGATCGACTGGCGTCTTTGCTGGATCACGCGCGTCAGCGCAAGAACGAGGTGTTCGTATGACTGTGTTGCCCCTGGATCCGGTTCTTGCAAAGCCCGCCCCGCTTATCTGTTTTTCCCATCTTCGCTGGGATTTCGTGTTGCAGCGGCCCCAGCACCTGATGTCGCGTTTCGCGCAGGAACGCCCCGTCTGGTTCTGGGAGGAGATGATCCCGACCGACCACCATCTGCCTTATCTGGAATTCCACGCCTTCGAGGGGACGAGCGTTCAGGCGATCCGCCCCCGCGTGCCGGCCCGGCTGTCGCCCGAGGATGCGGCGCGGGCACTGTCCGGCTTGCTGGACCAGCTTCTGGCGATCACGGGGGCGCATCAGCCGGTGCTGTGGTTCTACACCCCGCAGATGTGGCCGATCGCACGCCATCTGCGCCCGGCGGCGGTGGTCTATGACTGCATGGACGAATTGTCGAACTTCCGCTTCGCCCCGCCCGATCTTCAGCGGAACGAGGCGGCGCTGCTGGCCGCGGCGGATGTGGTCTTCACCGGCGGTTACAGCCTGTACGAGGCCAAGCGGCATCAGCACAACAACATCCATCCTTTCCCCTCGGCGGTGGAGGCGATGCATTTCGCTGCGGCCCGCGAGGCGCGCCCCGATCCAACCGATCAGGTCGGCATCCCGCATCCGCGTCTGGGGTATTACGGCGTCATCGACGAACGTCTGGATCTGGACCTGATCCGCGACATGGCCGCCGCGCGCCCCGACTGGCACATCGTGATGGTGGGTCCGGTGGCGAAACTGGCGCCATCGGACCTGCCGCATGCGGCGAACATCCACTGGCTGGGCCAGAAGAACTATGCCGATCTTCCGGCCTATCTGGCGGGCTGGGACGTGGCGCTGATGCCGTTCGCGATCAACGACGCGACGCGCTTCATCAGCCCGACCAAGACGCCGGAATATCTGGCCGGGGGCCGTCAGGTCGTGTCCACCCCCGTGCGGGACGTGATCCGGCATTACGGCGACGTGCAGGCGGTTCGGATCGCGGGGGACACGCCCGGCTTCCTCGCGGCCTGCGAGGCGGCCCTGGCCACCAAGCCCGGCCCGTGGCTGGACGAGGTGGACCGGATGCTGGCGGACACCAGCTGGGACTGCACGTTCGCCCATATGAAGGGGCTTCTGGACGGCGCACATCTTGTGCCTCTGCCGTCCGGAGCGCGGGGGTGACCACCGCCACGGACGTCGTTCTTGCGACCGACAGCGCGGAGCCTTCGGGCGTCGGGAGGGTGATGCTGACGCTGGCGGGGGGCCTGCCTTGGGCGCGGCTGCTGTTTCCGGACCACGCGGCCGGTCGCGCCCTTGTGGCGGAGGCGCGATCGCGCGGGCTGGTGGCCGCCGTCGTGGCGGAAGGGGCCTGGGGCATCGCGTTCAAGGGTGCCACGCTGATCAACGTCCATGCCGGCATCGGCTGGGAAAGCCATGACCTTTGTGGCACCGCCCAGGCTGGCGGGGCGGTCGTGGTGCGGACGGAACATCTGCCTTGGCTGCTGACCGATGCTGATCAGATCGCGGACTACAAGGCGGCGCTGTCGCAAGTGGATGCGGTTGTCACGGTCAGCCGCGCCTCGGCCGAGACGTGGCGGCCCGTGCTGGCGGCGATGCGTCCGGACCTGCCCTGCCGCGCGATCCCGAACGGCATCCTGAGCGCGCCGTCCCCCCGCACCGTGCCGGACGTCCCGACGATCCTGTGCGTGGCGCGGTTCACCCCGCAAAAAAACCATTCCGTCCTGATCCACGCGCTGGCGCGCTTGCAGCGGACGCATCCGGAGGCGCGCCTTATCCTTGTGGGATCGGGGCCGGAGGAGGCTGCTGTCCGCCGCCGTGTTGCGCGTTATGGGGTCCGGGCCGCATTCCTTGGGCCGTCCGATGATGTGCCGGCCCTGATGGCGGGGGCGGATCTTTTGGTCCTGCCCTCGGCGTTCGAGGGCCTGCCGCTGGTGGTGCTGGAAGCGATGGCGGCCGGATGTCCGGTGGTTGCGACCCGCATCGGCGGCGTGACCGAAGCGCTTGGCGACGATCACCCCTGGTTGGTCCCGGCAGGCGATGCGCGTGCGCTGGCGGCGGCGCTGGCCGACGCGCTGGACCGGCCCGACCTGCGGGCGACCGTGGCCTCCGCGCAAAAGGTGCGTTTCGCGCAAGATTACACCGCCGATCGCATGGCGGCGGACACCGACACGTTCTTCACCACCCTGTTGCAGACAAGACAAAGGACGACCCCCATGACGACACGGCTCGGCTTTATCGGCGCGGGGGGCATCGCCCATCGCCACTTCGGCGTGCTGGAGCATATGGCGGATGTGCGCATTGCAGCCATCGCCGATCCGGACACGGGCCGGGCCGAGGAGGCCGGCCGGCGCTTCGGTGCGGCGGTCTTTGCCGACCACGCGGCCATGCTGGACACGGTGGAGCTGGACGCCGTGTTCATCTGCGTGCCGCCCTTCGCCCATGGGGACGTGGAGCGCGCCTGCATCGCCCGCGGGCTGCCCTTCTTCGTGGAAAAGCCGCTGTCGCTGGACCTGAAGCTGGCCGAGGAAATCGCCGCCGAGGTGGAGGAGGCGGGCCTGATCACCGCCGTGGGGTATCACTGGCGCTATCTGGACACGGTGGACGAGGCGCGGGCGCAACTGGCGCAGAACCCCGCGCACCTGATGACCGGCTTCTGGCTGGACCAGACCCCGCCGCCCCAGTGGTGGTGGCGCGAGGACGGGTCGGGCGGGCAGGTCGTGGAACAGGCGACGCATGTGATCGACCTTGCCCGTTTCCTCGCCGGTGACGTGACAGAGGCGTTCGGCCTTGCCGCCCGCCGCGACCGGCCGGACTTCGACGGGCTGACGGTGCCCACGGCCACCACGGCCAGCCTGCGTTTTGCCGGCGGGGCCATCGCCAACCTGTCGGCGACCTGCCTTCTGCGCTGGAACCACCGCGTGGGCCTGCATGTCTATGCCGACGCGCTGGCGATGGAGATCACGGATCACGACATCATGGTCGATGTGGGCCGCGGCCGCCCCGTCCGCCACGCCGAGGGCGACCCCGTCTGGCGTGAGGACCGCGACTTCATCGACGCCGTGCAGGGCAAGGAGAACCGCATCCGCTGCCCTTATTCCGAGGCGCTGGAAACGCACCGCGTGGCGCTGGCCATCTCGCAATCCGCGGCGTCGGGCGCGGTCGTGAAGATGGAGGTGCTGCGGTCCAACCCGCAGCCGTTTTTTCGTGAAACCGCTTCGTAGGATGCCCGCCCTGCCGCATCAGCACCGCCACATCCGCAGCCTTGGGATCGAGCGTCCGAACGAACCCTATTTCTTCGGCTATGACGAAGGGCCCGCGGGCGACGGGCAGCTGCGGTTGGACCTGATGTTTTCGGGGATCAGCGCGGGGACCGAGCTGACCTTCATGAAGGGCACGAACCCCTACCTGCACAGCCGCTGGGACGAAGGCCGCGGCGTGTTCGTGGAAGGGGAAGCGTCGGCGCATTATCCGGTCAACTTCCTGGGTTACATGGAAGTGGCGCGGGTGATCGACGCGCGGGCCGGCGGTTTCGCCAACGGCGACGTGCTGGCCACGACCTTCGGGCACAAGACCGGCCACACGGCCAATCCCGATCACGACCTGCTGCTGCCGATGCCCGAAGGGATCGACCCGATGCTGGGCGTCTTTGTGGCGCAGATGGGGCCGATCGCGGCCAATGGCATCCTGCACGCAGATGCCGAGCAATTCGGCGCGCATGTGCCGCATCTGGGGGCAGGGGTCGCGGGGCGGCCGGTGCTGGTCTGGGGCGGCGGCACGGTGGGCCTGTTCTGCGCGCTGTTCGCCCGCCGGGCGGGCGCGTCCGAGGTTGTGGTCGTCGATCCCTCGGGCTGGCGTCAGGATCTGGCCCGCCGCATGGGATTCCAAGCGATGGGCGAGGATGAGGCGTGGCGCCACGCCAAGGCCCGCTGGAGGTCGAAATCCGGCCGCGGGGCCGAGATCGTGTTCCAGACTCGCGCCCATTCTGGCAGCCTGCATCTGGCGCTGCGGGCCTTGCAGCCGCAGGGCACCATCATCGATCTGGCCTTCTATCAGGGCGGCCTGAACGACGCGCGTCTGGGGGAGGAGTTCCACCACAATGGGCTGTCCATCCGCTGCGCGCAGATCAACCGCATGCCGCGCCCGGTGGCGGCGGCCTGGGACCAGCGCCGGTTGGCGCAGGAAACGCTGGCGCTGCTGGCCATCGATGGCGAGGCGATCCGCCAGCACATGATCACCCATGTGGTGCCTTATGACGACGCGCCGGACTTCCTGCGCCATCTTGTCCGCGACCGGCCCGAATTCCTTCAGATCGTGCTGGAGCATTCGTGATGGACGGGACCGATCGCGAACGCGAGGAACGCCGCGCGGTAGAGATCCTGTCGCGGGGCAACTTCCCCGACCCGCATCCGGACGCGGGCAAGATCCGCATTCTGTGGGTCTTTGCATGGCTGGTCGTGGGAGGAGAGGAGACGGAGGTGCGGCATCTGGCGCGCCTTCTGGACCGCGACCGCTACAAGATCACGGTGCTGCCCTGCTTCCGCAAGGAGGGCATGCCCGAACAAAGCCACGAGCAGCTGCGCGCCCTTGGGGTGGAGGTCGACACGACCGCCTACGCCCTCGGGTTCGAGGAGACGGTGGATTATCTGCGCCGCCGAATCGCCCGGGCCGACATCGTGCTGTCGTCGCAGGACGTGGCGGACATCTATCCGGCGATGGACCGGCTGGCCCTGCACCCCCCGCTGATCGAGCATGGGGGGCTGGTGCGCGAGGCGCTGTCGGGACCGAAGCACCACACCACCCGCTATGTCGGCGTGTGCGACACGATCCGCGAGGCGGCGGCGTCGCGCATGCCGGACCGGCCGCAGCACGCGCTGGAAATCCCGTCGATGGTGGATCTGGCGGAGTTCGATCCGGCCGCACGGGGCCCAATGCGCGCCCGGCTGGGCGTGGCGGAGGGCGAGGTGCTGATCGGCTGGGTCGGCCGTCTGGACCGCAAGAAGCGGGTGGAGGATTTCATCCGCGCCGCCGCCGACGTGGCCTGCACGCATTCCAAGGCGCACTTCGTGGTCGTGGGCGGGCCGGACGCATTCATGCCGGAATACACCCATGAACTGCATCATCTGGCGCGCGATCTGGGCTTGGAAGGGCGCCTGACCTTCACCGGCGATCGGGCGGACGTGCCGGACCTTTTGGCGGCGATGGACGTGTTCTGCTGGCTGTCGCGGGGCGAAGGCATGCCGCATGTCATCGCCGAGGCGGGGGCGGCGGGTTTGCCGGTTCTGGCCACACCCGACAACGGCGCGCTTCAGCAGATCCGCGACGGAGAGACCGGCCTGTTCGTGCCGCACGAGGACCCCGCCGCGCTGGCCGCGATGCTGCGCCGTCTGGTGGATGATCCCGCCCTGCGCGTCCGTCTGGGCAAGCGCCTTCAGGCCCATGTCCGATCCACCTACGCGGCCGAGGTGGTGGTGCCCCAGTGGGAACGCCTGTTCGCCGAGGTTCTGGCGGAACGCGCGCCCGCACCGAAGGCGGAGGTGTTCCAGAGCTTCGTTCTGGGCGGGTGGGAAAGTTCCACCCATCGGCTGCGGAACGGAACGCGGCTGGACGTGCTGGAATCGACCGGCCATGACCGGAACGCCGCGAGCGATTATCGCCAGCTGGCCGGTCTGGGCATCCGCGCGCATCGCGACGCTGTGCGCTGGCACCGGATCGAAGAGGCGCCGGGACGCTTTGACTTTTCCTCGGTCACCCCGATGTTCGAAGCGGCGCGGGACACGGGCACCCAGGTTATCTGGGACCTGATGCATTACGGCTGGCCCGACGATCTGGACATCTGGTCGCCCGCCTTCGTGGACCGGTTCGCCGCCCTGGCCGGGGCCGTGGGGCGGCACCACCGCGAAGTGACGGACGCCGTGCCCTTCTGGTGCCCGGTGAACGAGATCAGCTTCTTTTCCTGGGCCGGGGGGGATGCACAGTATCTGAACCCCTTCGCCGCGGGACGGGGGTATGAGCTGAAGGTCCAGATGGCCCGCGCCTCCATCATGGCGATGCAAGAACTGCGCGCCATCGACCCGCGCGCGCGTTTCGTCCATGCCGAGCCGCTGATCGGTATCCATCAAGCCGAACATACCGGCCGTCCCCGGTGGGAAGCGCATGGCTGGCACGACGCGCAGTTCCAGGCGATGGACCTGATCTCGGGCCGGATCTGGCCGCAGATCGGGGGGGATCCGTCCTTCCTCGACATCGCGGGGGTGAACTACTACTTCAACAACCAGTGGATCCATGGCGGGCCGCCCATCGACATGGACCATCCGCTGTATGCCCCCCTGTCGGACCTGCTGTTCGAGGTGGCCGCTCGGTACGACCGCCCGGTCATGATCGCCGAAACGGGGACGGAGGGGGAGCGTCGTGCCTCCTGGCTCCGCTACGTCTCGGAAGAGGTGCAAAGGGCGCGGGGCCGTGGCGTGCAGGTGGAAGGCATATGCCTTTACCCGGTGGCGAACCATCTGGGCTGGGACGACAGCCGCTTGTGCCCGAACGGTCTGGTGGGGCACGAACCGGGTCCCGCGGGGCGGACGGTGCACGAACCATTGGCGGCGGAAGTCAAACGTGCGCTTGGATCGCGCAGCGGGACGGCGCTGAAATTTTAATGGAGGCGGTCGCGGTTTCGTCAGCGCGCCTGGCGTGACCTCGGCCTCCTCCACCCTATGCTTGGCGTCATGACCTTTGATGACGCACAAGATTTCGCCCTTGAGGCGACGCAGTGGCTGCCGGACTGGCTGGTCACGCTTATCATCCTGGCGCTGGCCATTCTTCTGGCCACGCTGTGCTACCGCATTCTGTTCCGCATCCTGACGCGGATGGTGGCGGGCCGGGACCTGTTCTGGCGATCGCTCGTGGAACGGGGGGCGGCCCCGATCCGGCTGGTGATGATCATCATCGCGCTGGCCTTCGGCACCGCCCTGTCCCCCCTGACAACGGGGGAGGCGCAGGTCCTGTGGCGGTTGCTGACGGTAGGCACGATCATCTGCATCGCGTGGATGTCCTACACCGCCTTGTACATCTGGACCACGATCCACATGCGGCGGTTCAAGCTGGACGCCGAAGACAACCTGATGGCGCGCAAGCACATCACGCAAAGCCGCATCTTGGTGAAGGTCAGCAAGATCCTGATCATCGTGATCGCGGTGGCGGCCGTGCTGATGACCTTTGACGCAGTGCGGCAATACGGGGTGTCGCTTCTGGCGTCGGCCGGGGCGGCGGGCATCGTGGCAGGTCTGGCCTTGCAGCCCTTGCTGAAGAACCTGTTCGCGGGCATCCAACTGGCGATCACCCAGCCCATCCGCATCGACGACGCCGTGATCGTGGAAGGCGAATGGGGCAACGTGGAGGAGATCACCTCCACCTATGTCGTGATCCGGGTGTGGGACTGGCGGCGGCTGATCATCCCGCTGAGCTATTTCATTGAAAAGCCGTTCCAGAACTGGACGCGCGAGAATGCCGAGCTGATCGGCGTGGTGATGATCTATCTGGACCACAGCGCCCCCATCGACCGGATTCGCGTCGAAGGGGAGCGGATCGCCCGCGCCTCCCCCTTGTGGGACGGCAAGGTCTACAACCTTGCGGTGACGGACTTCCGCGAACGGGTGATGGAGGTGCGGGTGCTGGTATCCGCGCGGAACGCGTCCCGCACCTTCGACGTGCGGTGCGAGATGCGGGAAAAGCTGGTCGATTTCATCCAGCGCGAAATGCCCCACGCCCTGCCGCGCACGCGCGAGGAGGTGCAGGCCAGCACGCTGGGTGTGCTGGCCCGCGATCTGGGGCAGAAGCCGGATTAACCGAGGCTGCGCAGCAGCGCGAGCGAGGGTTGCCCGGTGACGGGCTGCCCCATGCGCGTCTGATAGGCGCTGATGGCGGCGCGGGACTTGTTGCCCAGCACCCCATCCGCCCCGCCCGTGTCGAAGCCTTGGGCCGTCAGCCGTTGTTGCAGCGCGATGCGGTCGTTTTTGGTCAACCCGTTGGCGTCGGGCGGGAAGCTGCCCCGCAACGGGCCCGCACCGCCGATGCGGTCCGCCAGATGCCCCACCCCGATCGCGTAAAGGTCGGAGTTGTTGTAGCGCTTGATCGCCCGGAAGTTGCCCGTCACCGCAAAGCGCGGCCCGCCCGCCTGCGGCTGGAGGATGGTGCCGCCGGATGCGCCGCCCGTCACCTCCTGCCCCCAGCGGGTGCCGCGGGTCCAGCCGCTGCGCGCGAGGTAGGACGCGGTGGAGGCGAGCGCGTCCGTCGGATCGTCCGACCAGATGTCGCGCCGCCCGTCGCCGTTGAAGTCCACGGCATAAGCCTCGTAGGAGGTGGGGATGAACTGCGTGTGGCCCATGGCGCCGGCCCAGCTTCCCGTCATGCCTTCGGGTGTGATGTCGCCGTTCTGCAGGATGCGCAGCGCGGCCATCAGCTGTTGTTCGAAGAAGGCCGCGCGGCGCCCTTCATAGGCGAGGGTGGAGGTGGCGGCGA
The DNA here is from genome assembly GCF_051195255.1 of Falsirhodobacter sp. 1013. Taxonomy (NCBI): domain Bacteria; kingdom Pseudomonadati; phylum Pseudomonadota; class Alphaproteobacteria; order Rhodobacterales; family Paracoccaceae; genus Falsirhodobacter; species Falsirhodobacter sp. 1013. The sequence goes on along the minus strand of NZ_JBNJLK010000006.1, from coordinate 18,319 downwards.
TCACCGACACCTCCCCCCGGCGTTCGCCGTAGAAGCTTTCCAGCCCCCAGACGGCGGTGACGATCGTGCCGTCGACGCCATAGCGCTGTTCCAGCGTGGACAGGATGGCGCGGTTGCGGGCATAGGCGGCGCGGCCCTTGGCCACCCGTTCGTCCGACACGGCGATGGACAGGTAATCCTCCAGCGTGCGGGAGGATTCGGGCTGGTTGCGGTCACGCGTGATGGCGCCGGGCAGGAAGCCTGCAGAGCGGAAGGCGCGGTCCACGGTGGCGGGCGTGATCCCGCGCGCGGTGGCGCGGCCACGGAAGGCCGCCAGCCAGGCGTCATAGCCCGCGTCGCGCACCGGCCGCAGATCGTCGGGCAAGGCAGCCGGGGCCGGGGATGTGCCGCCCGTGAAGGAGCTTGTGCAGGCCGAAAGCCCCAACGCGCCCAGTCCCATGGTGAAGTTCCGCCTGCCGATCATCCCGTCTCTCCCTCGTCCGATTTTGTGACGGGAACAGTAGACGATGACACCGTGGCCGCAATGGGGCTTGGCCGCGATGCGCGGGTGTTGGACGATCCGCGCGTGCGGTGGCATAAGAACGGCCATGATGACTCCCGACACCATCCACTCCCTGACCCAGTCCGCCCTGCCCTGGCTGGACCTTGCAGGCATTTCCGTCTTCGCGGTGTCGGGGGCGCTGGCGGCGGCGCGGGCAGGGCAGACGATGGTGACCTTCGCCTTCTTCGCCTCGGTCACGGCGATCGGGGGCGGGACGATGCGCGACCTTCTGATCGGGGCGCCGGTGTTCTGGATGCACGATCCGGTCTGGATCTCCGCCTGCCTCGTGGTTGCGGTGGCGGTGTGGTTCACGCCGCAACGGTTGTGGCCGCTGCGCGCGGTGGAATGGTTCGACGCCGTGGGGCTGGCGGCCTATGCGGTCTATGGGTCGGGCAAGGCGCTCGCCTACGGGATCCCGCCGTTGCCCGCCGCCATCATGGGGGTGGTCACGGCCTGTTTGGGCGGCATCCTGCGCGACATGCTGGCGGGCACCCCCTCCATCGTGATGCGGCCGGAACTGTATGTGACGGCGGCGGCCGTGGCGTCGGGGCTGTACGTGGCCCTGACCTCGGCGGGGGTGGAGCCTTGGGTCGCGGCGGGGCTTGGCGCCGGGGCGGGCTTTGCGTTGCGGGCGCTGGCGCTTTTGCGGGGCCTGGCGCTTCCGGGCTATCACCGCTAGTCCCGCGACGTCACATCGAACCGGTTCCCCTGTTGCGCGTTGAGGGTCGACGCATTCACAGGAGCCGACTATGACCGACATCCAGACCACCCGCATCGTTCTTGCCGCCCGCCCCGAAGGGCGCCCCAAGCCGTCGGATTTCCGGACGGAAACGCAGGCGCTGAAGGCGCCACAGGATGGGCAGGTGCTGCTGGAAACGCTGTATCTCTCGCTGGACCCCTACATGCGGGGCCGGATGAACGAGGGGGAGTCCTATGCGCCGCCGATGGCCCTTGGCGATGTCATGGTGGGCGGCACCGTGTCGCGGGTCGTGGAGTCGCGCTATCCGAACCTGAAGGCGGGGGATGTGGTCCTGTCCGCTGCAGGGTGGCAGACGCATGCGGTGGTGGACGGCAAGGGGCTGCGCAAGCTGGATCCGGACGCGGCGCCCCCGTCAACCGCGCTGCATGTTCTGGGGATGACGGGGTTCACCGCTTATTCGGGCCTGCTGACCATCGGACAGCCGAAAGAGGGTGAGACGGTCGTGGTCGCCGCCGCGAGCGGGCCGGTGGGGTCGATGGTGGGGCAGATCGCGCGGATCAGGGGCGCACGTGTCGTGGGCATCGCGGGCGGTGCGGACAAATGCGCCTATGTGGTGGACGAACTGGGCTTCGACGCCGCCGTGGACCACCGCGCCCCGGATTTCGCAAAGCAACTGGCGCAGGCCTGCCCCGACGGCATCGACGTGTATTTCGAGAATGTGGGCGGCCCCGTCTGGGACGCGGTGCAGCCCTTGCTGAACCTGTACGCCCGGATTCCTGTCTGCGGTCTGGTGGCGCATTACAACGACAAGGACGTGGCCGAAGGGCCGGACCGCCTGCCCGCGATGATGGGCACGGTGCTGAAGAAAAGCCTCACCATCCGCGGGTTCATCATGTCGGAACTCATGGAGGAGCAGATGCCCGCCTTCCTGAAGGACGTCACCGGCTGGATCGCCGAAGGCCGCGTCAGGTGGCGCGAGGACATGGTCGAAGGGCTGGAAAACGCCCCCGACGCGTTCATCGGACTGCTGGAAGGCAAGAATTTCGGCAAGGTGGTGGTGAAGGTCGCCGATCTTTGAAGGGGTGTCCGGCGCGCATTGCGCGCCGGTCCGGTCAGCCCTCGGCGCTGTCCACCCAGGCGAAAGCCTGCGGGCACATGTTGGCGATCTCCGGATGATCCTCGCGCAGTTTCAGGAGGGCGGTGCGGGTGACGCCAAGGGCCACATCGCTGCGCACGTCGAAATTGTACAGTGCTTCGGAGATGCCGTGGATCGCGGCCAGGCGCTCGGCGTCATCCTTCCAGTCCCAGGCCAGCAGCGCGCCCGAGATGTTGCGGATGGCCGCCATGCCTTCCAGCATGATGTCGCATTGCAGCGTGGTTCTGTCGTCAACCGTGTGGGTCATGTTCATCGCGTCCTGAGGGAGTTCGGCCTGTGGTCTGGATCTAGCGCCCGTCACGACGGCGGCATCGCGAGTGCCGAATTTTCCGCAGGCAGGATTGACGGTTACGTTATGTGATCCCATCGCCCTTTCAGGATTGCTTGGCGAACCATGTCCTCGCGCCCCTCCACCCTGTCCTTCCGGAACTTCGGCGTCGCGCTGCAGGGCCGCGTGTTGCTGAAGGACCTGACTTTCCGCATCGGCGCGGGGGAACGCGCGGCCCTTCTGGGGCAGTCAGGGTCGAGCAAGTCGCTTTCGGCCCGCGCCGTGCTTGGCCTGATGCCATGGCCGCTGACCCTGTCGGGCACGGTGGAGGTGAACGGCACCGACAGCGCCCGCACCCACGCCCTGAACCGTTGGCCCAAAACGCGCGCTGCGATGATCATGCCGGACACGCAATCGGCGCCGAACCCGCTGACCACCGTCGGCCACCAGATCGGGCGTCCCCTGATGCGCCACCGCGGCCTGTCGCGCGCGGCGGCACGAGAGGAGGCGGTTCGGCTGATGATGCGGATGGGCCTTCCCGGTATGGAGATCCTGGACCGGTGTTCGCCGGAACTGTCGGCGGGCAGCGGCAGCGGGTGCGCATCACGATGGTTCTCGCCTCGGACGAACCGACCATCGCGCTGGATGTCGTGACGCAGGCGGGCATCCTGAAGCTGCTGCGTGCGGTGACAGAGGCGCCGGGCGGGCCGGGGATGCCGTTCATCACCCACGACCTGTATGCCGCCGCGCATCTGTGCGACCGCGCCCTTGTGCTGGACGGCGGCCGGATCGTGGAGGACAGTCCGATGACGAAAATCCTGAGCCGGCCGGCCGAACCCTACACCCGATCGCTGGTGCACGCGGCGCAAGGCTGCGGCATCGGGTGCGAGCGTCTGCACGCATGACCCTCGCGCCCTTTCTGTCGCTGTCGCTGTCGGGCGTCGGCCTGACCGATGCCCATTATGGACGCGCGCCGTGGTCGCGCAACCCGCAGCCCTTCCTCGTCACGGAATGGAAACACGTGGACGCGCAGACCCGGCGCTTCATCATCCGCAAGGGTCTGAGATTTATGACGGCGCCGACCTGACGGTGGAACGCGTGGCGGCCTCCCTTCTGGCGGCGACGAAGGCGGTTCCGAAGCCGCGCATCCTTGATGGGGCCGAGATGACGATGGCCGAAGGCGACGCGGGTGTCGTGCGCACGGTGGCCGACGATCCCCTGTTGCCCAACCGTTTGTCGAGCCCGCAACTGGCCATCCTTGCCGCCCGCCTATGGCGCCGATGGCCGCGTGAACCCGATCGAGGCCGGCACCGGCCCCTTCGTGCTGAAGACGATCAACGGCGTCACCAGCGCATCTGGATGGGTTCGATGGATATTGGGGCGAACGGGCGAAGCTGTCGGGCATCGACGCGGATTACGTGTCCGACGGCCCAGCCCGTGCCGCGGCCCTGCGCACAGGCACCGCGCAGGTGAAGGCGCTGCCCGTGTCGCAGGCCGCGCTGATCGACCCCGACCTGATCCACGAAATGCCGATGCCGCGCACGAACACCTTGTAGCTGAACACTGAAAAGGGCCCGCTGGCCGATCCCGCCCTGCGCGCCGCCGTGGACCGCGCGCGCATCGTCCGTATGGTATATGAAGGCCGCGCGGACGTGGCGCGGGGGCTACTGGGCCCGGCGCTGCCTTGGGCGGACGGCTTGCGCCCCGCGTTCGACCGGACAACGCCCGCCGTTCCCGAAGGCAACAAGATCACGGTGGCCACCTTCAGCGATCGCGCCGAACTGCCGGAAGTGGCCGTGCTGGTCGCCCAGTCGTTGGCCGAGGCGGGCGTCGACGTCACGCAGGAGGTGCGCCAATACGCCCATATCGAGGCGGACGCGCTGGCCGGCGCCTTTAACGTCTTCATCCTGTCGCGCGCCACCATCCTCGATTCCGGGGATCCGGTGGCCTACATGTACAGCGATTTCGCCTGCGACGGATCGTTCAACCTGTCGCAGCTGTGCGATCCGGCGGTGGACGCCGCCCTGCAACACGCGGCCGAGGCCCTTCCGGGGGGAAGACCGCCGCCGCGCCATCATCCGGGCGGAACAGGCCATCCTTGCCACCGACGCGGCCGTGCCCTTGCTGCACGAACGGGTGAATCAGGGCGAGGGGCGGGCGTGGCCGACGCCGCCCGCGATCCGCGCGAGCGCACGCTGATCACCGAACACACGACCCTGACCGAATGATGCGGATGCCGGCCGGCCTTGCCCCTGCGCTGTCGCGGGCCGTGACCTTGGTGACGGTGATGCTGCTGTTGGGGCTTCTCCCCCTGGAGCTCGGGCCGGGATCCGGCGCTGAGCATCCTGCCCGCCCGTTCCGGCGAGCAGGCGGCCACGCCCGAGGCGCTGGACGCGATCCGCCATCAGCTTGGGCTGGCGCTTGGTCCGGTGGACCACCTGCGGCGATGGGGGGCGAACCTTTTGCAGGGGCGCGCGGGCACCTCGTGGATTTCCGGTGGGCCGGTGGGGCCGGGGATGCTCGCGGCCTTCGACGTGTCGCTGACGCTCATGGCTGCGGCCTTTGCCGTGGCGGCGGTGGTGGCGGTCCTGGTCGCCCTGTCCACCCTGCGCCGGGGGTTGCGGGGACGCGGGACGCAAACAGCGGGAGCGCTGGCCGCCGGGCTGACGGCAATGCCGGAGTTCATGCTGTCCTCGCTGTTCCTTGCCGTCTTCTCGGTCCGGCTGGGATGGCTGCCGCCTTATGGCTGGCAGGACGCGCGGCATGTGATCCTTCCCGCGCTGGCACGGGGGCTTCCGGCCGGGGGGCTTCTGGGGCGGCTTTTGTCGGACGGGCGGGCCGCCACCTTCTCCGAACGCTGGATCGCCGCCTAGGCCGTGGCGGGGTTTTCCCGTCCGCAGATCGGGCTGGCCGTGCTGCGCCGCACCTTGCCCAGCCTGATGCCCCAGATCGGCATGGTCATGGTCGGCATGACCGGCGGCGCCATCGCGGTGGAGCAGGTCTTCTCCATCCCCCGGCTGGGCCGTGCCACGCTGGGCGCGGCCTCGGCCCAGGATCTGCCGGCGTTGCGGGCGGGCATCCTGATCCTGCTGGTGACCGCGATCGGGATCGTGGCCAACCTGATCCGCACGCTGCTTCTGGGGCGCGCGCTGCATCTGGGCGCGCTGCCCGTCCCGCAGGAGGAAGGGGGCGGCTGGCGGGTGCCGGTCGTGACTCTGGTGATCGTGGTGGCCGGCCTGCCGCGCGACCCCTACAATTCGGACTTCCTGCGGTTGCAGGGGCCAAGCCTTGCACTTCCATTGGGGGCGGACGGCACAGGGCGCGACGTTCTGGCCCGGGTGGCGCATGGTGCGGTTTCCACCATCGGCATGGCAGTGGCCGTGACGGCGCTTTCCCTGCTGATCGGCCTTGTCATGGGCCTTGCGCCGCGCGTGACCATCGGCCTGATAAAGGTGACGAAGGCCACCCCGCCGATCATCGCGGGCCTTGTGGTGACGGCGGCGATGGGGCCAAGCGCCAGCGGCGCCCTGATCGCGGTGACGGCGGTGGCCTGGGCCCCGCTGGCCGCGCACACCGCCGCCCTGGTGGCCGAGGTGCGGGCGCAGCCGCATGTGCAGATCGCCCCCGTCCTTGGCGTGGGGCCGGTGCGGCTGATCTTCCGCTCCGTCTTGCCGGCCGTGGCGGCGCCGGTGCTGCGTCATGCGACGCTGCGGCTGCCGGGCGCCGCGCTGGCCTCGGCGGCCCTTGGGTTTCTGGGGCCTGAGCCCCCGGCCGCCGTCGCCCGAATGGGGCCTCAGCCTAGCCGAGGGGATGCCCTATGTCGAGCGGGCGCTTTGGGCCGTGCTGACGCCGGTTCTGGCCTTGGCGCTGCTGTCGGTGCTGGGTGTGGCCCTGTCGTCCCAGCGGTGGGACCGGCGCACCTGAACCCGTCAACGGGCGAGGCGCTGCCACCCCGCCTGTCCGTCAGGCCGTCGGAATGACCGAATACCGGCTGGGAAAGCGCGACAGGTAGCGGGTCATCTTCCGGCCGTTGACCAGATGGCGCAGAAGCATTCCCACCATGATCCGGTTGTCGACGGGCATGTGGGTGAAGGTGCGGTCGATCATCCGTTCGGGAAAGTGTTCGCGCAGGAAGCAGGTCATCGCGGCGGCAAAGCGGGCGGGGAGGGCGTGCTGGGGCGCGTTCCACGGCTTTTGCGGGCCGATGAAATGGACGACATTGGCGCCGACCACCGCCTCGTGCAGGCGGGCGGCCTTGCTGTATTGCCAGTTCCAGACGGGCGACATCTCGGTCCAGTTGCGGTGCAGCACGATGTTCAGCAGGGTCTGGTCGTGACGGCGCAGGCGCCCGTTGCAGGCGGCGCCGTAGGCGATGGCCCGTTCCTCCACCTGCTGTTTTTGCCACAGGGGGACGTCGATCAGCAGGACGCCGCTGTTGAAATAGGGGGCGTTGGGCAGGCCGGCCGTCCGGAACTCCTTCGGCATGCGGTTGGGGGTGCGCCATTGGGGGTTGTCCCGCACCGCCGCCACCGGATTGATCAGCGGCACGTCCAGCAGGTGCGAGAAGTCGCCGTCCTGAATGAAGACGTCCGCGTCCAGATACAGGATCCGGTCATACTCCAGCCCCAGGAGGCGCGGAAGCAGCAGCCGGTAATAGGCGCTTTCGGACCGGCGGTCGTCCAGCGCGAAGCCGGCGAAGGTGTCGCCGGGGTTCAGCGCGACCGACCGCAGGCCCAGATGGCGCAGCGTGTCGGGGATGGTGGGCGCCGTCGCGTCGCACAGGCAGATGTCGAAATCCCGGTCGGGATGAAGCGTCACGAGCTGCGCCGCCGCGAACAGCGCGAAGGGGCGGTACCGGTCGTCGCAGCAGAAGGCGATGGCCTTGCGGAGGGGCGCCTTCTGGTCGGGGGCCGGCTGGGTCATGATCTGTCCGTTGCGATTCCGGGCATGGTGCCCGTCGGCCTCTATAGCAGAACGGACGGCCCCGACGCAAAGGGCCTGCTGTCAGTGATGGTGGTGATGCGCCTGGCCAGCGTTCAGGGCCATCACCGGCACAGCGACCGTCAGCGGCGGCCCCTGTTCGAAGGTCAGGGTGACGTCGATCGGGGCGCCTTCCTTCAGGGGGGCGGCCAGATCCTCCAGCATCAGGTGCATGCCGGAGGGGGCCAGCGTGACGGATTGCCCGGCCTGAAGGTCAAGTCCGTCAGACAGCGGGGCCATGCGCATCGTGTCGCCCTGCATGACCATCTGGTGAAGCGTCACCTCCTGCGCGGCGTCGGTGGTCGCCTTCAGCAGGCGATCATCATCATCGCCGGTGTTCGTCAGCGTCATGTAGACGCCGCCCACCGGCGCGCCCGGAAGGGTCGCCCGCGCGAAGGCGTCGCTGACGGAGATGGCGCCGGTGCCTTGTGCCAGCACGGGGCCGGCGATCAAAAGGGACAGGGCAAGGATCAGGGTACGGAACATGGCAAAACCTTTGTGTCAGAAGGGGAGGTGAGGGATCAGGACAAGGCGGTCATCCCGGTCCCGCAGGTATTCGGGGCGGATCTTCCAGCAAGCCTCCACCGTGGCGGGGGTCAGGGCGTCCTCGGCCGGGCCGTCGGCGCAGATGCGGCCCTGCCCCAGCACCAGAAGGCGGTCGCAGAAGCGCGAGGCGAGCGTCAGGTCGTGCAGCGCGGCGATGACCACCGTTCCGCTGTCGCGCGCGTGCGTGCGCAGCAGGGACAGGGTTGCCAGCTGGTGATGCAGGTCAAGGGCGGAGGTCGGTTCATCCAGCAGAAGAAGGCGCGGCTTGCCGAAAAGCCGTTGCGCAATCAGGACCCGCTGCTGCTGGCCGCCGGACAGGCGGTTCATCGGGCGGTCGGCCAGATCGGCCAGCCCCAGCCCCTCCAGCAGCTTCTGCCCCTGCACGATCAGCGCGGGCGGAACGCGGAAGCCCAGCTGCCGGCGCTGGCCCAGAAGCACGCAGTCCAGCACGGACAGCGAGGACCGGATCGCGAAGGCCTGCGGCAGAAGGGAAACCTGATCGCGCCCCAGCGGTTGATCGTCCAAGCGCAGATTAACACGTTCGCGCGCAAGTCCGGCCATCGCGCGCAGCAGGGTGGATTTGCCGGCACCGTTCGGCCCCGTGACGCCGATCATCGTGCCGGCGGCAAGCTCCAGCCTCATGGGCTCCAGTATGCGGGCGGGGCCGCGGTGAAGGGCGGGGCAGGTCAGGGACAGCATGGTCAGGTCTCCTCGTGCCGCCAGATGACGGCCAGCAGCATCGGCACGCCCGCCAGCGCCGTGATGATGCCCACCGGAATGACCGCGCCCGGAGAGATCAGCTTTCCCAGAACGGAGGCCGACATCAGGATCAGCGCCCCGGCCAGCGCCGCGCCGGGCAGGGCGAAACGGTGATCCTCCCCCACCAGCGCGCGGGCGACATGGGGGGCGATGAGGCCCACGAAGCCGATGGTGCCGGTGAAGGCCACCGCCGCCGCCGTCAGGGCCGCGGTCAGCAAAAAGGTGCGGCGGCGCAGGGCGGTCATGTTCAGGCCCAGCGTTTCGGCGTTCGCCTCGCCCATCCGCAGGGCGGTCAGGGCCCAGACGTCCCGCGCGATCCAAGGAAGGCACGCCAGCAGAATGGTGCCGGACACGCACACGCTGGTCCAGTTCGCCTTCAGAAACGAGCCGAACAGCCAGAAGACGATCTGCTGCAGCACCTCGGGCGAGGCGAGGAACTGCACCAGCGATTGCAGCGACTGGAACAGGAACAGCACCGCGATGCCGGACAGCACCATGATCTCGGGCCGGTTGCCTTTCAGATGGGCCATCGTCCAGACAAGCCCGGTCGCGATCAGCGTGGTAAGGAACGCCGCCACCGGCGTCAGAAGCCACAAGGGCAGACCAAATGTCGCGCCCCCGGCCCCAAGGATGGCCAGCGAGGCGCCAAACCCCGCGGCTGCCGAAAACCCCAGCGTGTAGGGCGAGGCGAGGGGGTTCGCGAGCATGGTCTGCATCAAGAGCCCTGCGAGGCCGAGGCAGGCGCCCACGATCGCGGCCATCGTCGTCTGGGGCAGGCGGATCTGGAACATGATGGCGGCGGCGGCATGGTCCGCACCCCTCGGTCCTGCCGCCAGCGCGTGGACGACCTGACCCACCGGCATCCCCGACGGGCCGGTGGCAAGGTCCAGCAGCATCAGGACCACCAGCGCCGCAAGCGCCGCACCGAGGGCCGCCGCGCGCCGTGTCGACCGGCGCCGCCAGGAGACGATGGCATCGGTCATTTCAGGCGCGTCACGAACAAACCGTCCGGCGCCACGGGCAGCCAGTCGGCGTAGAAGTCCTGAAGCTCCTGCACCGGATCGACATCGGCGAAGGCGTCGGGATAAAGGGCCTTTGCCACGCTGCGGACATACACGAAGTCCGACAGCGTGCGGATGCCGCCGTGATAGATGCCGTAAACCTGCCTGGTTTCCACCGCGGGAAGGTCCGCCCAGCCCGCTCGTGCGGCATAGGCCTGAAGGCGCGTCTGCGCCACGGTGTCCGTCGCACCGAACCCCATCGGGACGGACGCGGGTCGGTTGATCCATTCCGATCCGGCCAGAAGGATGACGTCTGGCTGCTGTGCGATGACGTATTCGGGCGACAACGGTCCCCAGTTGCCGATCTGCCCCGCCGCAATGTTCTGCCCGCCCACAAGGTCGATGACCCCGGCCCACATCCCCTTGCCATAGCTGTTGCCGACCTCCCTCGGCCCGCTTTGCGCCAGTTCCACATAGATCTTGAGGTGGGAGGGGCCGGCCATGGCGATCCGGGCCAGTGTGTCGTCGATCTTGGCGCGGTAAAGATCGGCCAGACGCTGCGCCCGCTCTGGCTGGCCCAGAACGGCGCCCAGAACCTGCGTCGACAGGACGTGCCGTTCCACCGTCTGCGCGTTGTAATCCAGCGCCACGACCTTCACGCCCGCGGCGTCCAGCTGGCGCAGGCCCGGTTCCCCAAGGGCGGAGGTTTGCCAAGTGGACAGGATCGCGACGTCGGGACGCGTGGCGATGATCGCCTCGGCCGACAGGGTGTTGTCGTCGGCGTGGCCGATGTCGGGCAGGCTGTTCAACTGCGGATAGCGGGCGGCGTAGGCCTTCCACTGGCCGGGCCGCCAGTCGGCCCAGGGCGCGCGCGACAGGGCCACAAGGCGGTCCGCACCTTCCGGGCCCGCCACCGCCAGGTAATCCTCGAAATAGAAGCCGAGGGCGATGCGTTCGGGCGGGTGGTCCAGCACCACCTGACGCCCGTCAAGGTCCGTCAGGGTGACCCCCGCCTGGGCCGCTTGCGCGCCCAGAACGGCCATGGCGAGGGCCATGGATTTTAGAAATGTCATTGCCAACTCTCTGGATCGCGGCCGATGGCCGGAGGGGCGCCGTTCAGGCGCGGTTGAAACGGACGAAAGGCGTTTTAACAGAGAGTGGGGGGCCGCGCGGCGGGATGGCGGGATCACGGGCGCGCGCTTCGGCCCGGCGCACCTGTGGCAGCAGCTGCGCGGTGACATAGCGCCGCTCGATCTCGATCAGGGCAAGGTCCGTGTCGGGCAGGTCGCTGCCGGCCACAAGATGGCACAGCGCGCAACTGGCCATGTGGGCATGGTCCGGCCCCTGATCGTTGCACAGGTCCACCAGCGCGCCGCCGGCCAGCTGATACGCGTCCAGCCGCAGTTCCGACAGGGACGGGGCGGCACGCAGGGCCGTGCCGGTCGCGAAGGCGACGGCGGTCAGGGCCAGCAGAACCAGACCCACGGCACGAAGGGGCGCAAGCACACGCATGCCGTCTTGTCGCAAGGAAGTCCGTGGGGCGGCAAGCGCTAAATTGTCCCACCGTCGCGCGGTTTCACGATGGCATGGCAACCGAACGGCGACCTTGCGCGTTAGGCCCCCGACCATCCGAACGAAGGAGAGAAAGATGCGCCAACGTTTTGCCAGCGGACTGACCGATGATGCGGCCAAGACCTCCGTCGCGGTCCTGAACCGCAACCTGAGCCTCGTGATCGACCTGTCGCTGATCGTGAAGCAGGCCCACTGGAACATGCAGGGCACGAACTTCATCGGCGTCCACAAGCTGCTGGATGAAACCTACGCCAACCTGCAGGTGATTCTGGACAACATGGCCGAACGCGCCGTGGTTCTGGGCGGCGTGCCGGTCGGCCTGTCGCAGGTGGTCGCGAACGAGACGACGCTGCCGCGCTATCCCACCGACATCCTGCTGGTAAAGGACCATGTCCGCGAACTGACGGACCGCTACAAGATCGTGGCCGCCGCGCTGCGCGAAGCGATCGACACCACCGACGAGGCGGGCGATCAGGACACGTCCGACCTCTTCACCGAGGCGAGCCGGATCGTGGACAAGGATGCCTGGTTCATCGGCGCGAACGCCGAAGGAAACTGAGCGAAAACGCTACGTTTCATTAAGAGGACCAGTCTATAAGACGGCATATGTTGATCAATGCCGCCCTCATGTCCTCGATCGTCGTGATCTGCCTGCTGCTGGCCACCGGCCTGCTGACGGCATGGCGCGACTTCCGGCTTGGCGGCCATGCGCTTGCATGGGCCGCCGCCTTCGCATTGGCGGCCATGACCAACGGCCTGCGCTTTTCCGCCGGCCTGGTGCCGGGAGGGGCGGAGGATCTTCTGCTTCTGTCCTGCTGCACGTCCATCCTCAGCGTCAGCCTTCTGGCCTGGGGCTTTTGCCGGCGTGCAAGGCGCAACACGCGCCTGATATTCGAGGTGTCGGGCTTCGGCCTGCTTTTGCTGGTCATCCTGTGGTCGCGGCAGGGGGATGGATGGATCACGGCCTACCGGCTGCTGACAGCTTTCTGCGACATGACGCTTCTGGTGATCGCGCTGTCGGCCCTGAAGGGGGCACGAAAGACGATCCGCCTTGGCCAGATCATGTTCGTGCTGGCCATGCTTTACGTGGCGGCCGTGGCGATGTTGGCGGCGACGATCGGCAACACGGGTCGGGAGGCCGCCTCTCTCTTTCCGCTGACAGTTGCGGTGGGCGGGCCGGTGGTTGCCGTGTCCTTCGGCATCCTGACCCTGCTGATCACCGCGTCCGACCTTGCGGGGGAGTTGCGGATGCAGGCTTGGACGGACCCGCTGACCGGGCTTCTGAACCGGCGCGGCTTCGAACAGCGCATTGCTGAAATGAAGGCCACCCGCCCGCTGCCGGAACCGTTCGTGGTCGTGGTGGCGGATCTGGATCATTTCAAGGCGGTGAACGACACGCTGGGCCACGCGGCGGGGGATGCCGTCCTGCGCCGCTTCGCGCGGCAGATTTCCTCGGCGCTTGGCGGTCAGGAACTGGCGGCGCGCACCGGGGGGGAGGAGTTCATCTTCGTCCTGCCCGGCACGGAACCCGCCGAAGGTCTGGCGCGGGTCGAACGCATGCGTCGTTCCGTTCCCGCCTCGCTTCAGGATCTGGGGGGCGGCCAGCAGATCACGGCCAGCTTCGGCCTGACCTCCCTGCGCGGGGGGGAGCGGCTGGAGGAGGCGATCGCGCGGGCGGACCTGGCGCTTTACCGGTCGAAGCGCGACGGGCGCAACCGCGTCTCCTGGGACGACATGGTGGCCGGGTAGGGCGGGAACCCGTTTCGAAATTACGGCGCGGCACTGGTTTCGAAACGTCGGCGGCTTATCCTTCCGGGAAATCGTCTGGGGAAGGGGCCCGCATGTCCGTTTTGAAATCCGCCGCGCTGGCACTTCTTCTGGGGACGGGGGCCGCGCAGGCCCAAGTCGTGGTGTCGTCGAAGATCGACACTGAAGGCGGGGTTCTTGGCAACATCATCCTTCAGGTGCTGCAGGCCAATGACATCCCGGTGGAAAGCCGCTTGCAACTGGGCGGCACACCCATCGTTCGTCAGGCCCTGCTGGGGGGTGAGATCGACCTTTACCCGGAATACACGGGCAACGCGGCCTTCTTCTTCAACCGCGCCGACGATTCGGTCTGGAAGGACGCGAAGGACGCGTGGCAAACGGCCCATGACTTGGATCTGGACGCCAACAAGGTGGTCTGGCTGGCCCCCGCGCCCGCCAACAACACCTGGGGCATCGCCTTGCGGGACGATGTGGCGGACGAGGCAAAGGTCGGCACCCTCAGCGATTTTGGGGCATGGGTGAAAGACGGGGGCGAGGTGAAGCTGGCGGCGTCGTCGGAATTCGTGAACTCCGCCCCCGCGCTGCCGTCGTTCCAGACGACCTACGGGTTCCAGCTTTCGGCCGATCAGCTGGTGGTCCTGTCGGGCGGCGACACGGCGGCGACGATCCAGGCGGCGGCCAACGGCACCAGCGGCGTGAACGCGGCCATGGTCTATGGCACGGATGGTGCCATTCCCTTCGCGGGTTTGCGCGTGCTGGCGGATGACAAGGCGGTCCAGCCGGTCTATCAACCCGCGCCCGTCATCCGGGCCGAGGTGCTGGAGGAGTATCCGCAGATCGAGGACGCGCTGGCCCCCGTCTTCGAGGCCCTGACGCTGGAGGTGCTGCAGACGCTGAACGGCAAGGTGCAGGTCGAAGGCGTTCCGGCGGCGGATGTGGCCAAGCAGTTCCTGTCGGAGGGCGGCTTCCTTTGATCCCGAACCGGCTTGCCCTTGTCCTGTCCGTGCCCTTGGCCGCGGGACTGGCCCTGCCGTTTGCGGGGCTGCGGGCAAACCGGATCGCGGCGGCCGAACCTGTCTGGCTTTGGCAGGCCTTGGGCTGGCCGGCGACGCTTGGCATTTGCCTCTGCGCCGTTCTGACGGTGGCTCGGGGCCGTCTTCTGGCGGCGCCGGCTTTGGCGGCATGGTTGGCCCTTTTGGGGTATGTGGCCGCACGTCTGGCGTCCGGCGGTTCGGAGTATGCAAGGGTATCCCCGGGGGCGGGCTTCTGGCTGGGGGCGGTGGCGCTGGCTTTGCTGCTGGCGGACGGCCTGGCGCGGCGGCAACCGGGGCCGGCGGCGCGGCTGGCCTGGCTGGCCGGAAGCCTTGTCGTGCTGGGGCTGCTGTTGCAGGGCTGGGACAACGTATCGATCCTGCAGGAATACGGCGCCCGCCGCGTGACGTTCTGGGGCGAAGCGCAACGTCATCTGGCGCTGGCCCTCGGGTCCTTCGCCGCGGCGGTGTTGGTGGGCGTTCCCCTGGGCATCCTGATCCAGCGGCGCGACCGGCTGCACGGCGCGGTGATGGGGGCGTTGACGGCGATCCAGACCGTGCCGTCCATCGCGCTGTTCGGGCTTCTGATTCTGCCGCTGGGCTGGCTGGCCGCCTACGTCCCGCTGGCCCGGGCGATGGGCGTCAGCGGGATCGGCATGGCGCCAGCCTTCGTCGCGCTGTTCCTGTATGCGCTGCTGCCGATGGTCACGAACACGGTGGCGGGCTTGCGCGGCGTCCCCGCCAGTGTGTCGGAGGCGGCGCGCGGCATGGGGCTCGACCCGCGCCAGCGGCTGACCCGCGTGGACCTTCCTCTGGCGCTGCCGGTGATCTTGACGGGCGCGCGGATCGTGCTGGTGCAGAACATCGGGCTTGCGACCATCGGGGCCCTGATCGGGGCGGGCGGCTTCGGGACCTTCGTGTTCCAAGGATTGGGCCAGACGGCGCCCGACCTCATCCTTTTGGGCGCGTTGCCCACGGTGGCGCTGGCCTTCGCCGCGCAAGTGGTGTTCGACGCGCTGATCGACCTTCTTCCGGGGGTGCGCCCATGATCGGCCTGAACAACCTGTCCAAGCATTACGGTGCCACGAAAGCCGTCGACGATGTCAGTCTGAGCGTGGAGAAAGGCAGCGTCGTTGCCATCGTGGGCACATCCGGTTCCGGCAAGTCCACGCTGCTGCGGCTTGTGAACCGCCTGATCGAGCCGACGTCGGGCCATGTCACCATCGACGGGCAGGACAACCGCGCCATCCCGGCGTTCGAGCTGCGTCGCCGCATCGGCTATGTCATCCAGAACCATGGGCTGTTCCCGCATTGGACCGTGGCACGCAACATCGCCACCGTGCCCCGTCTGCTGGGCTGGCCCAAGGCGCGGGTGGAGGCGCGGGTGGAGGAGTTGATGACCCTCCTCTCCCTCGACCCCGCCACCATTGGACCACGCTTTCCCCATCAATTGTCGGGTGGGCAGATGCAGCGGGTGGGCGTTGCCCGGGCGCTGGCCGCCGAACCGGACCTGCTGCTGATGGATGAACCTTTCGGTGCCTTGGACCCCGTCCTGCGGGGCAAGGCGCAGGCCGATCTGCGGGCCATCCAGCGCACGCTGGGCACGACGATCCTGCTGGTCACGCATGACATCTCGGAAGCGATCGCCTTGTCCGACCGCATCGCCGTCATGCGCGCGGGGCGGGTGGAGCAGTTCGCCCCGCCGGCCGAGATCCTCGCCCGTCCCGCCACCGATTTCGTGCGCGCGCTGGTCGGGGAGGGGGAGCGGGCGTTCCGCTACCTTTCCCTCACCTCGGTCGAAAGTCTGGCAGAAGGCGGGGCGGCGGACGGCCTCGCCCTGCCTGCCGACGCCACCGCAGCCGAGGCGCTGAACGCCCTGATCTGGCACGGCGTGGAGGCGCTGCCGGTGGAAGGTGGCGGCCGCGTCACCCGTTCGGCCCTGCTGCGCGCCGGCCACCCATGAAACGCTGGCCTGTGGCCGTTCTGCTGGTCCTCGTTCTTGCCTTCCTGATCCGGCCGATGCTGTTCGCCCCGCTTCTGGCGCCGCTGGCGCCGGTCGGGGCCCCCGTCATCTATGACCGTGCGAACCTGCTGTCCCTGACGCTGGCGCATCTGGGGCTGGTGGCGGGGGCGATGGTGCCGGCAACGCTGATGGCGGTGGCCCTAGGTGTCTTTGTCCAGCGCCCGTCCGGTGCCGCATTCCTGCCCCTGTCGCGCAGCCTGACCGGGTTCGGGCAAACCTTTCCGCCGGTGGCGGTGCTGGCGCTGACGGTGCCGGTGCTGGGCTTCGGCACATGGCCGACCCTGCTGGCGCTGTTCCTCTATGGCTTGCTGCCGGTGTTCGAAAACACGGTCGCGGCCTTTCAGGGCCTGCCCCCTTCGGTGGTGGAGGCGGCGCGCGGCATGGGCATGACGCCGCGCCAGCGTTTGTGGCAGGTGGAACTGCCGCTGGCCCTGCCGCTGATCCTGGACGGCGTGCGCACGGCCAGCGTGATTTCGCTGTCCACCGCGACCATCGGGTCCGTCGTGGCGGCAAGGGGTCTGGGGGAGGTCATCATCGCCGGCCTGACCTCGCAGAACCTGGCCTTCGTGGCGCAGGGCGGACTTCTGGTGGCGGCGCTTGCGATCCTGCTGGCGCAGGTTTTTTCGATTGCCGGTCCGAAAGCGTCCCGCGCGGGCGGGACGCCAAGGGCCTGATCAGATGAACAGGTTCTTCAGCGTGTGGGGCTGGCAGCGCAGGTATTGGCGTGCCGGTTTCAGCTGCGCCCCAAGCTGAGCCGCCGCATGCCACGGCCAGCGCGGGTCGTACAGGATGCCGCGCGCGATGCCGATCATGTCGGCGTCGCCGGTGGCCAGAACCGCCTCGGCATGTTCGGGTTCAGTGATCAGGCCCACCGCGACGACGGGCATGGACACGGCCTGCTTCACCGCCCGCGACAGCGGCACCTGATAGCTGGGCCCGACGGGGATCTTCTGATCCGGATGCAGCCCGCCCGAGGAGACGTGGATCGCGGCGCAGCCCCGCGCTTCCAGCTCCTTCGCGAAGGCGATCGTGCCTTCGACATCCCAGCCGCCTTCGACCCAGTCCGTTCCGGACACGCGCACGGTCACGGGATAGCCTGCGGGCACGGCGGCCTTGATTGCCTCGAACACCTCAAGCGGGAAGCGCATGCGGTTGGCAAGCGATCCGCCATAGGCATCCTCGCGCCGGTTGGACAAGGGCGACAGGAAGCTGTGCAGCAGGTAGCCGTGGGCCGCGTGAACCTGGATCGCGTCGATGCCAAGGCGCACGGCGCGGCGGGCGGCGTCGGCGAAGGCGTTCTTCAGGCGGGTCAGCCCAGCCTCGTCCAAGGCGACGGGGGCCGATTCATGATCTTCGAAGGCGATGGCCGACGGGGCCTCGGTCTGCCAGCCGTTCGGCGCATCGGGGGCGATCTGCGCGCCGCCATCCCACGGCTTCGCGCAGGAGGCCTTGCGCCCGGCATGGGCCAGTTGGATCGCGATCGGCATGTCGGACACGGCGCGGACGGTGGCGAGTGTGCGGGCCAGTGCAGCTTCGGTCTTGTCGTCCCAAAGGCCCACATCGCCATAGGTGATGCGACCTTCCGGCACGACGGCCGTCGCCTCGATCGTCAAAAGGCCGGCGCCGGACAAGGCGAGGTTGCCCAGATGCACGTCGTGCCAAGCCGTGGTGCAACCGTCTTCGGCGGAATACTGGCACATCGGCGCGATGACGATGCGGTTTTCCAGCGTCTGGGTGCCGACATGGATCGGGGTGAACAGTTTGGGCATGAAAGTCTCCGGATGCTTCTGGGGGGAAACTAGTCCGAAGAAGGGGGGCGGCCATCGCCGATGGCCATATGGACCATCACAGGGCTGTCAGGGGAAGGGCCGCCCCGCATGGGGGCGGCCGCAACGGGGTCAGGCCAGATCACGCTCCAGCAGCGCGGCCGGCATGTTCTGGAAGGCGACGGGGCGCAGGAAGCGGCGGATCGACA
>NZ_JBNJLK010000005.1:0-197835 GCF_051195255.1 Falsirhodobacter sp. 1013 | reverse complement strand
ATAAGGAATAAACTAGATTAGCCCGACGCTTCCCAAGCTTACGACGAGGGTTCGATTCCCTTCACCCGCTCCATCCTCCCGTTGTCGGTAGCGTTATTCGTCCCAAGGCCGCTGTGCCCTGTGTGACATTGGAAAAGTAGCTTCTGCTTTTACCCGCACAGTCACTTGCGCGCTCGTGCACTCACCTGTCCCTGCACAGCCGCCCGATCCTCCGGTACAACGCAACCTTAACGAGTGATATGGTTGCGAGTACGGAATCCGGGCCTTGGCCCGGATTCTGGCGGCTCCGCTCTCCGGATTGCACTCAGCGGGGCATCCGGTCTTTCACGATGCCGATCTCGTGCTCCAGGCGCTCCAGCCGGAATCGTGCATGATCCTGTCGGTTCAGCATCTCGCGGACCAGGCGATTGCCTTCCCGGGCTTCCTCAAGAACGAAGGGAATGAGCTTGGTCGTGTCCTTGAGGGCCTCGATCGGGGAGGCTTGCGGCGCGGGCGGCGGGCGTTTCCAAAGGTAGACGATGGCAAAGATAAGGCCGAGGATCGCCAGCGTTCCCATAAGGCCATAGTCTCGCAGGGATTGTTCGGTCAGAGCCTCAACGGGCAGCATGATGAATGCGCTCCCACCGCAGGCGAGACGCCGCGCGAAATTCGGCGACGATGAAGGACGGAAAGATTGCGAGAAGGAACCCCGGTCCCAGCGACATCCCCGCCCAGTAATCGAACCACACGTTGTACGAGAGCATCCCGAACAGCATGCACGAACAGAAGGATGTGCTGGCCCTCCATCGCGGCGTCCGGACGAGGTAGCCGTCGACATAGAGGGCGGCAAACCGGATCAGCGCGCATCCGATCAGGAAGACTGCGAAGACCATTTCTGAAAATCCGTATTTCGCAATCTCCTTGTAAGTCTGCAGACTCAGGGTGTCCTCCGGCATCAGAAGTATCAGCCCCATGAAGAACAGCACTTTTGTCATGTGGTATTCGACGCCACGCCCTTCGCGGTCCATCATGGCCAGGAACCCGACGCTTCTGCGCAGAAGCGATTGCAGCGTGTTCAGCCGAGCACGCATCTTGCGATCCTCCGTTCGACTCGAGGTTCAGCAGGATGGAAAAAGCCGGTTCGAGACGAAGCACCTCGTGTCTTGAAGATGTGGAATGGAATGGCTTGGAAGGTGTCGACACCAGCCATGTCGGCCTCCTGTTTTTGTCGTGGATCCGTGATGGCGGTCCAGCCCGCCATCCATCGCAGCGTCATCCCCAGCGGATCAGGCAGAGGGCCGTGACGACAAGAACCGCAAGTCCAACGATGTGAACCATACGGAACGGCATCGTCACCTCTTCCGCCCGGAGCCGGCTAGGGATCGGGCAAGGCCCTTGGTTCCCGAAGCGGTAAATGTCAGAAGAAGAAGGGTCATCACCACCTCCGTCATGATGTTTCCTTCGGCGGATAGGCTTCGACCACCCATTGCGTGAACCGTTCATGGTCCCGGATGCGCCCACCCGCGTCGAACAGATACGGGTCGTTTCGGCGAGCCAAGCAGATGACGATGCGCATCCACTCGCTGAAGTTGGTCGGCTTCAACGCGGCGCGCTCTACCGGGAGCCCGTGGTGGCGAAGGAAGATGGCCTCGCGTTCGGTGATGCCCAGTCCGGGCCGGTCCATCGGCGGAGCACAATTCGTGGCGGACAGCCCTGCGGGCACGACATCGGTCCAAAGGCGGGAATTGGAGGAATAAGCGGTCATGGTCGTCTCCTGCCCTACGTGGCCGGCAGAACGCCGGCGTTGCAGATGTGACAGCGGATCCGGCAGGGCGCGGGTGATCCGCGGGCCGGGGCCGCGATGCGTGGCACATGAATCGCGTCATGCGCCGGCGAAGAGTCTGCCGGAAGGTGCGGGCGTTCGGACCCGGCCAAAACCAAGGCAAGGCACAGCGCATGGACCTGGAAGGCTGGCAGACGTTCAAGGGTCCATGACTCGATGATAGGATATTTCCTATCACCGTCAACAGGAAATTTCCTACTAGCGGGACGGGTCAGGATTAGGATATTACCTACGCATGGAACGCAATGTCATCGTCATGATCGTGGCCCGGAACATCGAAGCGGCCATCGGCCGACTGGGTACGAACCCGGCCGAAGTGGCCCGCCGCGCCGGCATCAATCCGACGGGCGTCTATGACATCCTCAAGGGAAAAAGCAATTCGCCCCGCCTGGACACGATCCACAAGATCGCGACCAAGGGCCTTGGCCTTCCCATGAGTGCGTTGTTCGAGGAACCCAGCGACGAGGAACTGGACCGCGAGTTGACGGACACGATCGCTAGAATGGCTCCGGACGAACGGCGCCGCTTTCTGAACATGGCGCAGGCGTTCCTCCGGACTGAAGGTGAAACCTGATCGCAAGCAGAAGTTCAAGCTTCTGGTCGCGCGCCAGTGCGGCCAATGTTGCCCTGATCTCCTCCGCGTCGTCCACCGGACCAAGCCCCTTTGTTCACCTTATGTTCTTATACTAAACCCAAGGTTGTGTAATCGTCAATGCGGCGACGTCCGACGTGACAACTTTTCGGGGAATAAGCTGGCCATGCACCAACATCTTCAAGAAACGAGCCTTCGATGACAACCTTTTCACGCTCCGCCCGACTACCCCTCACCGCACTCATTGCCCTCGCGTTTACGACGGCATGCACGCCGAGCAGCTACATGCCCGGCAGCCAAGTTGTCAGCGTCGAGGGGCGTGAGCATACAGTTCGAAGATCCGGAGACGGCTATGTGGCCGTGATGAACAACTCTCTTCTAAAGGGTTCCAAACCAGACTCGGCCGTTTATGTCGGCAATCTGCGGGCCATTCGCGACGCAACCGGATGCCCTGTCGCGATGAACGGCATCAAGAACGAGGATGGGCGGACCACCGCAAAGGTCACCTGTCCGTCTGGCACCCGCCCCAAGGTCTGATCCCGTTCGCATGCACAAGCGCTGAGCAGTTGGTCTGCGGAAGATGGCCCGTGCCATCTTCCAATGGAACACGCCCCATCATCGCCAGTTGGTCAACAGCAGCCAGCAAGGAGCGTGCGATGCAGGACCAGGAAAATACGGATCGGGTGCCGGCCCCGACCCCCCAGTCGGGCGAAAACATCTGCCGGCTTTGCGGCGGAAGCGGACAGGTCGATGATGAGACCTGTGCGGAATGTGGCGGGACCGGAAAGGTGCAGACCTTGGTCGGGGACGCCTGAAGGTCGGGCCACCATAGGATCGGTTCCCGGCTGCCCCGGCCGGTGTCGCAGGTTTTTTCCGGACTCGCCGTTGATTTAGGAATAATCCTACTACCTTTATCTTGACGCAGGTCGTCTGTGCCAAATTTTCCGAAAACACGGCCCATGACACGTCATTCTCGCGCGCCACGTCGCTTTCGGCCATCCAACAAGGGAGACTGAGATGATGATCCCGTTCGCTTTCAGTCGCTCCCGGTCGGAAAATGTTGTTCTTCCGGACGGCACCACGGTTGGGCTCGCCGAGTTCGCCATGCTGCTGGCGGCGGCGAAGCGTCATGACGGCTTCGTGGATCACGAAACGCAGCGCCACATCGACCAGATCCTGGCTACCGCCGAAAAGCAGGACGGAACGCGCCTGCAAGCCTGCCCGGTTCCCGAGGAACCTGAAAGTCGCCGCGTGACCATCTACGGCGTGGCGGCGCTGGTTGGCTGCCTGCTTGTGATCGCGGCCCTCGGCTTTGGTCAGAATGGCTTTTCCTTGGGTAACGCAACCTCGGCGCCCAGCGGCACGTGGGGGAACTGAGCTCACACGGAACAATCTCCTGTCCATCCAGTTGCAGCTTAGCAATTTCAGGAAAGCGGTCATGAGCTGCTGCGTCTTGTCCGCCAGCAACATCAGGCCGGCGGGCACGCAAATCTCTCCTGAACTCACCTCCGACCGCCCCCACCGCGGCCGCGCCTTCCGGATGGATCTAACATGCATCTGCCGACACAGCCCACGAACTTTGCCCTTGCCCGTCCGCGGCTGGACGCCCGCAAGGCTCATTCGATTTCTACGGCCCTTGGCTGGTTCTCCATAGGTCTCGGCGTGGCCGAACTGCTGGCCCCCCGCCGCTTCACACATGCGCTGGCGCTGGACGGACAGGAAGGGCTGGTGCAGGCTTACGGTGTTCGGGAACTGATCTGTGGCTTCGGCATCCTGACCAACCAAGGTGCGGACCGTGCGCCCTGGATGTTGGGACGCTTGGGCGGCGACATGGCGGACATGGCCACGGTCGGCGCGGCCACCGCCCGCGCCGACTCCGGCACAAGGGTCATCGGGGGCGCGACGCTTCTGGGGCTGGCCGGCCTGACGGCCTTGGACGCCCTGTGCGCAGAGGCTTTGTCGTCCGACGCCTCCCCCCGCGGCAATCAGCGTCGCGCGACCGGCGGGCCGACCGCGGACGATCCTGAAGTGGAACAGGTCATCCTTGTGGACCGGCCCGCCGAAACCCTTCGCGATCTGCTGACAAAGCCGGAAACGCTTGTCGCCATCGCGGGCTTCCATGCCGACATCGCCCCTCGGCCGGACGGCTCCACATCCTGGTCCCTTTCACGCGCCCACGGCCTCATCTCCCCTTGGACGATGCGGTTGACGGGCGACGATGACCGCAGCGTGCAGTGGCGCAGCGAAGAGGGTGGCTTCGTCTCCTCCATCACCTTCCATTTGCAGGAGGTAGGGCCAGATCGCGGAACCGCGGTGCGGATGCATATCCGCTTCGACCCTCCGGGCGGGATGCTGGGGCGCGCGGCGGTCTCCTTCCTTGGTCCGACCACGCCCAAGGCCTATGCCATGAAGTCGCTGCACTTCCTCAAAAGCCTTGCCTTGACGGGCGAGGTGCCCACCACCAAGGGCCAGCCCGCCGCGCGGGACGATCGCCGCTGATTTGAAGGAACATTCCTGATGCGAGCACTCTGCTGGAACGGCATCAACGACCTGCGTGTGGAAACGGTGCCGGATCCAAAGATCCTGAACCCGCGCGACGTCATCCTGAAGGTGCTAAAGACCACGACCTGCGGGTCGGACCTGCACTTCATCTCGGGCTACATCCCGTCGGCCCGCCCCGGCGACGTGATCGGTCATGAATTCATGGGCGAGGTGGTGGAGGTCGGCCGCGACGTGAAGACCATCGCCAAGGGAGACCGGGTCGTCGTGCCGTCCTTCATTTCCTGCGGGGAATGTTGGTATTGCCAGCACGACCTGTATTCCCTGTGCGACACCACCCATCCGAAGCCGGAGCTGCAGGAGCCGCTTCTGGGCCATGCGACGGCCGGCATCTACGGCTACACCCATGCCTTTGGCGGCTATGCGGGCAGCCATGCGGAATACATCCGTGTGCCCCATGCCGATGTGGACTGCTTCAAGGTGCCCGACGGCGTCAGTGACGAGGCCGCGCTGTTCCTGTCCGACGCCGCCCCGACGGGATACATGGGCGCCGATTTCTGCAACATCACGCCGGGCGACACGGTGGCCGTCTGGGGTTGCGGTGGCGTCGGGTTGATGGCGGCGAAGTCTGCCTTCCTGATGGGCGCCGGCCGGGTCATTGCCATTGACCGTTTCCCCGAACGCCTTCGTCTGGCGCGGGATGTGGTGGGGGCAGAGATCCTCGACTACACCACGGTCGACAGCGTGCCGGAGGCGTTGAAGGAAATGACATATGGCCGCGGTCCCGATGCCTGCATCGACGCCGTCGGGATGGAGGCGCATGGACGTGGCCTGCAATACGCTCACGACCTAGTGAAACAGCAGCTTTACATGCACACAGACCGTGCGGTGGCCCTGCGAGAGGCCGCGGTGGCCTGCCGCAAGGGCGGTGTCCTATCGGTGCTGGGCGTCTATGGCGTGGTCGACAAATTTCCGATGGGCGTCATCATGAACAAGGGCATGACGCTGAAGACGGCCCAGCAGCATGGGCAGGCTTACCTGCCGCGCCTGCTGGACCATGCGCAACGCGGAGAGCTGGACCCGACCTTCCTCGTGACGCATCGGATGTCGCTGGAAGAAGCCCCTTGCGGGTACGAGTTGTTCAAGAACAAGGCGGAAGGTTGCCTGCGGGCTGTCTTCACGCCGTGAGAGCGTGGTAGATTCTTATTCCGGATAAATCACTTTAAGGTTGCAAATCTTCCTGCCACGGCGGCAATTGATCAGGACGGTGTTTCCCGTCCTGATCATCCCGGGGTTCTGGTGATACGTAAGACGGTTCTCCTCCATGTCGGGCCGCACAAGACCGGCACGACGGCGCTGCAGCGCTTCTGGCAGGAAAATCGCGAACACCTCGCCCGCAATGGCGTCCTGTATCCCGGTCCAGGCGACGCGCATCATCGGCTGGCGTATGATCTGCTGGGCTGGCCTACGAGAAGGTTCGACCGCGCGAAGATCCTGGCGGCCTGTGCGGCCGCTCCGGAAAACATGGTCATCCTGTCCAGCGAGGATTTCAGCTTCTTCAACGCCGACCAGTTCCGGCGGCTTCGCGACCTCCTGCACGGGAGCGACATACGAGTGGCGTATTTCCTGCGCCGCATCCCCGACGCCCTGCACTCCTTCTGGATCGAGACGATCAAGCAGGGACGTTCCGCGACCTTTGCCGAACTGGCCGATGGCTTTCCGGCGAACCAGATCAGCGGACAGGCCTATTTCGACCCGCTGATGCAACTGAGGACGCTTGAGGAGGTCTTCGGCATGGATGCCCTCGACGTCTTCTCCTATGACATGATCCGTACGTCCGACGGCGACATACTCGACGCCTTTTCGGATCGCTACTTCACGGCGAAGATGCCAGCCATCGGCCTGAAGAAAAAGAACGTCACACCCAGCCTGGCCCGGGTTGAACTGACCCGGCAGGTCAACAAGCGGCAGGCTGCGCCCAATCCCGGCGGATGGAATTCCTATGGCTTCCGAATGCTGATGAAGCGGATGAGGGAGCGTCCAATCCCATGGTTCAACGACTTCAAGGCCTGTGTGGCAGAGGAAGCCGTCCCCTACCGGTTCGAGGATCACGCGCTGGAAGCCATCAGCAGCGCCGTGATCGATCTGGTCGGCGATCGTTTCGTCGGTGATCGGGACATGGCCATATCGCATTACCGCTCCCGCGGTGGCCGGGACTATCTTTACGTTCCGGCTGACGCCCGGCTGAACCGGACCTTTGGGGATCATCTGGACCAGCTTGCCACCTCGTGAATCAGTGCCTCTCTCCCTAAGATTGAAGACGCTGATCTGATGCACATCGGCCTTATCACCAGTGCACAGAATTCGGGGCGGACAGAGAGCGGCTGCCACTTATCTCCACTGCGGTAACGAGTGTTTTGTTGGTGTGAGGCCCGGGCGGCGGCCCGGGCCTTTCCCTTGCTCCACGGGTCAGGCAGGCTGCGGCAGGAATTTGATGTCCTTGTTCATGCTGGTGGCCAAGACCCCGTACAGACGTTCAATCGCATGCGCGGGGGTCCCGTCTGTCTGCCCCTGCTCCGGCGGAAAGTCGTCCTGGGACAGCTTCAACCGCACCAGCGGCGACAGCACATCTGTCCGCGCCCAGAACATGCTCCCGGCCGGGAAGTCGAAGGTCTCGTTGTCGTCGCGTATTTGGAGGTCAAGCCTTCGGGCCAGCTTCTCCGCCTCGGCGAAGTTCTTCTTCCAGCGGCAGTGCTTGCGTTGCGACGGATGAACCGCCGGACTGACGATGCCCGCCCGGTCGGACCGTAACTCGTTTATGATCGCGTCGATGCCGGCGCCATCGGCCAGCAAGGAGGTCAGGATCGAGTCCAGCCAGTTCCTCAGCAAGCCGCTATGCACCGATTTCTTGGTGTGCACATGCAAAACAACGTCGTGCTGTTCGTATTTGTCGGCAAAGCCCCAAAGCTTGGGCCAGATGTCACGCCCCTTGTTCGGGAACACCCGCACCTCGGCCTCCGGCGCCAAAGCGGCAATGTTGTCCAGATCGTTGCTGGCCGTGGTGGAGATATAAAGGCGGTACGGCTGCGGGATGCGGCGCACATGGTGCAGAAGCTTTTCCAGAACATCCTCGTAGAAGACGTGCATGAAAACGCCCACCGGCCGCGCAGGGTCGGTGCCATAGCCCAGTCGGTCCATGTCCCGACGATACAGCGCCTCGATCGTGGTTCGGGTCGCGGCGTCGACAGACGGGAATGCGGCCGGTGCATCCGGCAGATCCTCCCCCGGCCGCCCCGCCAGTTCGTCCAGCCAAAGCTTCAACAAACCCAGCTCCTCCTCCGCCTGGAAGACGCGAGTGCCTTCGGTCAGGAACTCCACCTGAGGGCGAAAGTGGTTGTCGTATCGTTCATGGTCGTGATCGGTAAAGCCCGCCAGCGCCTGCACCCAATCCTCGATCTGCAGGTCCTTGGCGATGGTACCCGCCCCATCGCGATGGCGGTGGAACGTGCTGACCAGCCGGGCGACGGGATTTCGGACCACCGCAAAGGAATGGTCAAGAAAACCGGCGGGAAACAGCGCGTCCAGATCCCGCGCCAGAACATGCTGGGGGGACGTGTTCGTCCAGCTCCGCGCTGCCCCTTTGCGGAAAGACGGGTTCAGAAAGGCTGGCACCCCGAACCGATCCCGAAGGTGGTCCTCGAACTGGGGATCCGCGCAGCCGGGAATGGAAGCGTAATGGCATAGCTTCCCCGAGATCCTGTAAATTGGCATGTCCGCATCCCCTGCTGCAATTTCGTTCAGGCACATTCCGACGACCCTGACATCGGAACATCCACACCCTGTGACAATCTGCAATCACAGGAGGAATAAAACAACTTGGACGGGCAATAAGTT
The DNA here is from genome assembly GCF_051195255.1 of Falsirhodobacter sp. 1013. NCBI lineage: Bacteria > Pseudomonadati > Pseudomonadota > Alphaproteobacteria > Rhodobacterales > Paracoccaceae > Falsirhodobacter > Falsirhodobacter sp. 1013. The sequence continues at coordinate 189,028 of NZ_JBNJLK010000005.1, read as the reverse complement.
AACGCTACGCTTTCCTCATGACCTCGGCTGGAGCTTTCCCATGAATATGCATCAACCGTCGATCCGCCCGCCAACCACCCAATCCGACTGGGCGACGAGCACGTTCGAGCTGTGTAGCGTCAATATCGAGCCGATCTCGGGCACGGTTCTGAAAGACGGGATGCCGGTTCAGGAAGCCGCCCTTTGGCGCAATGGCACCATGTATCGCGGCGGCGCGTGCGAGCTACGGGAGCCGACGCGGACGCTGCCGGGCCGCCACGTCTGGGGAGGCATCCTGTTCCACCATTTCGGGCATTTCGTGACCGAATCCGTGTCGCGCCTTTGGGCCGTGGACAACAGCTTCGATTCCCTGATCTTCGTGCCGAAGGACATGGGCCGCCCCGTGTTCTATCGTCTGGCGGGCTATCAGCAGGAACTGCTGTCCCGCTTCGGGATCACCTGCCCCATCACCATCGTGACCGAACCCACGCAGGTGGAAACGCTGGTGGTGCCCGGCCAAGGCTTCGGGTTGGGAGAGATCTCTCTGGGCACGCCCCCGTTCCGGAGCTTCGTTCGCAGGGCCGGGCAGAACGTTCCGGCGGCGGGTGAACGAAAGCTCTACCTGTCCCGTTCCGGCCTCCCGAAGAAGACCGGCAGCTTTGTCGGTGAAACGGCGGTAGAACAGAACCTCGCCCGCGAAGGCTACCGCATCTATCATCCGGAGCGGGAAAGCATCACCGACCAGCTGGCGCAGTACAAGGCGGCCACGCACATCCTCGGCGCAGACGGCTCGGCCTTCCATCTGGCGGGGTTCGTCGCGGAAGAACGGCAGAGGATCGGCGTGATCCTGCGGCGCAGCGCGGCCGACTACAAGAACATCGTCAACCAGATGACGGGCATGGGTGTTGGGACCGAGGTGCTGGACCATGTCCGCGCCGACTGGATCCGCCCCGGAAAATCGAAACCCGACGACCGCAGCTATGGTGAACTTGACTCGGCGAGCCTTGCGGAGGATCTGGCGGATCGAGGTTTTATCGACCAGCCTACCGACTGGATCCCGCCGGACGAAAAGGCAATGGAAGTCGAAGTCGCAGAGGTTGGTCAGGCGCATAAGGGTGTGATGTCACGCCGCCCGGCCGGACGGGCGGCGAACCCAACCTGAAAAATGAAAACAGCCTGCCAGACGAACTGACAGGCCGATAGTGGTCCTTCAATGGGCAGCTTACAGTTGTTCCTGAACGTCGTCGTTCGGTTTGCCCTTGGTCCGCTCGGGGTTCATCACATCGAACTCCGAAGGATCGTGAGAAGAGCCTTCATGCTCCGCCTGCTCGTTCTCCTGCCTCGGCGGGGTGGAGCGATCCTCGTTCGACTTGCGCGGTTCATTCCCCATTTTGGATCACCTTCTCGGGCTTGCCCTGCGGGATGGCTGCGATGTCGGGGAGACCATTGGTCATCCCTTCTGGCTTCATCACGATCGGACGGTTCAGATAATTCGATCTCAGCGCGTTATAAAGGCTCTGGGACAGGTTGATGCTGGAACTGGACGCTTTCATGACGCTCACTCCGCCTGATGCTTCGGTGGGATGCTGTCGGCCTGGGACCATACGGGCATCTCCCCCCTCGGCGGCCGAGGTGGTGGTGTTTTGCGGACGGTGCTCTGGACGCTGGACATGACGGATCCCCTTAATGGCGCATCAACATCTTCAAAACCCGAATGTTCCAAACTTTAGCGTTTTCCTTTGCGCCAATCCCACGGCATGACGAACCGTCCCACCCAGATACCCGCCTTGCGGCGCTTCGCGATCGCCTCGTCCGCGACATAACGGGAACCGCCGTACTGACGATAAGCCACCGCCCAGCCGTTCCGCACCATCCAGGCGTTGATGTTTTGGCCCCCGGCCTGACATTCCGCGACGGTGCGGCCATAGCGGTCGGTGGCGCGCTTCTGGCACTTCAGATCTGAAATGCCGATCAAACGTTCCAAGGCACGCGTCGCCTCAACCCCGCAGGCCCAAGCCCGGCGCCCTCGAAAGCAGGTCTGCCGGGATTCGGGCGCATCGATCCCATGCAGACGGACGCGGTCCTTCCCCACCTGAAGCGTATCCCCGTCGATCACCCGGGCCCCCGCCCCCATGAGACGCCCGCCCAGCAGGCTGCCGACAGGAGTGGAGATCAGGACCTGTCCCGCGACATCCAGTATCAGGCGCCGGGCAAAGGGAATGTTGTCGCCCAGCGTGAACAACGCCACGACAAGCAGGACCCCAGCCATCCATACCTGTGGACCGGGGCGACGATATGATTTTCTTCGGCGAGCCATTCGCGCCATGTGCCGCGAACGAATCGTGAAAGCAAGATGATCCGAACGGGTTTCTGAACCTTAGTGGCAGCTTCATGCACGAGTTCGGACGTGCGGCGTCATGGATCGCTGCGGATGCACACCAAAGCCCAGAACCGAATCACACGGCGCCACTTCCTGCGAGTTCGGACCTGCTGACAGCTTTCAAATGAAGATGGACGTGTGACGTGACGTCGATTCGCGCCCTGTCCTCACCCCCAAGACATCCCCAGCCACGACGTTCGTTCAGGCCTCGCGTACACCGGGTGGTTGCGGACGTCGATTCCCATCTTTCAAGACTAAACGGCGAGATGAGCCGTCCAGATGAACCCACCTTCACCCGACGCTTAAAAACTACCCGCCATTCATGTCAAAACGACGACAAGAGGCGCGCTTAGGGTCTTGCGTAATGCATCCCTAGGTTGTATTTCCTTCGGCACAGGCCAAAAAAAGCCCCGCTCGAAAGCGGGGCTAATGATGATTTTGTGCACTAGGCCGGTACGGGACGACCCTTCATGCCTGCGTGGAGGGGGCATCCAACAGCACTCGCTACTCGAAACTCAGGCAACACAAGTTGGCTATGCGTGGCCGCTCCATCGCAGAAGTTAATATGGTGTAAACGCGCAGCGTACTCAACACAATCTTTTCGGCCTGTAGCGCAAAAGCCCCTCCGGAACCACTCCAATCTCCCGAAATTTCCAGAAAATTTACAATTAAAACGAATGGTTATGTACCCCCGCCGGCGGTTTACCGCTGATCAATCCGGCACGTGCGATGGACACCCAGAATCCCTGTTCCTATACCTTTTCCGGAAGCGGCAGGTCGGACCTGCGACGCTGATCCGAATGACCTAGACCGATCGGGAAGATGATGACCGAACCTTTGCGCGCCTTCTGGTGGAACAAGGCCCCGAATTTCGGAGATGCCTTGTCCCGCGATGTGATCGAACTCGTGTCAGGCCGCCCCGTCACCTGGGCGCCCGAGCAAACCGCTCAGGTCTTCGCCGTCGGAAGCATCATGTGGAATGCACGAAAGGGCGTCGTCAAACGGGCCGAAGGACAGGCACCGCCGGTCATCTGGGGTTCCGGCTGCATGGAAGCGATGGATGGCGACTGGTGCCACGCCGCCCGCGTGGTCGCCCTGCGCGGCCCGGTGACGGCCGCCGTCCTGAACCACACGCCCCTGCCCTTCGGCGATCCCGGTCTTCTGGCCCGCCGCCTTGTCGGCCCGGTGGAGCAGGAGGACAAGGTCGGCGTCCTTCTTCACCATTCGCAGGTGACCGAGGAGGCACTGGCCCATCTGCGCCAAGGGGGCGACCGCATCAAGATCATCGACGTGCGCACGAACGACGCGAAGGCCGTCATCCGCGAGATCGCGTCCTGCCGGCAGATCTTCTCCCAGTCGCTGCACGGCATCATCATCGCCGACGCTTACGGCATCCCCAACGTCCGGATCGAGGGTGCGGACATTCACCGCAGCGCGCAGTTCAAGTTCTACGACTACGCCACCAGCATCGGCCGTGCGCCCCTGCTTTCGGTCAAGTTGCAGGAGGTGCCGGAGCTGGCCGGCCAGCCGATCCATCCCGACAGCCAAGCGCCCGACCTGCCCCGGATCGATGCGATGGCACAAGGGCTGATCGAGGCCTTCCCCCAAGACTTGAAGGCCTGACCCTCAGCCGTTCCCGCCGGCACCCGGCTCGGACAGCGCCGGCACGGCCGCCCGCTTCTTCAAAAGACGCCAGCGGTCGCTGACGGAACGCTCGCTGCGGTCCATCTCGTCGGCGATGATGGACACGTCGGACCCGTTCTCGAACATGCGCCGCAGATCGTCATCGTCCTGCGCGGACCAGCTTTCACCAGCATTCTCGCGCGTGGCGGTGACGTCGCGACCGATATCTATCTTCCGGGTCAGACGATAGCCCAACCCCCAGGACGTCTCGATCAGCCCCGGGTGACGGGCGCGAATGTGGCTGGCCATCACGGCCACGGATCGTTCATTCTGCTCCCATCCCGGGCCGTGGATGGCGGTCATGATCTGCTCTTTCGACAAGGTCCGCGGAAAGGCGGCGTTCAGCGCCAGGATCATCTGGGACTGCTTCTTCGAAATGCCGAAGTGTCGCCGAATCCATGCGATGTCGTCCAGGGACTGGCCGACCAAGGTGTCGATCACGTGCAGCGCATAGGAAAGGCGTTCTTCCTGCGGCAGCGCCAGGATTTCATTCCGGATGGTGTGCATGTTCGGTCACCGTCTTCTACTTGCGGTTCAGGGCGAAGGATCTCACGCGCTTCCGCGCCGTCACGACATTCCTCCCGATCCGAGGACGAAGCACGCGTGTGATCCCAAGGGCACCGCTCCGAAGTCTGTCCGCTTTACCAACATTCTTCGGCGTGATGTTCTGTATATGTTCTAATGATGCCCCACATCTTATTCCTGTCAACCCAAGGTTGCATGCCGAACTACGAAGCCTGTTCGGACGAGAGCCTATGGGCCAGCCAACCCGTGGTAACGGACATGATGAATCCCACGGCTGCGTTGTCGGCGCTTTCGCAGCCAAAGTGGCAACCGTGGGAAGACAAGGCCGCTGATCGGCCTTCACCGCGTCACCTGCCGATCAGACGAGCTTGGCGCCGGTCGGGTAGTAGGCGACGTCGCGCACCAGCATGTCGCCCGTCCGGTTGCGCCCTTCGTCCGTGTTGTACTGCTCCGCCGTGTAGTTGGCGGGCGTCTTCACGGCGACGTTGAAGATCGGATAGAACTCGACCTTCTTGGACAGGTCCTGATGGCGCGAATGCAGGACGTGGCACCCCACCTCCACATCGTCGACAAAGAACGTGACCTCGCTCTTGGTCGTGTCGTTGGCGTCATACCGGACGTGGCAGGCCCAAGAGTGATAGACCTCGTCCATCGACGCCTTGTTCAGGCCGTATTGCTGCACCTCGAAATCGTTGCCGAAGGTGCCCACCCGCGTGTTGGAGCCGAGATTGCCGTAATGCTGGGCAAAGCTGCTGGTGGAGATGGTGTCCGTCCCGTAGATCCCGTTGAACTTCTCCAAGATGTCGATCTCGCCCGGCCACTGGCTGTAGGCCTCGCCCGTGGATTTCAGGGAGCGGTTGACCAGCCAGAACGCCGGCCAGCTGTACTTGCGCACCGGGATCTTCGCTTCCATGCGCCAGACACCTTCGGTGCCGCACAGGGCATCCACGTGCAGGCCCTGCAGCACGACGGCCTGGAAGGCCCACATGCGGTGATCCAGCTCGATCCGCTTGTCCGTCGCGAAGGCGCAGGTGTGCAGACGGATCGCACGCTCGGTCGCATCATAGCTGATCGGCTTGTCGGCGCCCGTGATGGTTTCGTCCGCGTAAAGCCCCGTTTCCCCGTTGCCGTCCTGGGTGCGGCCATGGCTGAGCGCCGACATCAGCACGCCTTTGCCCTGCGCGTCCTTGCCTGTGGACGACCACTTCAGCGTGGCCGGATCGAACGTGTTCTTGCGCTTCGCGCCCGACAGGTCAAGACGGCGCAGCGGGCGGTGGAACGGCTTGGTGATCTGCTGAGCCGGAGCCCCTTCGACAAAGCGAACGGTCACGCCACGTCCCTTCTGGCTGTCGCCCAGACCCTTGACGCGGATCGACACCTGGAAGGCCCGCCCGGCCGGATACTTCGCCTTGGGAGCCACGCGAACCCAATGCAAACCATCATCGAAGGGAGACCACTGATAGACCGTCTCCATGCCGGCGAAGTTGGCGCGATAATCGGCCGACGCCCCGACATTGATGCCACCGCCGCTCACGTTCACCAGCCGGTCGATATAGGCCATGAAGGACTGCCGGTCGGTGCGGTCCACCGACACCGGAATGAAGATTTCCTGCGTACCGGGCGGCACGACAACCTCCGCCGGAATCGTCAGCTTCGGAAGTACGGTCAGTCCCCATATGGGACCAGTGGGCTGGGCCGCCGTGGGCTGGGCCGCGACGGCCTGCGTCTGCACTGCGCTTCCGGCAACAAGCGCCTCGATATCGGCAGCGGTTGCACGAAGGCTGGCAGCCCAGCCGGACATGATTTCGGATTGAGTCGGCATGCGGTATCCTTTTTCACGTTGAAAGTTAGACGCCTGAGGTGGCGGCAACAGGTCCCAGTGCGGCGAGCCTTGACCGAGGTGGTCTAGAGCGTCTGGACGGGCAATGACGGATCTCGTCTCGCTTTGCCCGAGCGCCCATCCACCGTGACCACGAGGTGATGAAGTGATCGAACACGCTTGTGATCTTTCGCTGATCTCGCCCAAACGAAGCTTGTGGGACCTGACATCGTTCTAGGCGACGACTGTTGCTTCTCTTTCAGCGGATCGTACGAGCAGCCAATGCAATGCAGATGCCCAGTCAAGCCAACCGCTCGAAACCACAACAGGTTGGGCCTGGGACGCCAATTCAGACCCGGGTGGCATCGCCTGCACCCTTACAGTCACGCCCCGCATTGGGGGCCACGCCTTCACCGCGTGGAAACAATCGAACCTCACGGTCGTTATGATGGAAAGGGAGAAGATCATGTCCAAAGACATCGACCAGCGCGCGCAGCGACACGACCCCGCCTCGCAGAAGACCCGGTTCCCGGATGAGCCGACGCCGAAAAACATGAAGCAGCCGGCCAGCGTCGCCAACGAAGGAGGCGATTCCGTCCTTTCTCCGCAGCCGTCGGGCAAATACAACACCCGCGACGATGGTCACAGCGAGACAGCCGACGACCTGCCCCTTCAGAACATCAAAAAGCACACAAAGGATGAGGAATAGCCTTGGCGACGCCGACGTCAGGTCAAAGCCTGACGCGCGGCATCTTGCCCCTGCTTAGTGGCAGGCATCCTCCCCTCCCAGATGTCACTCGGCGCAGTGGCTGATCATCCTGCCGCAGGCGTTAAAACCCCCATTGGAGGCATCGCATCCACGTTTTTCGCCTGTTCCAACCGCACAGGGGATATGACCGCCCTTGTGCCGCCGGCCGTCCGTTTGTTCGTTTGCGGCCGCGAGGCCTGCTTTGCCAGTGATCCGGCACCAAATGCGCGACCACTTGCCGCTTTCCTCCTAGCGTAGCCACCTTCGTGTCAACAGGTCCTTCAAGGCTACTTCGTCGAGCCTTGGATGGCTAATCAAGCGCGTCCACATGGAGGGCACGGACAGAACCCCTGCTGCGTCAGTGTCAGAACACCTCGATCCGCCATCTTCATGATGGTCCGCAGCTTTGAAAATGCGAGGCAAAAGGCGGGCGGTGGTCGCGACGAACAGGTACTGCCTGTTGCAACGTCGCTGATGCGGTCAGGAAGCCTGGCGAGATTATAGGTTGGCGATCCCGAAATCATCTTGCATACAGCCGATGCGCTAGTCTCTGTGCGAGTGCAGGATGATCGTCGCAGCATCGAACACGAGGGCAACAAGTGGCAGATATCACGGGAACGAGAATCGCCTTTGGCACGGACATGGGCTTCTTCGGTCCGACCGCCCTGTCACTCGTATCCGCTATCAAATCGACCCCAGATCTGCAACAGATTGTCATTCTAAGTCTGGATCTTACCAGCGATGCTGCGGACCTGCTCCGAGAGATCGCGAACGAAGGGGAGATCGACATCCACTTTCACCAGCTCACCGACAGCCATTTCGGCTCTGTTCCTGAAACGGTGCGTCATCTTTCCAAAACGACGCTGGCCAGACTTCTTCTGCCGTCCCTCGTGCAAGGGCGGATTATCTATATCGATGGCGACACCTTGGTGAAGCGCAACCTGAGCGACCTTTTCAACATCGATCTGGAAGGGAATCTTGTTGGGGGCGTCAGGGATTTCGGGGTTGTGAAACGCCTTGACCAATTGGCTCACGGTCACACGTGGGATCACAAAACCGAGAGAGAGGAGATCATGGCTCCTTACGCTGCCGCCGACTATGTCAATGCGGGTGTTCTGCTGATGGACTGTGCCGCCATCCGCTCGAACCCTGAGATGCATGAGAAGCTTGGCGACTTCGACCGGGCTGCCCGCTACCGCAGCCTGGATCAAGATCACCTCAACCATGTGTTTCGTGGGAAGATCAAGCATCTCAACCCGGCTTGGAACGACTCCTGGGGTCGTGCGGCAGTGCAACGCGCCAGAACCGAACAGGTCTTTGGAGCAAGCGACGAGACGAGGCATGAAAAGACCGGCATCTATCATTACCACGGCCCTGTGAAACCTTGGCACCGAGTGGGGTATAAGAAGGCCAGGCGTCATCCGTCTGCCATCGCATCGTACAAGGTCAGCAAATGGCTTTTCGACAGGCGATTCCCGCATATAGCATTTCACTGACCGCCCTGATCAATCTTGATCAGCGCCTCGAGATTTCTCCCGCCGTATGAAGTCCACGATACGCCTGGTTTCAAACGGGGGCGTGTAGTCGTAGGGATCCAGAGAGCCAAGATAGGGCCGTGTAAGCCCAAGCGTCTTTTGCATGTCATCGTGAAAACGCTCGAACTTATCGAACTTTCGCCCCGCAATCTTGGACAAGCCGAGCGAGTAGACAGGTTTCCCCGTAGAAAGCGCTTCGCAGGGCATGGTGACGGAGTCCTTCGCGATCAGGAACGCGTCGGCCGCGGCAAGATAATCCATGTAAGGATTGTCACCGTCGCCGTCCCAAACGATCGTCTTCTCGGAGTGGAGGGCCTTCAAGGCTTGCCGCGTCTCCGGGTCCGTCCTCCGTGACACGGACACCAGCGCCTTCCAGCCGGCCTGAACCTGATCTGTGATTGCATGGATGATGGCGATCAAGCTTGCCTGATCATAAGCGTAGGCTCCGTTCGTCCCTCCAACAAGCACGACGACGATCCGCTCGTCGTTGGGAGCATATCGCGCACGGGCCGGGCCTCGAAGTTTCTTCCAGCCCTCGAAGGAAAACCTGTGGGGCACGCCTACCATTTGATGGAAATGTGGACGTGTATCGAATTCCTTCAGCCAGTCATGCCGCGACACGAAAACCATGTCGTAACCGTCAATTTTCGGCGGCTGAAGGTGAACCGCCAGGGGCCTGCCATTGTAGGCCGCCTTCATCTTGAGGACATGCGGTTCAGAAGCCGAGCCGCAGGACACTATGACATCGGGTGCGACCTCATTCCGCTTGTACAAAGGCTTCTGGAAAAGGCGTGCCAGACCCCGTCGGGGAACGACGATCTTCTTCCTGTAGTCTTCCTGCAGGGAATTCGCCACCGCTGAACACTGGGACAGCGTGCCCATGCTTGCCACACTGACGGCCCAAACTGTCATGCTGTTCCTCGATATACGTCGGATCTACGCGGCCAAGGATATACGTCCGGCCCGCACCAAGGAGAGGGCAAAATCCTGTTCACCCTGCCAATTGTGCGGACCCAGATTCTCTTTGGTGCGATAGAACGTCGTTGTTGTCTTGAAGTCGTAACCGAAGACACGGATCTCGGCGTCGGTCAACTCTGATAGCATGTGGAGAGTCTTGGCACCCACCGAAGGAGTTGCCCCAAGACGTTCCGTCAATTCATCGCAAAGAGGCATCGGATAGAATGCCTGCCCCGGCTCAGCCGTCTCGCGATCATCAGGACTCATCCAGACGGAAAATTTGTCGTTGAAGTGATTGCGGCGAAGGCGAACGCGCCATGTCGCGCGCCCAAGATTGTACTGCAAGCTTGACCGGGTACTGAAACAGTGGATGTCTGTACGACGCCCTTGCGCACGCTTGTGGATCGGTATGCCCGAGTTGAGACGGATGACACAGCCAGAGTCGATCTCCTCACCCAGACGCTGACGCAGCAGGGAAGCCGCATTGCCGACCAGCGACAGGCGTCTGCCCGCGATGACCTTCTGCAGCTCTGACTTCAAATCCAGCTTACTGTCTTGCACTGCTTTCCCGGCCCCTTGACTGACAAGGTGAAGACCGCACCAGCTAATACAAAGATAGTCAAGACGTTCGTCACAGATGGCTTATCCGCCTCCACTACGGCGCCCCAACCGCCCGGAAGCGGTGTATGAACGCCCTCCGCCGCAGTCACCTCAGGTTAGACAAACAGTCTTTCGCCCGCACCGAGGCTGCATCCTGCCGCCGCCACTCGATGAACCACCGTTTCCGTCCGAAAAGACACTTGCAGAGCACTCAAACTCCGGCGCCAGCCACTGAGGGTGCTGGTGAACGCGCGCCCCGGCACGTGGTGACGGGCAGCTCTGATCCGGATGTCATCACGCTGCTGGCGTCGTCACCAATATCGACTGCCCTCTCATGAAGTTGCACACAGCTGCAAAAGTCGTGCACGATCATGATGTCGGGTGTCATATCCGGGCCCAGACAGACAGGTTCTGCCGCATTATCATACCACGCGGCGGGCGGGTCACGCGATCATCGGCGGCGATGCAGACGCCCGAGGTTCCGCCACTTGATCGGGGGGAACCGTAGATGTTGTCAGGGCGCCCCAAACACCTGCCGCCCTCACCCAGGAATGTTTGATGAGAACCGGAACAGCTTCATTGTTCGGAGGGCAAGGCCTGTCATCTGGACCAAAATGTTCCAGCAGCAGGAAAAAGGTTCATCCGTCAACCGAGGATATGTCACCCCTACGAAAACGCCAGTGACATAAGGTGGTGCCCGAGGCGAGACTCGAACTCGCAAGCCTTGCGGCGGAGGATTTTGAATCCCCTGCGTCTACCATTCCACCACTCGGGCACGGGTGTTCATCTACGCGCTTCCAAGCACCGGGTCAATCTGTCACCGATCACAAGGGATTGGGTTTTGCACCGCGCGTCTTACCCGTATGCTCCGTCCGAAAAAGGTCGAGGGTGACACATGGAAAAAGTCTGGTCGACGCTGGCGGCGGCCGGTTCGGGGGCGCTGCTGCTGGGCGCGTTGGCGTTCGAATACATCGGCGGCCTCGCCCCGTGCCATTTGTGCATGTTCCAGCGCTATCCCCATGTGGTCGCCCTTGTCATCGGGGCGCTCGTCTGGGTCTTGCCGAAGCGCTGGCTGATCGCCCTGGGCGCGCTGGCCCCGGCCGCCAGCGCCGCCGTCGGCATCTTCCACGCGGGGGTGGAACGGAAATGGTGGGAAGGCCCCAGCAGCTGCACAGGCTCGGGCAATGCGCTGTCCGGCATGTCGGGCGCGGATCTTCTGTCCACGGACGCGCCCGTCCATCTGGTCATGTGCGATCAGGTCGCGTGGTCGATGCTGGGGCTGTCGATGGCGTCCTGGAACGCCATCGCCTCGCTTCTTCTGGTGGCTCTGTGGATCAAGGCGTGGCGGTCAGCAAAGCCGCGCGTATTCCTGTAGGGCGAAACGGTCTGTCATCCCGGCCACGTAATCGGCCACATGACGGGCCCGCTGCGTTTCGTCGTCCCCCAGCCCCGTGCGCCATTCGTCCGGCAATAGCGCGGGATCGGTCATGAAGGTGCGGAACAACGCATCGACCGCTTCCGTCACCCGCGCGCGTTCCTTCATCACGGACGGCGCGCGATACATGCGGGTGAAGAGGAAGCTGCGGATGGCCTTCAGCTCCTGATACAGCGGCTTGGAGAAACGGATGACCGTCTGCTCCATCGAGCGTATCTCCTCGACCGAGCGAGGGTTCGCCGCCTCCAGCCGCACCTGCGCGACGTGGATGACATCCTCCACCATGCGCCCGAAGACGCGGCGCAGCGCCTCGTGCCGGCGACGCATCGGCTCCAGTCCCGGATACAGCTTGTCCACCATCTCGAAGGCCGGTGCCGTCACGGGCAGCTCCATCAGGTCGTTTTCGTCGAAAAGGCCCGACCGCAGGCCATCGTGCAGGTCGTGGTGGGAATAGGCCACGTCATCGGCAATGGCTGCGACCTGCGCCTCGGCGCTGGCGAAGGTGTGCAGCTCCAGATCCCATTGCGCGTTCGCCTCGGCCAGCGCGTGGGGCAGATCGCCGGTCACCGGGCCATTGTGCTTGGCGATGCCCTCCAGCGCTTCCCAGGTCAGGTTCAGGCCGTCGAACTCGGCGTAATGCCGTTCCAGCTTCGTCACGATACGCATGGCCTGCGCGTTGTGATCGAACCCGCCATAAGGCTCCATCAGGCGCTGCAACGCGTCCTCACCGGTGTGACCGAAGGGCGTGTGGCCCAGATCATGGGCCAGCGCGATCGCCTCGGCCAGATCGGTGTTCAGGCCCAGAACCCCCGCAATCGTGCGGGCGACCTGCGCCACCTCGATCGAATGGGTCAGGCGCGTGCGGTAGTAATCGCCCTCATGTTCGACAAAGACCTGCGTCTTGTGCTTCAGCCGACGGAACGCCGAGGAGTGGATGATCCGGTCGCGGTCCCGCTGGAACGGGGACCGGAACGAGGAGAGGTCTTCGCCATGCAGCCGTCCACGCGATTGGGACGGCTGGCAGGCATAGGGGGCCAACATGTTTTCGCCTGTTCTTGTTCGTCGTTTTCCTGCATCCTATATGGGTTGCACAACAGATTTTGCACGGAATTTTCCGATGGACCTGAACCTTCCCCCCCGCGTGACGGACCGCGCCTTCGCCCGCCTGGCCGAAATCGCCGAGGATACGGGCGAACCCCGTGCGCTGCGCGTGGCGGTGGAAGGTGGCGGCTGCTCGGGCTTTCAGTACGACATCAAGCTGGACGATCCCACGGACGACGATCTGGTGATCGAAAAGGATGGCGCGAAGGTACTGGTGGACAGCATCTCCCTGCCCTTCCTGTCCAACGCAGTGATCGACTTCACTGAGGAACTGATCGGCGCGCGCTTCGTGATCCAAAACCCGAACGCCTCCAGTTCCTGCGGGTGCGGGATCAGCTTCTCGATGTGATTGCATCGGGCGGCACCGCCCCGTAGGAACGTCCGGAAAAAGGGGGCCGCCATGAAGATCGCCACGTTCAACATCAACGGCGTCAAGGCGCGGATCGAGGCGCTGCTGGCTTGGCTGGACGAGGCGAAGCCCGACGTCGTCCTTTTGCAGGAGATCAAGTCCACGGACGAGACGTTCCCGCGCGAGTTGATCGAGGACAAGGGCTACCGCGTCGAGACGCATGGCCAGAAGGGCTTCAACGGCGTGGCCATCCTGTCCCGTCTGCCTTTGGAAGACGTGGTGCGCGGTCTGCCCGGCGACGACACCGACGAACAAAGCCGCTGGATCGAGGCGACGGTGATCGGCGACCGCGCGATCCGTGTTTGCGGGCTGTACCTGCCCAACGGCAACCCCGCCCCCGGCCCGAAATACGATTACAAGCTGGCCTGGATGGCCCGGATGGAAGCGCGCGTCGCCGAACTTCTGGCGGCCGAGGAGCCTGTCCTCTTCGCGGGCGACTACAACGTCATCCCGCAGGCCGAGGATGCGGCAAAGCCCGCTGCCTGGACCGAGGATGCACTGTTCCTGCCCGCCACCCGCACCGCCTTCCGCCGCATCGTGAACCTTGGCCTGACCGACGCCTTCCGCGCCCGGGTGCAGGGGCCGGGGCATTATTCCTTCTGGGATTATCAGGCGCAGTCCTGGGCCCGCAACAACGGCATCCGCATCGACCACCTTCTGCTGTCCCCCCAGGCGGCCGACCTGCTGATGGACGTGGCCATCGACCGCGACGTGCGGGCGGGCGAAAAGCCATCCGATCACGTGCCGGTCTGGATCGACCTCGACGCCTGAACGGCGTCGTAGCCGTAGATCCAGTCGAACCGCCGCATCGGCGCGGCGGGCGCGAGCCGCCCCCCGACGCGCATCGCGGCGTGGGCCAGTATCGCCGCCGCCCCTCCTAGATGATAGATCTGCGCATTGCCCGCCGCTGTCTGGACGATCCGCCGGCATCGCTCCTGCCGCAGCGCCTGATATTGCTCTCCGCGATCCCCCGCGATCAGGCAGCGTGACAGGATCCACGCATCCTCCAGCGCCATGTTCGCGCCCTGCGCCATGAAGGGCAGCGTCGGATGCGCCGCGTCCCCGGCCAGAATCAGCCCGTCCCCGTGCCAGCGCCGCGCCACCGGATGCAGGAACAGGCCCCAGAGCCACGGCCGCTCCACCTTCTCCAGCCAGCCACGGACGCGAGGGCCGAACCCCGCAAAGGCGCGCTGCAGGGCGTCGCTGTCATCCCGCGCGGTCCAGCTTTCCTCGACCCAGTCGCGCCGCTCCTCCACCGCGACGATGTTGCGGAAGGCCCCGCCGCGCAGGGGATAGCTGACCAGATGACGCCCCGGCCCCATATGCACCTCGGACACCGGCTCTCCCGCCTCGTCGGGAATCACGGCCCGCCAGGCGACATGCCCGGTGAAAGTCGCGGGCACCTCTCCGTTCAGGGCGACACGGCTGCGCGAATGCAGCCCGTCCGCGCCGATGGTCAGGCCGTCCGGCACCCCCACCTCGCCCAACCGCAGGGTGACGCCCGCCTCCAGCGCCCCGCGCGCCAGCAGGTTGATCAGGTCGGCGCGGTGGAACAGATGCCAGTCGCGGCCCTGCAGATCCATCCGCAACACCTGCGCCCCATGCCGGTCCCGCAATTCCACCGCCTTGCCGCGCATCGACGCCGCATCCGCGTCCAGATCCAAGGCCCGCAGCACCCGCGCGCCGTTCGGCCCGATCTGCACCCCGGCCCCAACATCGGTCAGCGCCTCGGCCTGTTCGAACACCGTCACCCGCCACCCTTCCAGCGCCAACGCGCGCGCCGTGGCAAGGCCTGCTACCCCGGCGCCCAGAATAGTGATGCTCTTCATGGCCGATCCCCCGAAATGGCAAGCGCCGGACCCGAAGGCCCGGCGCTGTGGTGACCGCGATGCGATCTCAGTCGTCGCGATGCACCTTTTCGCGCCGCTCGTGGCGTTCCTGCGCCTCCAACGTCATGGTGGCGGTGGGACGCGCGTCCAGACGGCGAAGCGAGATCGGCTCCCCCGTCATCTCGCAATAGCCGTATTCGCCATTCTCGATCCGGCGCAGGGCCGCGTCGATCTTGGCCACCAGCTTGCGCTGGCGATCCCGGGTCCGCAACTCCAGCGCGCGGTCGGTTTCCTCCGAAGCGCGATCAGCGATGTCGGGGACGTTTCGGCCCGAATCCTGAAGGCCTTCAATGGTGGTGGCGCTCAGCTCCAGAAGTTCCGCCTTCCAGTTCAACAACTTGCGGCGGAAGTATTCCTGTTGCCGCTCGTTCATGAAGGGTTCCGAGTCGGCGGGACGGTAATCGTCGGTAAGAAAGATTTCTGCTCTCATGGCTGCCTTTCCGCAGTCCGGGCCCTCGTAAGGCGAAGGTGGTGGCCCGGCACTCCCTTTCCCGCGTTCGCATACATGGCCCTGTCCGCCTTGTCACCCGTTTCAACGGCGGACATGCCATAAACACGGATACCCAGCCGCAACATTGGGCGATATCGCACGGATTCAAGGCGTTTTTAAGACAGCCCGCATCGGATCCCGCCAAGCGGCAAATTGCACCATCTGCCCCTTGGCCTTCCTGCCAAAACCTCTATCCTGACCCACGATGGCGCGCGATCCGCCCCGACGACCTGCAGAAAGCCGCCTGATGCGAGTTCTTCCATTTTTCCTGGGCCTGTGTCTGGCGGCCTGCGCCTCCACGCCCCCATCAGAGGTGGAGCGGGAGCTTCCCACGATTCCTTCTCTGACGGATCCGCTGCCGCCGATGAAGATGTTCGGCACGCCCGATCCCCTTCCGGCCCTGCGCAGCAACGCCGAAATGGCCCGCGATTTCCTCGACCTCAGCTTCGCGATGGAAAGCGGCAGCGCCCTTCCGGTCATGAGCCGCTTCGAGGGCCCGATCACCGTAGGCTTTCGCGGAAAGGTGCCGGCAACGGCGCAGGTCGACCTCGACCGCGTGCTGAGTCGGATGAGGAACGAGGCGAAGCTGAACATCCGCCGCGTGTCCGGCCCGGCCGAGGTCGTGATCGAGTTCGTGCCAACCGAAGCGCTTCACGGCATCGCGCCCACCGCCGCCTGCTTCGTCGTGCCCAACATCGGCTCGTTCGAGGATTACGGCAAGAACCTGCGCAACCGCGATCTGGACTGGTCGCGCCTGACCGAACGTCGTCAGGCCGCGATCTTCATCCCGTCCGACGAAAGCCCGCAGGAAATCCGCGATTGCCTGAACGAGGAGCTGGCCCAGTCCGTCGGCCCCCTGAACGACCTCTACCGGATCCCCGACACGATCTTTAACGACGACAACTTCCTCAGCGTGCTGACCGGCTTCGACATGCTGATGCTGCGCATCTACAACGCGCCCGAAATGCACACCGGCATGACGCGGGAGGAAGCGGCCCGCGTGGTGCCCACGCTGCTGCGCCGCTACAACCCCAAGGGTGATTTCTCGGTCCCCCTTGGCAACACGGACACGCCCCGCAGCTGGAACCGCGCGATCGAGACGGCCTTCGGGCCCGACGCCACCGATCGCGCCCGTCTGGTGGCCGCGCAGCGCGCCCTGCGAATCGCCGCGGACCGGCAATGGATCGACGCGCGGATGGGGTTCAGCTGGTTCGCGATCGCGCGCCTCAGCCTCAACACCGACGTGGCGGCGGCGCTGGAAGGCTTCCTTCAGGCGGCCCGCGTGTATCGCACCCTGCCCGATCAGGACGTGCACGCCGCCCACGTGGACATGCAGATGGCCGCCTTCGCGCTGTCCTCGGGGCAGCTGGAGGCGGCGATGCTGTTGACGGATGTGGCCATTCCCGTGGCGCGGCAGGCCGAAAACGCGGGCCTTCTGTCCACGCTCCTGATGATCCGCTCCGAAGCGCTGCGGCTGCAAGGTGACACGAAGGCCGCCAAGGCGCTGCGCCGTGAAAGCCTGGGCTGGGGACGCTACGGCTTCAAGAACGACGCGGACGTGCGCCAGCGGCTGGCCGAGGTTGCGGCGCTGGCTCCACCTTTCTAACCCTCCAGCGCCTTGGCCAGACGCGGCAGACGGGCGCGCTTCAACAGCGCCTTCCGCGACACAGGCCCGCCCGACATGGCCTCGGCCCGCTGATGCACCTGGCTCACGGCCTCGGAGACAGGGCCCGCGTGATGCGACCACATCTCCCACAAAAGGCCATCGGGGTCGCGACGCTCCACCCCCTCGGCCCGTAGGACGTGCTGGGGGAAGTCGCTGGCGTTCACGGTGATGATGATGTCGGCGCTGCCCGCGATGGCGGTGGCCAGAACGTGGATGTCGTCCGGATCGGGCAGATGCAGCCGCGCTTCCAGCCCCGGCCGAGGGCCGACCATGGCCCCCACGAACTGTGCGTTCATGGCGGCGGCGGTCTGACGGACCGCCTCCTCCTGCCCGTGCCGCCGCGCGGCGCGCGCCCATTCCTCAAGAATACGCTCGGACCACAGGGGCTGATACACGCCGCGGGCCGCAACGCTCAGCAGAACGTCGCGCAGGACCGGCGGGAAGATGACGCAGGTGTCGAGGACCGCCCTCATCCATCCAGCCGGAAGAACAGCGCCTTGAGATAGCCGCTTTCGGCCAGCTGCGGCAGCATCGGGTGATCCGCCCCGGCAAAGCCCGTGTGGATCAACTGACCGCGACGCCCGCCCCGCCCGATGCCGCGCGCGCTTGCGTTGCGGAAGCTGGCCAGATCGGCCGCATGCGAACAGGAACAAAGCACAAGATAGCCGCCCGGCGCGACCAGCGGCGCTGCCAGGCGGGCAATCCGCTCATAGGCGCGCAAGCCCGCTTCCAGCGCCGGTTTCGAGGGGGCAAAGGCCGGAGGATCGCAGATCACCAGATCGAAGGTCGCGCCCTCTTGGCCCAAGGCTTCCAGAACGTCGAAGGCGTCGCCCTGACGCGTGGCGAACCGGTCCGCCACCCCGCCAGCCTTTGCACCCTCGGTCGCCAAAGCCAGCGCCGTGGCCGACGCGTCGACGGCCAAAGCCGAAGCCGCCCCACCGGCCAGGGCGGCCAAGGCGAAGCCGCCCACATGGGTGAACACGTCCAGCACTGATGCATCCCGCGCCAAGGACGCAGCGAAGGCATGGTTCGGCCGCTGATCGAAGAACAGGCCCGTCTTCTGCCCGCCCACAAGATCGGCCATGTAGGTTGCGCCATTCATCGACACCGGGATCGGCGCGTCGATGTCGCCGCGCAGCGTCACCAGCTCCTCGGCCAACCCCTCCAACCCGCGCGAGCGGCCGGAACCGTTCTTCACGATGCGGGTCACGCCCGTCACATCGGCCAACGCCTCGGCCAGCGCGTCGATATGCGCCTCGGCCCAGGCGGCGTTCGGCTGGATCACGGCGGCGTCGCCGAAACGGTCGATGATGATGCCCGGAAGGCCATCGGCCTCGGCATGAACAAGGCGATAGAAGGGTTCGGCGAACAGCCGTTCGCGCAGGGACAGCGCGCGGCGCAGGCGGGCGCGGAACCAGTCCGCGTCGATCACCGCCTCGGGATCGCGGTCCAGCATCCGCGCGATGATGCGCGACGCGGTGTTGACCGTGACCAGACCCAGCGGGCGACGTTCGCCGTCTTCCAGAACCGCAAGGGCGCCGGCGGGCAGCGCCTGCGTGCGGCGGTCGGTCACCAGTTCATCGGCATAGACCCAGGGGAAGCCGTGGCGAATGGCACGGGCCTCGGCCTTGGGGCGAAGACGGACGGTCGGGCGGGTGGGATGATCGGGCTGGGTCATGCCTGCGATCTATCCTTTTCCCGCCCGTGACGGAAGGCCTCAGGCGGCCTTCGCGTCGCCTTTTGCGGCGAAGAATTCGCGAATGGCCGTGAAGAAACGATCGCCCTGCGCGCGCAGGAAGGCAGCGCGGTCGCGTTCGGCCTGGCGGATGATCTCTTGCTGTTGCGAGGTCATGGGGAACCTGTCCTTGTCTTTGGCTTCGTCTTTCCATGTAGAGGATGGACCGGATCTGTGCATGGCATGATTGGGAAGCCCCGCCATGCACGTCCTGCAACCCTTGTTCGCGGAAGGTCTTTCTTTTGGGCGAAGTTACCGCTACCACCTTGGACAACCCCGGCGGATGTCCCATGTTAGCCGGACAAGCCAGAGGTGGTTGACCCATGACCCTGAACAGCACCCTAGCCCGCGTGACCGACCGTATCCGCGAGCGTTCCGCGAAAACGCGCGGCGATTACCTGGCCCGCATGGCCGCCGCCGCCAGCGATGGCCCGCACCGCGCGCACCTGACCTGCGGCAACCAGGCCCATGCCTATGCCGCGATGGAGGATGACAAGCCCGCGCTGGTCGAAGGCCGCGCCCCGAACATCGGCATCGTGACGGCCTACAACGACATGCTGTCGGCCCACCGCGTCTACGAACACTATCCCGAACATATCCGCGAGGCCGCCCGCCGCGTCGGTGCCACCGCGCAGGTGGCCGGTGGCGTGCCCGCCATGTGCGACGGCGTGACCCAAGGCCAGACGGGGATGGAGCTTTCGCTTTTTTCCCGTGATGTCATTGCCTTGGCGGCCGGTGTTGCCATGTCGCACAATGTGTTCGATTCGTCTCTGTATCTGGGGATCTGCGACAAGATCGTGCCGGGCATGGTGATCGCCGCCTCCACCTTCGGCTTCATCCCGGCGGTTTTCGTGCCCGGCGGTCCCATGACCTCCGGCCTGCCGAACGACGAGAAATCGAAGGTCCGCAACCGCTTCGCCGCCGGAGAGATCGGCCGGAACGAGTTGATGGCGGCCGAGATGGCCTCCTACCATGGCCCCGGCACCTGCACCTTCTACGGCACGGCAAACTCCAACCAGATGCTGATGGAGTTCATGGGCCTGCACCTGCCGGGCGCCAGCTTCGTGAACCCCTACACCCCCCTGCGCGAGGCGCTGACCACGGCGGCCGTTGAACGCGCCGCCGCGATCACGGCCCTCGGCAACGCCTACTGCCCGGTGTCGGAGATTCTGGACGAACGCGCCTATGTGAACGGCATCGTCGGCCTGATGGCGACGGGCGGATCCACGAACCTCGTCCTGCACATGCCCGCGATGGCCCGCGCCTCGGGTGTGCTTCTGGATCTTGAGGATTTCGAGGACATCTCCTCGGCCGTGCCGTTGATGGCGAAGGTCTATCCGAACGGCCTGGCCGACGTGAACCACTTCCATGCCGCCGGCGGCCTTGGCTACATGATCGGGCAGCTTCTGGATGCGGGCCTGATGCATGACGACGCCAAGACCGTCATGGGCGACGGGATGCAGCCCTACCGGCACGAACCGAAGCTGGTCGATGGCGAGTTGAAATGGGTCGACGGCCCGGTGGAAAGCAGCAATGACAAGATCCTGCGCCCAGCTTCCGACCCGTTCCAGAAGTCGGGCGGGTTGAAGCAGCTGGCCGGCAATGTCGGGCGCGGGGTCATGAAGATCTCGGCCGTGGCACCCGAACGTCACGTGATCGAAGCCAAGGTCCGCGTTTTCCAGCAGCAGGAGGAGGTGAAGGCCGCCTTCCGCGCCGGAGAGTTCACGGGGGACACGATCGTCGTCGTCCGCTTCCAGGGCCCGCGCGCCAATGGGATGCCGGAACTGCACTCGCTGACGCCGGTGCTGTCGGTCCTGCAGGATCGCGGGCTGAAGGTGGCGCTGGTCACCGATGGCCGGATGTCGGGCGCGTCGGGCAAGGTGCCGGCCGCGATCCACGTCTCGCCCGAAGCGGCGCAGGGCGGCCCCCTGGCCCGCGTGCGCGACGGCGACCGGATGCGCGTGGACGCCATCACCGGCCGGATCGACGTGCTGGAGCCGGACTTCGATACCCGGGAGGCCGTCATCGCCGACCTGACCGCCAATCGCTTCGGCATCGGCCGCGAACTGTTCGAGACTTTCCGCCAAAATGTGGGCAACGCCACCGAAGGCGCGGCCGTCGTCGTATGAGGATCTCATGACTCCAGCTGAACAAAGCGCCCGCTCCGCCGAAATCTGCCGCCGCGCGCCGGTCATCCCGGTCCTTGTGATCGACGATCTGGCGCATGCCGCGCCGCTGGCCCGCGCGCTGGTCGCAGGCGGCCTTCCGGCGCTGGAGGTGACGCTGCGCACCCCCGTGGCGCTCGACGTCATCCGCGCCATGGCGGAGGTGGAAGGCGGCATCGTTGGCGCCGGCACCCTGCTGACGCCTGCCGACGTGAAGGCCGCCAAGGCCGCCGGCGCCACCTTTGGCGTGTCGCCCGGTGCGACCGACCGCATCATCGCGGCCTGCGAGGAGGAAGGTCTGGCGCTTCTGCCCGGTGCGGCCACGGCGACCGAGGTGCTGACGCTTCTGGAGCGCGGCTATACCGTCCAGAAGTTCTTCCCGGCCGAAAGCTCCGGCGGGGCCCCGGCGGTCAAGGCCATCGGCGCCCCGATCCCGCAGGTGTCCTTCTGCCCGACGGGCGGGGTGTCCCTGAAGAACGCCAAGGATTACCTTGGCTTGTCCAACGTTCTTTGCGTGGGCGGAAGCTGGGTCGCGCCCAAGGACCGCATGCTGGCCGGCGACTGGGACGGCATCACCGCCCTTGCACGGGAGGCGGCGGCCCTTCGCTGAGCCATCGGTCAAACGCCGCGCCCACCTGTTCGGCGTGGCGTTCGATCTCCTCGGCCAAGGCCTCGACACCCCCCATCTCGCGCTGCAGGAACGCCCGCCCGCCTTCACCCAAGGCCTCGGGATGCAGCGGGTCCGGCGACAGCAACCGTGACGCGGCCTGAAGACGCCAGAAAAGGCTGTCGGCCCGTTCCAGCGCAGGATCTTCGACCGCCACTTGTGCCTGCAGACGCCGCTCGGCGCCGCCTCGCCTCAGGGTCAGGAACTGGCCCAGCAACTCCAGATCCATGAGCCGCCCGACCCCGTTCCGCGCATCCCAAGGCGACCGGAGCGGCTTCGCCATGGCCAGGCGGCGCCGCATGTCGGCCACATCCGCGGACACCCGAGGATCCGCCCCGCGAACCGCCAGCACCTCCTGCCGCAACGCCTCGACCTCGTCGATCAGGTCCTCCGGCCCAACCAAGGGATCAGCGCGGGTCAGGGCCAGATGCTCCCACGTCCAGGCGTCTTCCATCTGATAGGTGCGGAACGCGGCCAGCGACGTCGCCAACGGCCCCTGACGGCCCGAGGGACGCAAGCGCATATCCACGGCGTAAAGCGCGCCTTCCGTCGTCTGCGCCGTCACCGCCGTTAACAGCGCCTGCGTCAGGCGCGAATAATAAGCTTGCGCTGACAATGGCTTGGCACCCGTACTTTCCATCTCACCTTTATTGTCATAGATCACGATCAGGTCGATGTCCGATCGCGCGTGCATCCGCCCGGCACCAAGGCTGCCCATGCCCAGAACCACCGCGCCGCGTCCGGGCGGCGGGCCGTGTCGCGCAGCGAATTCCTCCACCACCACAGGCCACAGCGCCCTGATTACGGCCCGCGCCAGATCGGCGTATTCGCGCCCCACCTGTTCCGCCGTCGCCAGCCCCCGCAGATGATGCACGCCGATGCGGAAATGGCGTTCCTTCATCCAGCGCCGCGCGGCGTCCAGCTTCGCCTCGTAATCGCCCGCGCGGGCCAGATGCAGCGTCAGATCGGCCTGCAATGCGACGCTATCGGGCCACGGCTCGAAGAAATGCCCGCCGATCACCGCGTCCAGCACACTGGAATGGCGCGACAGATACCGGGCGAGGTCGGGCGCGACCGAGGCGATGTCGACGATCAGGTCGACCAGCTGCGGATTGGACTCGAACAACGAAAAGACCTGCACCCCCGCCGGCAAGCCTCGCAGGAAACCGTCCAGCGACAGAAGCGCCTCGTCCGGATCGCGCGCCTTTTGCAGCTCGGCCAGAAGCTGCGGCCGCAGACGCCGGAAGATCGTCCTTGCCCGCGCGGATCGCAAGGCGGGATACCCCTGCCAGCGGGCCACGATCTCGCGGGTACGCGGGCTCAGCTCCGGTTCCTCCGGCGCGTCGCCGGGGGTGAAGAAGGCTTCCGTCCGTTCCGCCGTGCGGGTCAGCCGGTCCAGCATCGTGTCGCGGAACGCGTCCGGCTCCTGCCCGGCCAGATGGGCGACGCGGGCGAAGGCTTCCACCTCGCCCGGGATGCGGTGGGTCTGCTGATCCGCCACCATCTGCAAACGATGCTCCACCTCGCGATGCGCGCGATACAGATCCGTCAGTTCCTCAGCCGTCTCTGTCCCGATCCAGCCCGCTTCGGCCAGCGCCGCCAGACCTCCCACGGTGGTGCGCGACCGCAGGGACGGATCGCGCCCCCCGGCGATCAACTGGCGGGTCTGGGTGAAGAACTCGATGTCGCGGATGCCGCCCTGACCCAGCTTCAGGTCGTGCCCTTCGACCTTCAGCGGGCCGTGAAGCCCCCGGTGGTCGCGGATGCGGGTGCGCATGTCATGCGTGTCCTCGATCGTCGCGAAATCCAGATGCTTGCGCCACACGAAGGGCGTCAGCGCCTTCAGGAATCGTTCCCCCGCCTCCAGATCGCCGGCGCAGGGGCGCGCCTTGATGAAGGCCGCCCGCTCCCACGTCCGCCCCTCGCTTTCGTAGTAGCTTTCGGCCGCCCCGATGGCGAGGCAGACGGGCGTCACCGCCGCGTCGGGCCGCAGGCGCAGGTCCGTCCGGAACACATAGCCATCCGTCATGTCCGACAGGATGGAGGTCATGCGCCGCGTCACGCGGATGAAGGCGGTCCGCGCCTCCTGCCAATCCGCGTGGCGGGTTTCGTCGAACAGGCAGATCAGGTCGATGTCGGAGGAATAGTTCAACTCACGCGCGCCGGTCTTGCCCATGGCCAGCACGACCATCCCGCCCGCCGCCTCAGCCGAGGGCAGCTTGCCGCGCCGGACCTCCGCCTCCACCAGCCGCTGGACGCACAGATCCACCGCACGGTCGGCCAGATCGCTGAGGGCGCCCGTCACCCGCGCCAGCTCCCAGGCGCCGCCCAGATCGGCAAGCGCGGTCAGCAGGGCCACGCGCCGCTTCATCTCGCGCAGCGTTGCGGGCAGCGCGGCCAGATCGGCGTCCCGCGCCAGTTCGGCCGCCAGCGCCGCGTCCGGATCGGGCAGCGCCCCGCGCAGCCATTCCCCTTCGCGACGCAGCAGATCCTTCAGGTACGGGCTGGCGCTGGCGGCGCGCGCGAGCAGCTCCCGCTCCGGCAGGGCGGCGAACCGCTCCCGTATCTCGGCGGCGACGGCGGCGTCATGTTCAAGCGGAAGGCGGGTGATGTCCATGCCCGCAGTATTGGCCCCTTCAACCCCGCGGGCAAGACGGCAGAGAATGTGAATATCTTTAACATCACCTCTTGATCGAACCGTTGCCGCATCCGATATTCGTCATGTGAAAGAGATTAACATACCAACCGGAGACGCTCGCATGAACTTATCCTCGACGGCCGCCGCCGGCGGCGGTTTCCTTGCCTGGCCCCGCAAGGCCGAGGCTTGGCTGGACGACCGGGGCCGCGCGGCCTGGATCGCGGCCACCGTCCTTGGCTTCATCCTCGTCTGGCCTGTCGGCCTTGGTCTTCTTGCCTACATGATCTGGAGCAAACGCATGTTCAAACGCAACAGCGCCTGCGGCCGCCGCGCCGCCAACATCTTCAACGCCGCCAAGCCCAGCGGGAACGCCGCCTTCGACGCCTACAAGCAGGACACGCTGAAGCGTCTGGAGGAGGAGCAGATGGCGTTCGAAGGCTTCCTGAAGCGCCTGCGCGAGGCCAAGGACAAGCAGGAATTCGACGCCTTCATGTCCGAACGCGCCCGCACCCGCGACATCACGCCCGCGGAAACCAACTGAGACTGGCGGCCTTCGGGCCGCCCCACCCCCCGGAGGACCGATGACCGACGCGACCCTGATGGACGCCCTGCCCGATCCCGACCGCCATGCCGAACTTTACGAGGGCGTCACCGCGCGGCGTGGTCTTGCATGGCTGGCCGACATCGCCCTGATCTTCGTGATCACGATGGTGATCGTGCCGCTGACCGCCTTCACCGCCCTGTTCTTCTATCCGCTGCTGTTCATCGCGGTCGGCTTTGCCTATCGCTGGTGGACGATCTCCCGCCGCTCCGCCACCTGGGGCATGCGCCTTTTCGGGATCGAGTTCCTGAACCGCCACGGCCAACGTCTGGACGGCACCGAGGCGCTGATGCACGTTGCCGGCTACATGCTGTCCATGGGCACGCTTCTGGTGCAACTGCTGTCGATCGGCCTGATGCTGACCACGCGCCGCCGTCAGGGCCTGACCGATCTGGTCCTTGGCACCGTCGCCATCAATCGTGCGTCATAAAATCGCAGTTTCCCTTGGCGAATGACCGTCGGCCCGTTACCTTACGGTCATTCGTTCTTCCGGGACATCATGCGTCACACCCTTCCGATCGCCCCCCAATTCTATGTCACGGCCCCGCAGCCCTGCCCCTATCTGGATGGGCGGATGGAGCGCAAGCTGTTCACGGCCCTTCAGGGCGAACATGCGCAGCGCCTGAATGACGGGCTGTCGAAGCAGGGATTCCGGCGCTCCCAGAACGTGCTGTACCGTCCTTCCTGCGCGGAATGCAGCGCGTGCCTGTCGGCCCGCATCCGCGTGGCGGATTTCCAGCCGAGCCGGACGCAGCGCCGCGTCTTGAAGCGCAACGCTGCCCTGCGCCGCAACCCGACCGCCCCTTGGGCCACCGAAGACCAATACGCCCTGTTCCGCCGCTATCTGGACGCGCGCCACGCGGATGGCGGCATGGCGGACATGGACATCTTCGAATTCGCCGCCATGATCGAGGAAACGCCGATCCGCAGCCGCGTGGTCGAATACGGCTCGGATGACGGGCTGGCCGCCGTATGCCTGACGGACGTCTTCGACGACGGCCTGTCCATGGTGTATTCCTTCTACGACCCCGACCTCGTGGATCAAAGCCTCGGTTCGTTCCTGATCCTCGACCATGTGAACATCGCGCGTGAGGCGGGGCTGCCCTATGTCTACCTCGGCTACTGGGTGCCGGGCAGTCGCAAGATGGGCTACAAGGCCAATTACGACGCGCTGGAAATCTACAAGGACGGCGTGTGGCAGGATATCGGCAACCCGGCCGATCACGATTCCGCCCGCGATCCCGCGCTGGTGGAGCCGATTTCCGAACAGGTCGCCCGCATCGCCCTGCCCGAGGCCCGCCGCGTCTGACCTTGCCGAACGCTCACGCGGCGGTTACATCACCTTCAGGCCCGAAAAGGGCCGTTGGTGACCGGGCCCCTCTGGCGTCAGTCTGCGGCAATGACGTGATGTCGGCACCATCCCTTGCGTTCCTGCCGCTGGACGTAAAAAAATGACCCAATCGCTGTTCACGACAGCCCCGGACGGGGGCCGTACATGACCACGTATCCCCTTCAGAAATCCACCCTTTCCTACCTCACCTGGGCCTTTGTCGCCACTGCCGTCGGTCTGGCGCTTGGCGCGTGGCTGGGCTGGGAAAGCACCGGCACCCTGCAAGGCACGGCGTCGATCTTCTTCATCTGCGCGGTTCTGGCCGTGCTGGAGATCTCGCTCTCCTTCGACAACGCCATCGTCAACGCCAACAAGCTGAAGACCATGGACCCGGTCTGGCAGCGCCGCTTCCTGACCTGGGGCATCCTGATCGCCGTCTTCGGCATGCGGATCGTCTTCCCGCTGCTGATCGTCGTCATCGCCGCGCAGGTCGGTCCCTGGACCGCCCTCGTGATGGCCGCGGCCGAGCCGGAGCAGTACGCCGCCATCATGCACGACGCCCACATGCCCATCGCGGCCTTCGGCGGCACGTTCCTGATGATGGTCGCGCTCAGCTTCTTCTTCGACCATGAAAAGGACATCCACTGGGTTCCGGGCTTCGAGGCCTGGGCGCAGCGCTACTCCTCCATCAAGGGAATGGAGATCGCGTTCGTCCTCCTCGTCTCGCTCGCCATCTCGCGTCTTGTGCCCGAGGGGCCGGAAAGGTCGACCTTCATCATCTGCTGCGTCTACGGTCTTGTGACCTTCCTCGTGGTGGAGGTGCTGGGCGCCTTCCTCGACAAGTCGCAGGAAACGGCCAGTGCTGCGGCCCGCGGCGGCCTTGGCGCCTTCCTGTATCTGGAAGTGCTGGACGCGTCCTTCTCGTTCGACGGGGTGATCGGGGCCTTCGCGCTGACGCAGAACCTGTTCATCATCGCCATCGGCCTGGGCATCGGCGCGATGTATGTGCGATCGATGACGATCATGCTGGTCGAGCGCGGAACGCTGGCGCAGTACCGTTATCTGGAACACGGCGCCTTCTATGCCATCCTGATCCTGTCGGTGATCATGTACATTCAGGCCATCCCCGGCGTGCACATCCCCGAGGTGATCACGGGCCTCGGCGGCGCCTGCCTGATCGGCCTTGCGCTCTGGTCCTCCATCCGGTGGAATCGGGCCAATCCGAACGCCGCACCGGCCCACTGAAACTGAAAAGGCCCGCATCGCGCGGGCCTTTTCCTTATTCCTGCACCGTGACCTTGACCATCCGGTCGGGGGTGCGCGGCGGCTCCCCCTTCGTGATGGCGTCCACCACGTCCATGCCCTTGATGACATGCCCGATGACCGTGTACTGGCCATTCAGGAAGTCGCCCGGCGCGAACATGATGAAGAACTGGCTGTTGGCCGAGTTCGGATCCTGCGTCCGCGCCATGCCGACCGTGCCACGCGCAAACGGCACGTTGGAGAATTCGGCCGGAAGGTCCGGAAGCTCCGACCCGCCGGTGCCGGCGCGGCCCGCGCCTTCACCCTTGCCGAACTGCACGTCGCCCGTCTGCGCCATGAAGCCGTCGATCACGCGGTGGAACACGACGTTGTCGTATTCGCCGGATTTCGCCAGCGCCACGACCTGCGCCACGTTCTTCGGGGCCACGTCGGGCAGCAGGTCGATCACGACCTGCCCGTTCGCGCCCTGACCCGCCACGTCGATGACGAGGTTCGGACCCGGCCCGTCTTCCTGCGCCAGCGCCGCGCCGGCGACCAGCGTCAGCCCGGCGGCCAGAACGATCTTACGCATCGGCGGCCACGCGCACGCGGATCATGCGGTCCGGCTCTTGCGGCGGTTCGCCGCGGACGATCTTGTCCACGAACTCCATCCCCGAGATGACCTGACCGTAGACGGTGTACTGGCCGTTCAGGAAGTTGTTGTCGCCGAAGTTGATGAAGAACTGGCTGTTGGCCGAGTTCGGGTTCGACGAACGTGCCGCGCCCAGCGATCCGCGCGCGTGCGGAACCTTGGAGAATTCGGCCGGAAGGTCCGGCAGGTCCGACCCGCCCGTGCCCGCGCGGCGCAGGTTGAAGTCCTGTTCGGCATTGCCGTTCGCCACATCGCCCGTCTGGGCCATGAAGCCTTCGATCACGCGGTGGAAGACCACGTTGTCATAGGCGCCGGCGCGGGCCAGCGTCTTCATCCGCTCCACATGCTTGGGCGCCACGTCGGGCAGAAGCTGGATGATGACGTCGCCATCCTTCAGCGTCATGATGATCGTGTTTTCGGGATCCTTGATCTCGGCCATCGGCCTCTCCTTTGTGGTTCCGGCCAAACCTAATGCGCGAAGGGGCCGGTGAAAAGGCACCGTTGACGTATCCTGTGCCCGGTGCAACTTGTTGCGCAACCAAGAGGAGCTTTGCATGGCCTGGAAAACGCTGGACGACGTCGACCTGCAGGACAAGACGGTCCTGGTGCGCGTGGACATCAACGTGCCGATGGACAACGGCACCGTGACCGACGCCACCCGCATCGAAAAGATCGTGCCGACGGTGCGCGACATCGTGCAGGCCGGCGGCAAGCCCGTGCTGCTGGCCCATTTCGGCCGCCCCAAGGGCAAGGTCGTGGAGGAGATGAGCCTGAAGCCGCTGGTCCCGGCCCTTGAAAAGGCGCTGGGCCTGCGCGTCGTGTTCGGCAAGGACTGCATCGGCGACTATGCCCGCGGCGCCATCGCCGAGGCTGGCGAGGGCGAGGTCGTCCTTCTGGAAAACACCCGCTTCCACGCCGGCGAGGAGAAGAACGACAGCGAGCTGTCGCGCAACTTCGCGGCGCTGGGCGATCTTTACGTCAACGACGCGTTCTCGGCCGCGCACCGCGCGCACGCCTCCACCGAAGGGGTGGCGCATCTTCTGCCCGCCGTCGCCGGCCGCCTGATGGAAGCCGAGCTGAAGGCGTTGGAAGCGGCGCTGGGCGCGCCGACCCGTCCCGTGGTGGCCATCGTGGGCGGCGCCAAGGTGTCGACCAAGCTGGACCTGCTGGGCAACCTCGTGGAAAAGGTCGACCATCTGGTGATCGGCGGCGGCATGGCGAACACCTTCCTGGTCGCTCAGGGAATCGAGGTCGGGAAAAGCCTCGCCGAACGCGACATGGCCGACACCGCCCGCGGGATTCTGGCAAAGGCGCAGAAGGCCGGCTGCCAGGTGATCCTGCCCGTCGACGTCGTGGTCGCGCGTGAATTTAAGGCCGGCGCCGCGTCCGAAACCGTCAGCGCCGAAGCCTGCCCGGCCGATGCGATGATCCTGGACGCGGGCCCGGAAAGCGTCGCCCATATCGCGATGGTCTTTTCGCAGTGCAAGACGCTGATCTGGAACGGCCCCCTTGGCGCGTTCGAGATCGAGCCCTTCGACAAGGCCACCAACGCCGCCGCCGCCAAGGCCGCCGAACTGACCGAAGCCGGCCAGCTCGTCTCGGTCGCAGGCGGGGGCGACACGGTGGCGGCGCTGAACACGGCGGGCGCGGCCGATCGGTTCACTTACATCTCCACCGCCGGGGGTGCGTTCCTTGAGTGGATGGAGGGCAAGACCCTGCCCGGCGTCGCCGCGCTTGGATGATTTCACGGGGGTTTCGCAAAAAGATCATCCTTTGTCGGCATGTTAGCGCGACCAAGATTGCGAAGCCCCCCACTGCCCCATACACCTTCCGAAGCGGATTTTTTCAAGGAGTCGACGATGCGTGCATCCACAACCGTCCAGCGTATTCTTGCCAATTACGAAGGCGAGAACGCCGGCGTGAAAGGCAACCTTTGCCGCATGTTGATGGAAGGCGAGCTGGGTGGCACCGGCAAGATGATCATCCTGCCGGTCGACCAGGGATTCGAACACGGCCCGGCCCGCAGTTTCGCGCCGAACGCCGCAGGTTATGATCCCCACTACCACTACCAGCTGGCGATCGACGCGGGGCTGTCGGCCTATGCTGCGCCGCTGGGTCCGCTGGAAGCGGGCGCCGACACCTTCGCGGGCCAGATCCCGACGATCCTGAAGGTGAACTCCGCCAACTCGCTCATGTCCGACACGGCGGGCAAGAACCAGGCGATCACGGCTTCGGTCGATGACGCATCGCGTCTGGGCTGCGCGGCCATCGGCTTCACGATCTATCCGGGTTCGGACATGGCGTTGGACATGTTCGAGGAGATCGTCCAGATGCGCAAGGAAGCCGCCGCCCGCGGCATCGCCACCGTGATCTGGTCCTATCCGCGCGGCGAGGCCGTGACGAAGGACGGGGAAACCGCCATCGATGTGGCCGCCTATGCCGCGCATGTGGCCGCCCTGCTGGGCGCCCACATCATCAAGATCAAGCTGTCCACCGACCACATCATGCAGCCAGAGGCCAAGAAGGTCTACGACGCGCAGAAGATCGACGTGTCCGACATGGCCGCGCGGGTGAAGCACTGCGTGCAGGCCTCCTTCGCCGGTCGCCGGATCATCGTCTTCTCGGGCGGTGCCACGAAGGGCGAAGATGCGGTCTATGACGACGCGCGCGCCATCCTGGCCGGCGGCGGCAACGGCTCCATCATCGGGCGCAACACCTTCCAGCGCCCGCGCGAGGATGCGCTGGCGATGCTGGGCAAGCTCGTCTCGATCTACAAGGGTCAGGCCTGACCTTCAGGGGTTTCCCGGTTCGTCCGGGAAACCCTTTGCCTGCCGCCCCCCCTTGTGGCATCAACAGGTTGTCGCCGGTCAACAGGCGTTTGGGGCAGCAGATGACGAAACCTCCCGCACTTGGCGCCACGGTCTATTTCATGATCCTGGCCACCCTGGGCCTTTATTTCACCTTCGCGGCCGTTCAAGGCGATTATGGCGTGTTCCAGCAGGTGCAGATCCGTGCCCAGACGGAACAGCTTGAAAGCGAACGGTCGCGCCTTCAGGCGCAGCTGGACGATATCCAGAACCTGACCCGGCGCCTGTCCACCCAGTATCTGGACTTGGATCTGCTGGACCAGCAGGCCCGTGACATTCTTGGCTATACCCGCCCGGATGAGATCGTCATCCGTTGAGTTCGCACTACACTCCGCCCCATGCAATTTTGCGCTACACTCGCGCAGGATGATGCGATAAAGATAGTTTAAGGCTAAACTATATCCGCTTGCTGTGGAGGAGGACGCAATGGCCACCAAAGATACGGCCACTATCCCCAACGTTTCCAAGGATGAACTCCTTGGCTATTACCGCGACATGCTTCTGATCCGTCGCTTTGAGGAAAAGGCCGGCCAGCTGTATGGCATGGGCCTGATCGGCGGCTTCTGCCACCTCTACATTGGGCAGGAAGCGGTCGTCGTGGGCTTGGAAGCCGCGGCGAAGGAAGGCGACAAGCGCGTCACCTCCTACCGCGATCACGGGCACATGCTGGCCTGCGGCATGTCCGCCAATGGCGTCATGGCCGAGCTGACGGGTCGCGAAGGCGGCTACTCGAAGGGCAAGGGCGGCTCCATGCACATGTTCTCCAAGGAGAAGCATTTCTATGGCGGCCACGGCATCGTCGCGGCGCAGGTGCCGATCGGTGCCGGCCTGTCCTTCGCCGACAAGTACCTGGGCAACGACAACGTCACCTTCGCCTATTTCGGCGATGGTGCGGCGAACCAAGGCCAGGTGTACGAGACGTACAACATGGCCCAGCTGTGGGACCTGCCCTGCGTCTTCGTGATCGAGAACAACCAGTATGCCATGGGTACGAGCGTGAAACGCTCGACCAAGTCGCCTTCCTACTGGGAACGCGGCGTAGCCTACGGCATCGCGGGCGAGGCCGTAGACGGCATGGACGTGCTGGCGGTGAAAGCGGCCGGCGAAAAGGCCGTGGCGCATTGCCGTGCCGGCAAGGGTCCGTACATCCTCGAAATGAACACCTACCGTTACCGCGGACACTCCATGTCCGATCCGGCGAAATACCGGACCCGGGACGAGGTGGAGAAGATGCGTTCCGAAAAGGACCCCATCGAGCATGTGCGCGATCTGCTGCTGACCGGCAACCACGCCACCGACGATGACCTGAAGGCCATCGACAAGGACATCAAGGCCATCGTGAACGAATCCGCCGAGTTCGCGAAGACCAGCCCCGAGCCGGACGTGTCCGAGCTCTGGACCGACATTTACGCGTAAGGGGGCGATACAATGGCAACGCAAGTTCTGATGCCGGCGCTGTCGCCGACCATGGAAGAAGGCACGCTGGCCAAGTGGCTGGTGAAGGAAGGCGACACCGTGAAATCCGGTCAGGTCATGGCCGAGATCGAGACGGACAAGGCCACGATGGAGTTCGAAGCCGTGGACGAGGGCATCGTCGGCAAGATCCTGGTGGCCGAGGGCACGTCGGGCGTGAAGGTGAACACGCCGATCTGCGTTCTGGTCGAGGAAGGCGAGGATGCGGACGCGGCGTCCGGTGAGGCCGTCGAGCCGACCGAGGAAAAGAAGGCTCCCGAAGCCGAGGGCGGCAGCGTGAAAGCGCTGGACGAACCGGTCGTCGCCTCCCCCGGTGCGCCGGTTCCGGGCAAGCGCGACCGTTCGCCCGACTGGCCCGAAGGCACGAAGATGAAGACCATGACCGTGCGGGAAGCCCTGCGCGAGGCCATGGCCGAGGAAATGCGCGGCAACGACCGTGTCTTCCTGATGGGCGAGGAAGTGGGCGAATACCAGGGCGCCTACAAGATCTCCCAAGGCCTTCTGGACGAGTTCGGTCCGAAGCGCGTCGTCGACACCCCGATCACCGAGCACGGCTTTGCCGGCGTCGCGGTTGGTGCGGCCATGGGCGGCCTGAACCCGATCGTGGAGTTCATGACCTTCAACTTCGCCATGCAGGCGATCGACCAGATCATCAACTCCGCCGCCAAGACGCTGTACATGTCCGGTGGCCAGATGGGCTGCCCGATCGTGTTCCGCGGTCCGAACGGCGCCGCCGCCCGCGTGGGCGCGCAGCACAGCCAGGACTACGCGGCGTGGTACGCCCAGATCCCGGGCCTGAAGGTCGTGATGCCCTATTCGGCCGCCGACGCCAAAGGCCTGCTGAAACAGGCGATCCGCGATCCGAACCCCGTCATCTTCCTTGAGAACGAGATCATGTACGGTCGTTCGTTCGAGGTGCCGGATGTCGAGGACTTCACCATCCCCTTCGGCAAGGCGCGCATCTGGCGCGAAGGCAAGGACGTGACCATCGTGTCCTTCGGGATCGGCATGACCTATGCCCTGGAAGCCGCCGACAAGCTGGCCGAAGAGGGCATCGAGGCCGAAGTGATCGACCTGCGCACCCTGCGTCCGATCGATTACGAAACGGTGCTGGAATCGGTCCGCAAGACGAACCGTTGTGTTACCGTCGAGGAAGGCTTCCCCGTCGGCTCCATCGGGAACCACATCTCGGCCACGATCATGCAGCAGGCGTTCGACTATCTGGACGCCCCGGTGATCAACCTCGCAGGCAAGGACGTGCCGATGCCTTATGCGGCAAACCTTGAAAAGCTTGCGCTGGTCACGACCGCCGAGGTGATCGAGGCCGTCAAATCCGTCTGCTATCGCTGAGGAGAGACGAATGGCTACTGAAATCCTGATGCCGGCCCTTTCCCCGACGATGGAGGAAGGCACGCTGGCCAAGTGGCTGGTGAAAGAGGGCGACGAAGTCAAATCCGGCATGGTGCTGGCCGAGATCGAGACGGACAAGGCCACGATGGAGTTCGAGGCCGTGGACGAAGGCACCATGGGCAAGATCCTGGTCGCTGAAGGCACGGCGGGCGTGAAGGTGAACCAGCCGATCGCGATCTTGGTCGAGGACGGCGAGGAGGTTCCGGCAGACGCCGGGGCGTCCAAGCCCGCCCCCGGTCCGGACCATTCGGCCGATGACCAGTCGGTCGAGGATCAGAAGGCCGACGCCGAAGAAGAAAAGATCGGCCGTCAGCAGCAGGTGGAACCCGAAGGCGAAGGCAAGGTCCCCACGACCTCGGCGGCACCGACCAAGGGCGGTTCCGCGGCCTTGAAAGGTGATGGAAAGCGCGTCTTCGCCTCGCCCTTGGCCCGGCGCATCGCCGCCGACAAGGGGCTGGATCTGTCGCAGGTTCAGGGCACCGGTCCGCATGGCCGGATCGTGAAGGCGGACGTGGAAGCGGCGAAGCCCGCGGCTGCGAAGTCGGAAGCCCCCAAGGCCGACGCACCGAAGGCCGAGGCGCAGAAAGCCCCCGTCGCCTCCGCCACCTCCAGCGCCGACGCCGTCAAGAAGATGTATGACGGCCGCAGCTATGAAGACGTGCCGCTGGACGGGATGCGCAAGGTCATCGCCGCCCGCCTGACGGAAGCCAAGCAGACGATCCCGCACTTCTATCTGCGCCGGGACGTGAACCTTGACGCGCTGATGAAATTCCGCGCGACGCTGAACACGCAGCTGGAAGCCCGCGGCGTGAAGCTGTCGGTGAACGACTTCATCATCAAGGCCTGCGCGCTGGCCCTTCAACAGGTGAAGGACGCCAACGCCGTCTGGGCGGGCGACCGCATCCTGCGGATGAAGGCGTCGGACGTGGCCGTGGCCGTGTCGGTCGAAGGCGGTCTGTTCACGCCGGTGCTGAAGGACGCGGACCAGAAATCTCTCTCGACCCTGTCGGCCGAGATGAAGGATCTGGCGGCCCGCGCCCGAAACAAGAAGCTGGCCCCGCATGAATATCAGGGTGGAAGCTTCTCCATCTCGAACCTCGGCATGATGGGGATTGAGAATTTCGACGCGATCATCAGTCCGCCGCAGGCCGCGATCCTGGCCGTGGGCGCTGGACTGAAGAAGCCGATCGTCGGCAAGGATGGCGAATTGACCGTGGCCACCATGATGTCGATGACCCTGTCGGTCGATCACCGCGTGATCGACGGTGCCTTGGGCGCTGAACTGATGAAGGCCATCGTCGAGAACCTGGAGCACCCGATTGCCATGCTGGCCTGACAGCCATCCATATGATCGGAACGCGGCCGGAGGGACACCTCCGGCCGTTGTCGTTCATTCCTGGACGAGTTGGTTCATCGCGATGGACGGCTGATCGCAGCCGGCGGTGCCCACGACCTTTGCCGGAACGCCCGCGACGGTGGAATTCGGTGGAACGTCCCGCAGAACCACCGAGCCTGCCGCGATCCGGCTGCAATGCCCGACTGTGATGTTGCCCAGCACTTTCGCGCCCGCCCCGATCAGCACGCCATCCTCGATCTTAGGATGACGGTCGCCGTCCTCCTTGCCCGTGCCGCCAAGCGTGACGGAATGCAGCATGGACACGTTGTTGCCCACGATCGCCGTTTCCCCGATCACGATGGAATGGGCGTGGTCGATCATGACGCCCCGTCCGACCGACGCGGCCGGATGGATGTCGACGCCAAACACCTCCGACACGCGGGTCTGGACGAAATAGGACAGGTCGAACCGCCCGCGGGTCCACAGCCAGTGGCCGATGCGATAGGCCTGCAGAGCCTGGTACCCTTTGAAATACAGGATCGGCTGAAGATAGCGGTGGCAGGCGGGATCGCGTTCGAAGACCGCCGTCAGATCCGCCCGCGCCGCCTGAACGATGTCGGGAGAGGCACGATGCGCCTCTTCCGCGATCTCGCGCAGGATCTGCTCGCTCATGTCGTTGGACGACAGCTTCAGCGCGAAGCGATAGGCCAGCGCCCGCTCCAAGGACGGGTGGTGCAACAGGCTGGCATGGACAAAGCCGCCGATCAGCGGTTCGTCGCGAATCGCCTGTTGCGCCTCATCGCAGATCCGCTGCCACACAGGATCAAGGGAGGAAACGTTCGTGCGCGGTTCGGCCATGTCGACATCCTTCGTGTTGAGGATATTCTAGCAGTCACCCTGACGTTTCGCGACCCAAATCAGCCCAGGGCGTATCCCGCCCCGCGCACCGTGCGCAGGGGATCTTCCCCGCCATGAACGCACAGCGCCTTGCGAAGGCGGCCGATATGCACGTCCACGGTGCGGGTGTCGACATAGATATCGCGTCCCCAGACCCTGTCCAGAAGCTGTTCGCGGCTGAACACGCGGCCCGGCTTTTCCATGAAGGTGGTCAGAAGGCGGAACTCCGTCGGGCCCAGCTTCAGGACCTTGTCGGACCGGTAGACGCGATGCGTTTCGGAATCGAGGCGGATGTCGTCCCATTCCAGCACGATGCCGACCGTCGCGGGGCGTGCGCGGCGCAACTGCGTGCGCACGCGCGCCATCAGTTCGACCACCGAATAGGGCTTCACCACGTAATCGTCCGCGCCGGTTTCCAGCCCCCGCACGCGATCCACTTCCTCGGACCGCGCCGACAACATGATGACCGGCAGGCTGCGGGTTTCGGAACGGGTCTTCAACTGGCGGCAGACCTCGATCCCCGAAAGGTTCGGCATCATCCAGTCCAGCACGATCACGTCCGGCGACACCTCATCCACGAGGATGAGCGCCTCTTCCCCGTTGCCGGCCTGAAAGACGCGAAACCCCTCGGCCTCGAGGTTGTAGGCCAGAACCTCGCGCTGCGCGGGCTCATCCTCGACCAGAAGGACGATGGGTTCGCCGCTCATTCATCGCCTCCGGCGAAGGCGGTCTTGTCGGCCTTGATCCGCGCCTCTTCCGGCAT
This sequence comes from Falsirhodobacter sp. 1013, assembly GCF_051195255.1. Classification (NCBI taxonomy): domain Bacteria; kingdom Pseudomonadati; phylum Pseudomonadota; class Alphaproteobacteria; order Rhodobacterales; family Paracoccaceae; genus Falsirhodobacter; species Falsirhodobacter sp. 1013. Next base: position 152,036 of record NZ_JBNJLK010000005.1, on the reverse strand, counting down.
CATCCCGGTCACGAGGTAGATCACCTGCTCTGCGATGGTGGTCGCATGATCGCCCACGCGTTCGATGTTCTTGGCGATGAAGTGCAGGTGCATGCACGCCGTGATGTTGCGCGGATCTTCCATCATGTGGGTCAGGAATTCGCGGAACAGGGCGTTGTACATCTGGTCCACCTCGGCGTCGCGCTGACGTACGTCCGAAGCCAGCTTTGCGTCGCGCTGGATATAGGCGTCCAGCGCGTCCTTCAGCTGCAGTTCCACCGTGCGCGCCATCCGCCGGATCGCAAGCGAGGCGCCCGGGATCTGTGCCAGCTGCGACAGGACCGAGGAGCGTTTCGCGAGGTTCTTCGCGAAATCGCCGCAACGCTCCAGGCTGCCCGCGATCTTGATGACCGTCAGCACGGTCCGCAGGTCCGAGGCAATCGGCGCGCGCAGGGCGATCAGGCGGGCGCATTCCGCGTTCACCTGTTCTTCCAGCGCATCGATGGCGCGGTCGTTGCGGCGCACCTGTTCGGCCAGCTCGTCGTCGCGGGTTTCCAGCGCACGGGCGGCGTCGGCGATGGCGGCTTCCACCATGCCGCCCATTTTCATGATCATCGCCTGAACCGCTTCAAGATCGCGGTCGAAGGCCGAGTGGATGTGAAGGTCGCTGGCCATGGTTTATCCAATCTTGCCGCTGATGTAGCTTTCGGTACGCGGGTCGCGGGGGTTCTGGAAGATCTGCCCCGTTTCGCCGTATTCGACCAGGTTGCCCAGGTGGAAGAACGCCGTCTTCTGGCTGACCCGTGCCGCCTGCTGCATGGAGTGGGTGACGATGACCACCGCGAACTGGCTCCGCAACTCGTCGATCAGCTCCTCCACCTGCGCGGTCGCGATGGGATCGAGGGCCGAGCACGGCTCGTCCATCAGCAGCACCTCGGGCGAGGTTGCCACGGCCCTGGCGATGCACAGACGCTGCTGCTGGCCTCCCGAAAGGCCGGTGCCGGGCGCCTGAAGGCGGTCCTTCACCTCATTCCACAGGGCGGCCTTGCGCAGCGCGTTTTCCACGACCTCGTCCAGTTCCGCCTTCGAACGCGTCAGGCCGTGGATCTTCGGACCATAGGCCACATTGTCGTAGATGGACTTCGGGAAGGGGTTCGGCTTCTGGAACACCATACCGACCTTGGCGCGCAGCTGCACCGGATCGACCTTCGGATCATAGATATCCTCGCCGTCCAGTTCGATCCGGCCGGTGACCTTGGCCGCCGCGATCGTGTCGTTCATGCGGTTCAGGCAGCGCAGAAAGGTGGACTTGCCGCAGCCCGACGGGCCGATGAAGGCCGTGACATGCCCGTTCAGGATGTCGACATCGACCCCCTTCAGGGCATGGCTGGCGCCATAATGGACGTTGACGTCCCGCGCCGTGATCTTGGTCTCGCTGGTGGACACGTCTCTCTCCGCGATTCTCATGTCGTTCATATCTGGTCCCTCACCAACGGCGTTCAAACTTGCGGCGCAAAATGATGGCAACCGCGTTCATCACAAGAAGGAAGGCCAACAGCACGATGATGGCCCCGGAGGAGCGTTCCACGAAGGCCGGGTCCGCGCGCTGCGTCCAGTTGTAGACCTGCACCGGCAGTGCGGACGCCGGGTCGAACAGGCCGGCCGGCGGCGCGTCGGGATAGTCGCGAACAAAGGCGACCATGCCGATCAGCAGCAGCGGTGCGGTTTCGCCAAGCGCCTGCGCCAGGCCGATGATCGTGCCCGTCAGGATGCCCGGCATCGCCAGCGGCAGGACGTGGTGGAACACGGACTGCATCCGGCTGGCCCCCACGCCAAGCGCCGCGTCGCGGATCGACGGAGGAACTGCGCGCAAGGCCGCGCGGGTGGAGATGATGATCGTCGGGATCGTCATCAGCGTCAGCACGAGGCCACCGACGATCGGCGCCGATTGCGGCAGATGCATGAAGTTGATGAAGATCGACAGGCCCAGGATCCCGAACACGATGGACGGCACGGCCGCAAGGTTGGAGATGTTCACCTCGATCACGTCGGTCCAGCGGTTCTTCGGCGCGAACTCCTCCAGATAGATGGAAGCGGCGACCCCGATGGGAACCGACAGCACCAGCACCACCAGCATCATGTAAAGCGAGCCGAGAAGCGCCACGCCCAGACCCGCCGCCTCTGGACGCTGGTCCGAGGAGTCCGGCTTGGTCACGAAACCCCAGTTGAAGCGCAGCGCCATCAACCCGTTGTCCGTCATGGCCTGCGCCAGTTGCAGACGCTGCGGGGTGACGTTGGCATCCCGCTCGGCGCTTTCCATGGTGACGCGGCCCTTGAAGTAGCCGTCAATCCGGCCGTTGGCCAGCGCGTCGATGTCCACCTGCTGGCCCAGCAGTTCGGGGTTGTTCAGCACGCGGCTGCGCAGATCGGCGGCCGCTTCGGCCGACAGCATGCCCGTGATGTCGGCATCCGTCATGCCTTCGGGCACGATGTTGGCACGGCGTACCGCATCCACGAGGCCCTGACGCAGAACGTTCTGATAGCCGATGGTCGTGACCTTGGCCATCTCCTCGGGGTTGCGGTTGCCCTGCGGGTCCAGCACCTCGGCCGGCAGCGTCATCTCGAAGGTCGCGAAGGTCTGGCGGAAGGCCGAGGCCCCGCCCGAGAAGATCGAGACCAGGAGCATGACCAGCGCGACCATCGCGATGCCGATGCAGACGAGGCCATAGATCTGGAAGCGCCGTTCGGCCGCGTTGCGACGTTTCGTGCGGGCGTCCAGTTGCAGCAAGGAGGTCGCCTTGCGCTTTCCGGCCGGATGGGCGGAGATATCGGTCATTCGTATTGCTCCCGATATTTGCGCACGATGTAGAGCGCAAGGATGTTCAGACCCAGCGTGATGACGAAGAGCGTCAGGCCAAGGGCGAAGGCGACAAGCGTTTCGGGCGAGTTGAAGTCGGTGTCACCCGTCAGCTGCGACACGATCTTCACGGTGATGGTGGTCATCGCCTCGAACGGGTTCAGGCCCATCCGGGCGGCGGCCCCTGCCCCCAGCACCACGATCATGGTCTCGCCGATGGCGCGCGACGCGGCCAGCAGCACGGCGCCCACGATGCCCGGAAGGGCCGCCGGAAGCACGACCTGCCGGATGGTTTCCGACGGCGTGGCGCCAAGGCCCAGCGACCCGTCGCGCAGGCTTTGCGGCACGGCGTTGATGATGTCGTCCGACAGCGAGGACACGAAGGGAATGATCATGATGCCCATGACCAGGCCCGCCGTCATGACCGAGCTTCCCGAGGAGCCGAGGCCCATCGGCTGGGCGATCCAGTCGCGCAGCATCGGGCCCACGGTGATCAGGGCGAACAGGCCGTAGACGATGGTCGGGATGCCGGCAAGAATCTCGATCAGCGGCTTGGCGACCGACCGCATGCCCTTGGACGCGTATTCCGACAGGTAGATGGCCGAGAAGAGGCCGATCGGCACCGCGACCAGCAGCGCAATCAGGCTGATGTAGAGCGTGCCCCACAGAAGCGGCAGCAGGCCCAGTTGGCTGTTGCCCTGGAACACGGGCGACCAGGTGGCGCTGAAGAAGAAGTCCTTCCACGAATACTGCTGGAAGAAGCTGGCCGTCTGGAACACCAGCGACAGGACGATGGCGATGGTCGTCAGGATCGCGATGACCGAAGCGCCGATCAGCAGCCCCATCGTCACGCGTTCCACAACGTTGCGGGCGCGGAAGTCGGGCGCGCAGCGGTGGATGCCGAAGCCGGCGCCGACCACCCCGAACAGGATCACGGTCACGGCCAGCGCCGTGTTCAGCGTGGACGAAAGGTCGCGATAGCTCTGCGCCGCGTTGAACAGAACGGGCGTCACCACGACCGGAAGGGCGATGTCGGCCTTCTTCAGCGTGGCAGGAAGCGAGGAGGGATTTTCGGCCAGCGCGGGCAGATCGCTTTCCGCGATGACTCCCTGCGCCAGGCCACGGTCAAGGGCGACGGCGATGGACTGCACGTTGCGCTTGGCGGCCAGCTTGTCGCCGATCGACGTTTCGGCCGGCAATTGCAGGATCGAATCGACGCGCTGCGTCGTGATCATCGGCTGCACGAACAGCCACAGCACCAGAATCACCAGTGCGGGCACGATCGAGGAGATGAAGCAGTACCAGCCGTAATAGGCTGGAAGCGAATGAAGCTTGCGCGGATCCCCCTTGGAGGAGGAAAGCGCTTTCTGACGCCCGATTCCATACGCGACGCAGGCGATGGCAACTGCGATGAGCGTGATCCAGAACACTGACATTGGGTCTCTCGTCTGAAAGAACGCCCGGCCGAAGGTTCGACCGGGCCTGAAGGCTTGGCAGGGAATCCTGACCGAAGTCTCTTACATGGTTTCTTCAGCTTCGACAGCCGCCTGGATCGTGGCCAGTTCCGGATCCGAAACAAGGCCGTAAGCGGCCAGCGGGCCGTTGGGGCCAGCCATGTCGTCGGACACGAAGAAGGTCACGAACTCCTTCAGGCCGGGGACGACGCCGATATGGGCCTTCTTGACGTAGAACTGCAGCGGACGCGACACGGGGTATTCACCCGAAGCGATCGACTCGGTCGTGGGGACGACGCCGGACATCGTGGCGACCTGCAGCGCGTTCGTGTTGTTTTCATAGAAGGACAGGCCGAACACGCCGATGCCGTTGGCGTCCGACTGGATGCGGGCCAGCGTTTCGGTGTAGTCGCCGTCGATGTCGACCGACTTGCCGTCGGTGCGCACGGCCACGCAGGCTTTCTTGGCCGCGTCCTTGTCGGACAGCGCCGTGATCTCTTCCATGGCGCCCGACTCTTCGCAGCCCGCGGTCAGGACCTTCTCTTCGAAGACTTCACGCGTGCCGTGCTTGGTGCCCGGGATGAAGGCCAGGATCGGCTGCTCGGGCAGGTCCGGGTTCACCTCGTTCCAGGTGGTGTAGGGGTTGGCGACCATCTTGCCGTCCACGACGACCTGGGCGGCCAGCGCCTTGTACCAGTCGGCGGGGGTGAACTCGAACTTCTCGCCGTTCACGGCGGACGCGAAGACGATGCCGTCATAGCCGATCTGGACATGCATGATGTCGGTCACGCCGTTGTCCTGGCAGGTCTTCAGTTCGCTGTCCTTGATCAGGCGCGACGCGTTGGCGATGTCGATCGTGGTGGACCCGACGCCTTCGCAGAACTGCGCGAGGCCGGCGCCCGAACCGCCCGACTGAACAACCGGCGTGGGGAAGTCGAAGTTCTCGCCAAAGGCTTCGGCCACGATGGTGGCATACGGCAGAACGGTCGACGAACCTGCGACCTGGATGGTGTCACGGTCCTGCGCGAAGGAAGCCGTGGCGCCAACAGCGGCAAGAGCCAGCGCGGAGACGGACAATTTGGTGAACGACATTGAATTCTCCTGTAAGAACAGCACGAGCCCAGACGGGCCCCTCGGCACTCCACTAGCAAGCGCTTGCGACCCGTATACGTCAGTTTTGTGACAGTTTCATGACACGCCCTGCGCCTTTCCAACCGCCCGATCCGAGGACTTCTGCGTGTATTTCCGGCAGCAACGCGCCGAAAAGAGGCAATTGTAACAGGCATTTCTTGCTTCCACCCGGCGCCGCGCAATATTACCGGACAAACGAATCTCCTCCCGGAGGTTGCACGAACAGTTGGAGCCCGATTTGCCCGTGACCTCTTTGTCCCTTTCGCGCAGGACGCTTCTGGCTTCCGGTGCGGCGACGACCGCCCTCATGGCGGTTCCGGTTCTGGCGCAGGAGGCCCCGGCCCCCGAGGCCCCCGTTCCCGCGCCCATTCCGGCACCCGCCCCCGTGACCGAGCCCGCGCCGCAGGCGGCGCCCGTCAGCGTCCCCTTCAGCTTCGACCTGCTGACCGAGGAGATGCGCCAGGCCGCCACCCGCCCCTACGAGGAGCCGGCTCGTCCCACGGGTGCCCTGGGCGAGCTTCAGTACAACGATTACCGCAACATCAACTTCCGGGCCGACCGCGCGCGTTGGGCCGACAGTTCGGCCACCCTGTTCCGCGTGGCCGCCTTCCACATGGGCTGGCTTTATTCCGACCCGGTGCAGATGTTCCAGGTCGCTGGCGACACCGCCACGGAAATGACCTTCTCCACCGATGATTTCGAATATTACAACAACCTGACCGACCGTTTCCAGCCGCATCTGGAACTGCCGGGCGTGGCCGGCTTCCGCCTGTCGACGCCCCTGAACCGTCCCGACATCTTCGATGAACTGGTGGCGTTCCTTGGCGCGTCCTATTTCCGCGCCTTGGGTCGCGGCACCAGCTACGGGATGTCGGCGCGGGGTCTGGCCGTCAACACCGCCTCCCCCACGCAAGAAGAATTCCCCCGCTTCTCCCGCTTCTATCTGGAAAAGCCGGCCGATGGGTCGAACACGGTAATCGTGCATGCGGCGCTGGACAGCCCCTCGGTGACGGGGGCCTACCGCTTCATCATCACCCCGGGCGAGGAGACGGTGATGCTCGTCACCGCCCGCGTCTTCGCGCGAGAGGATGTGGCGCAGTTGGGCGTGGCGCCCCTGACGTCGATGTACATGTTCTCGGAAAACAACCGCGCCAATTATGACGATTTCCGCCCCAACGTGCACGATTCCGACGGGCTTGGAATCGAACGGCGCTCGGGCGACAAGATGTGGCGTCCGCTCAACAACCCGCCACGTCTGGGCGGCTCGTACTTCGGCGAGGAATCTCCCCGCTCCTTCGGTCTGTATCAGCGGGACCGGGAGTTCGAGAATTTCCAGGATCTGGAAGCCCGCTACGAACGCCGCCCGTCGGTCCGGGTCGAGCCCATGGGCGAATGGGGCAAGGGCATCGTGCGGCTGGTGGAAATCCCCAGCGATTCCGAGGTCAATGACAACATCGTCGCCTTCTGGGTACCGGAAGGTGCGTTCAACAAGGGCGACGCCCGCGAATTCGCCTACTCTCTCCGCTGGGGGGCGCTGGCGCCCGATCCGCAGGCGGCGCTGGCCTTTGTGGCGGAATCGCGCACCGGCCAGGGTGGCGTGTCCGGCGTCGACAACAGTGCGAACTTCCGCAAGTTCGTGATCGACTTCCAGGGCGGCGTGATCGCGAACCTGCCGCTTGAGGCGAAGCTCGATCCCGTGATCAACGTCCAGAACGGCGAGGTGGAGCATTCTTCCCTTGTGCGTATCCCCGAAAGCAATATGTGGCGTCTTGTCATCGACGTGCGCGGAACCAAGGGCCAGATCGTGGAACTTGGCGCGCATATTGCGGGTTACGGTCGCAAGTTGTCGGAGACGTGGCTTTACCAATGGATGAACGCATGAGTTCCCCCGACCCCAAACAGCCCGAGACCGAGCGCGGCACCCTTCCGGACGCCCCCCTTGCCATGCCCAAGCAGGTCCTGACCACCGAGGCCCAGCCGGGCTGGCGCAGGTTCTTCGGCAACCGCGCCGTCAAGGCAGGCTCCTGATCCATGGCACAGTCGTCGAAAGACCGGGGCGCCTTCCTGCCCCGGACGCTGGGGCTTGCGTTCAGCGCGCTGGCCGCCGCCGGCGCCTTCATGCTGTTCCTGCAATTCGGTTGGTCGGACGGGCTGGACGCGATGGACATCGTCCGCGCGGTCTTCATCCTGATCTCCACCTTCTGGCTGGCCTGGGGGGCGATGCAGGCCGTTCTGGGCCTGATGTCCCGGGCCACGCCCCCGGCGCTGCCGCCCTTCACCGGACTGCACAGCAAGACGGCGATCCTCGTTCCGGTCTACAACGAAGATCCGGTGACGGTGTATTCGCGGATCGCGGCCATGGACGCGTCCCTTCTGGCGACGGGACAGGCGGAACACTTCCATTTCGCGATCCTGTCGGACACGCGCAAAGAGGATGTGGCCTTTCAGGAACGGATTTGGTTCGAACGCCTTCTGGACGCCTGCAACGGCGAAGGCCGGATGTTCTATCGCCGGCGCGAAAACAACAAGGGCCGGAAGGCCGGCAACATCGAGGATTTCTTCCAGCGGTCGGGCGGCGCCTATGATTTCGCGCTGATCCTGGACGCCGACAGCCTGATGGAAGGCGACACCATCGTGGAGATGGCCCGCCGGATGGAGGCGGAGCCGGAGCTGGGCCTGCTGCAAACGCTGCCGAAGGTGACCCGCGCCAAGGCGCGCTTCGGACGTGCGATGCAGTTCTCGGCCAGCTTCCATTCGCCCATCTTCGCGCGCGGCCTGGCCATGATGCAGGGTGCCACCGGGCCCTTCTGGGGCCACAACGCCATCGTCCGCTGCCGCGCCTTTGCCGAAAGCTGCGGCCTGCCGGAACTGCCGGGCAAGCCCCCCTTCGGCGGCCATATCATGAGCCATGACTATGTCGAGGCCGCCCTTCTGGCCCGCGCCGGGTGGCTGGTCCGTCTGGACGACGACCTTGAGGGCAGCTTCGAGGAAGGTCCCGAGAACATCGTCGACCACGCCAAGCGCGACCGTCGCTGGTGCCAAGGCAACCTGCAGCATTCGAAGATCGTGAATGCGCCGGGCCTGCGCGCCTGGAACCGCTTCGTCTTCGTGCAGGGTATCCTCAGCTACATCTCGCCCCTGTTCTGGCTGGGCTTCATCATCGCGTCGATCTTCGCGCCCTGGTTCACGCCGCCGGTCAACTATTTCCCGGTCGAAGGCTGGCCCTTCCCGATCTTCCCCTCGGACGAGACGTGGAAGGCGATCGGTCTGGCGATCGGCATCTTTGGCCTGCTGTTCCTGCCCAAGCTGCTGGTGGCGGCCGACGCCATCACCTCGGGCCGAGCGAAGGATTTCGGCGGGGCGGGCCTCGTGTTCCGGTCGACGCTGGTGGAATTGATCTTCTCCTCCATCACCGCGCCCATCTTCATGATGTTCCAGACGCGGTCGGTGCTTCAGGTCGTGTTCGGGGCGGATGGCGGCTGGCCCACCAACAACCGCGGGGACGGCACGCTGCCCTTGTCGGAAAGCTGGTCCGGCACGTGGTGGATCGTTCTTTGGGGCGTGGTCGTGCTGTCGGCGACGTGGTTCCTGGCCCCCGGTCTCGTGCCGTGGCTGCTGCCCATCGCGGTGCCGATGATCCTTGCGCCGTTCGTCGTGTCGTGGACGTCCCGCGCCAGCCGCACGCGTCTGTTCCTGACCCCGCTGGACATCCAGCCTTCGCCCGTCATGCTGATGCAGGACCGCATCCTCGCCACTTGGCAAGGGACGGCGCGGGAGCCTGCGCCGGACCTGGTGGCCCTGCCCGCGCAAGCCTGACGGCTTGCCTTTCCGGGGTGCGGATGCATCATCTATCTGCACCTCATCAAGGACATTCCATGCTTCGCCTTACCTTTGCCGCCTTTCTTGCCTTGTCCACGGCGGCGCAGGCCGACACGGTCACCGTCTTCGCCGCCGCCAGCCTGAAGACCGCGCTGGACCAGATCGCGGCGGAATGGCAGCCTGAAAGCGGCGACAGCGTGACGGTGTCGTATGCCGGCTCCTCCACCCTGGCAAAGCAGATCGCGTCAGGGGCGCCCGCTGATCTGTTCATCTCGGCCTCCTCCGACTGGATGGACGTGGTGGAGAAGGAGGGTCTGCTCGCCCCATCCACCCGCCGCGACCTTCTGGGCAACACGCTGGTGGCCATCGGCCCCAAGGGCAGTTCCGAAATGGAGGCCGAGGATCTTCCCGATCTTCTGGGCGAAAGCCATCTGGCCATGGCCATGGTGGATTCGGTCCCTGCCGGCATCTACGGCAAGCAGGCCCTGAACCATCTGGGCCTATGGGAGGATCTGGCCGCCCGCGTCGCGCAGACCGACGACGTGCGCGCCGCACTGGCGCTTGTGGCGGCGGGGGAAGCGCATTTTGGCATCGTCTATGCTTCGGACGCGATGGCCGAACCGCGGGTGGCGGAGGTCCTGACCTTCCCAGACAACAGCCACGACCCCATCACCTATCCCGCAGCCCTTCTTCAGGGGCGCGATACGCCGGCGGCGCAGGCCTTCCTGAACCACCTTTCCTCGGACGAGGCGGCTGCGGTCTTCCGCGACCAGGGGTTCAAGGTCCTCCGCTGACGTGGGCGGGCTGACGGTTCAGGAATGGCAGGCGGTGGAGCTGTCGCTTCGCGTGTCCGCCGTGGCGACCTTGTCCAGCCTGCCCTTCGGCATAGCCATCGCCCATCTTCTGGCGCGGAGGGAGTTTCCCGGCAAGGCGCTGATCAACGGGCTGGTGCATCTGCCGCTGATCCTGCCGCCCATCGTCACCGGATATCTGCTGCTGCTGGTCTTCGGACGGCGGGGGACGGTCGGGGCACTTCTGGAAAAGGTCGGCATCGTTCTGGCCTTCAACTGGACGGGTGCCGCGCTGGCCGCCGCCGTCATGGCCTTTCCGCTGATGGTCCGCGCGATCCGCCTGTCAATCGAGGCCATCGATCCGGGGCTCGAGGCGGCGGCCTCGACCCTCGGCGCCTCACAGCTGCGGGTGTTTCTGACGGTGACGCTGCCCTTGGCACTGCCGGGCGTTCTGGCGGGCGCCGTCCTCGCCTTTGCCAAGGCGATGGGGGAATTCGGGGCCACGATCACCTTCGTGTCCAACATCCCGGGCCAGACCCAAACACTCCCCTCCGCCATCTATTCGCTGCTTCAGGTGCCCGGTGCCGAACCGCAGGCGTTCCGGCTGATCGTGATCTCCATCGTCCTGGCGGTGGGCGCGATTCTGCTGTCCGAAGCGCTGGCCGCTCGCCTGAAAAAGGCGAGGCTATCATGAGCCTCGACGTCGCGCTGCGCCATCGCTTCCCTGCGGCGGCCTTGGATCTGGCCTTCACCGCACCCCTTGGCGTGACGGCCCTCTTCGGTCCCTCCGGCGCCGGAAAAACAAGCGTGGCCAATGCGGTGGCTGGGCTTCTTCGTCCGGATTCCGGCCATGTCCGCCTGAACGGCCGCACCCTTTTCGGTCCTGGCGTCTGGACGCCGCCGCACAAGCGCCGCATCGGCTATGTCTTTCAGGACGCGCGCCTTTTCCCCCACCTGACCGTGCGGAAGAACCTGCTTTATGGCGCGCCGGACGACACGAACCTTGCCCACATCGCGGACCTTCTGGACATCACGCCGCTGCTGTTCCGCCGTCCCACACACCTGTCCGGGGGGGAGCGGCAACGGGTGTCCATCGGCCGCGCCCTGCTGCGCATGCCGGAGCTTCTGATCCTTGATGAACCGCTGTCCGCGCTGGACGCCGCCCGCAAGGACGACATCCTGCCCTATCTGGAGCGGCTGGCTGGCGAAGCGTCGATCCCGATCCTTTACGTCAGCCATTCGCTGGCCGAGGTGATCCGGCTGGCCGACCAGGTCGCCCTGATCGCGAAGGGGCGGCTGGCCGGCTTCGGAACGCCCGAGGCCGTCTTTTCCGACCCGCATCTGGCGGCGCATCTGGGGCCTCGCGCGGCGGGCGCGGTCGTGTCCGGCCATGTCACGGGGCAGGACGCGGATGGTCTGGCCGTGATCGCGACGAAGATGGGTGATCTCGTGCTGCCCTTGCCGGTGGCCGTGGGCCAGCCCGTCCGCCTGCGCATCATGGCAGAGGATGTTCTCTTGGCCCGCGCCCGCCCCGAAGGCTTGTCCGCCCTCAACATCCTGCCCGCCCGGGTTCTGGACCTGCACGCGCAGGGCGCGACGGTGCTGGTGCGGCTGACCTGCGGCACTGACCAGATCCTGCTGGCCCGCATCACGGGGCGATCGGCCACCGCGCTGGGCTTGGCCCCCGGTGCGCCCGTCCACGCCATCCTAAAATCGGCCGCGCTGGTGGTTCAGTCCTGACGCGGCGGCACGGCCAGCGGATCGGTCGGCGCCACGACGGGCTTGTTCTCGGCCCGGTCGCGATACAGCGCGGCCCGTCCCAGCAGCATCAGCGTCACCGGCGTGGTACACATGATGAACAGTCCGATCAGCGCCTCATGCAGGACCAGCCGCTGGTTCAGCAAAGAAAACCCGATCATGGAACCGAGGATGATGCAGATCGAGGCGGAGCTGGTCGTCAGCCCCGGCGCGTGAAGCCGCTGATAGAATTTCGGCAAGCGCAACAGTCCGATGGCCCCGATCAACGACATGGCCGACCCAATCAGCACCAGCGCAGATACGAGGATGGCGGCCCAAAGTGGAAGACCCGTCATTCGATCACCTCTCCACGCATGAGGAACTTGGCCAGCGCCACCGTCGCCACGAAGCTGAGAACGGCGATGATCAGCGTCGCTTCGAAGAAGAAGACGGTTCCGGTGCGGATGCCCGACAGGACCAGAAGCAACAGCACGTTCACGTAGATCGTGTCCAGCGCTAGAACCCGGTCCTGTGCCCGTGGCCCGCGCAGCGCCCGCACCCCCCCGAATAGGATGGCAAAGGCCAGCATGCCCTGCGCCAGGAACACGGACACCGAAAGGATCATGTCTCCCATTCAAAAATCTCCCGCAGGCGGCATTCATAACGTGTCTGGATCAGGGTCTTCCACTCGTCCTCTTCGCGCAGGTCGAAGACGTGCAGCAGCATCTTGCCGCTGCGCGGGTTCCACCCCAGCCAGGCCGTTCCGGGCGTGGCCGAGATGATGATGGCAAGAAGCGCCAGAACCGCCCGGTCCCGGCTTTCCAGATCCACCTCCACCACGCCGGAGGCGGGAATGCGCCCCGACAGGATCTGCCGGGCGACCCGCAGGTTCGACCACATGACATCGCCGGCCAGAACCACCAGCAGCCCCGGAATGGGCCGCCAGCGCCGGATGCGGATGGTCCGTGGCTCCAACGGGCCAAGGGCCCAGGACGCCACCAATGCCACGCCCGTACCCAGAACCAGTTGCCCGAGCGAGAACCGCGTCAGGATCAGCCACATCAGGACCAGCGCGACAGCCAGCACGGGATGCGGAACAAGACGCCTCATTCCGCCTCCTCCCGCTGGTGCTGGGTGCGCTCCGCCGTCAGCACGCCGGAAATGTAGACCTCGGGCCGGTGCAGCGCGGCCGCGGTCGCCTCCATGTAGCGCATCACGGGGCGGGCCTGCCAGGTCAGCACGGCCACCAGCGTCAGAAGGGCCAGGATGGGCGCGATCTCCACCGCCAGCACCTTGGGTTCGTCCTGATCGCCGGCGGCCCAGAAGGTCTGCACCCCCACGCGCAGCAGAGCGATCAGCGTGGCAAGGCCGGACACGATCAGCGCGGCCATGAACACCCAGGCGACGACCTGCCCCGACACGCCGCCCTTCAGCATGGCCGTCAGCATCACGACCTTGCCGACAAAGCCCGGCAAGGGCGGCAACCCGGCCAGCAGCACCGCCAGCGCCGCGAAGCTGAGTCCGAGGAGCGTCATCGTCGCGGGCACCACGAGGCCGGTCTGATCCTCCTCCGGATCCTCATCCGGGGCGCCGAACAGGTCGGCGGACAAGGCCAGCATGGCCGCCACGGCGCTTTGCCCCCGGTCCACCAGCTCCACCAGCAGGAACAATGCCGCGATCCCGAGGGTGGAGCCGAGCATGTAGTACAGCGCGCCCGCCAGCATCCCCGACCCGCCGCCCAGAAGCGCCAGCCCCGCCGTGCCGATCATCGTCCCCGAGGAGATGAGCACGGCGTATCCCGCCATCCGCGGCATCGTCTGCGACCCGAGGATGCCGAGGCTGCCAAAGGCCATCGTGGCGAGGCCGCCCACCACCAGCAGCTCCGCGCCAAAGCCCGCGGACTCGCCGCTTCCAGGGGCGAAGTTCAGGAAGGCGATGCGCAGGATGACATAGACCCCCACCTTCGTCAGGATCGCGAACATCGCCGCCGCCGGGGCCGACGCCGCCTGATAGGTGGCGGGCAGCCACATGCCCAAGGGCCAGATCCCCGCCTTCACCAGGAAGACGAGGCCCAGGATAGCCATGGCCGCATGGACCATCGCCCGGTCCCGGGCCAGCAGATCGGGCATCATCCGCGCAAGATCCGCCATGTTCAGCGTGCCCGTGACCCCGTAGATCATCGATACACCCACCAGGAAGAACAAGGACGCCACAAGGTTCATGACGATGTAATGCATCCCCGCCCGCACCCGCTCCGGCCCCGAGCCGTGCAGGAGCAGACCGTAGGAGGCCGCCAGCATGATCTCGAAGAACACGAACAGGTTGAACAGGTCGCCCGTCAGGAAGGCGCCGTTGACACCCATCATCTGGAACATGAACAGGCTGTGGAAGTGCTGCCCGCGCCCCTGCCAGCCACCCCAGGCGTAGATCAGCACCGCGATCGACAGGACGGAGGACAACACCAGCATCAGCGCCGTCAGCCGGTCCAGCACCAGGTTGATCCCGAAGGGCGTGGGCCAGTCGCCCAGAAGGTACAGCCCGATCAGGCTGCCGCCGGATGGCGCCTTGGCGCGGATCAGCAGTTCCACCGCGACGGCCAGCATGGCGAGGCAGGCGCCCAGGCTGACGGCGAACTTCACGCGCCGCTGACGCTCGTCATACAAAAGCATGGCAGCGCCGGCCAGAAGCGGGATCAGGATGGGCGCGATGACAAGATGCTGCGGGGTCAACGTTTCGGGTCCTTTCCGTCCACGTGATCCGTGCCCATGAATCCGCGCGACGCCAGAAGCACCACAAGAAACAACGCCGTCGTGGCAAAGCTGATGACGATGGCGGTCAGCACCAGCGCCTGCGGGATGGGGTCGGCGTACAGCGACGGGTCCACCACGCCGCCCTTGGGCATGATGGCCGCCGCGCCGATCCGCAACCGCCCCATCGAAAAGATGAACAGGTTCACCCCATAGGACAGCAGGCACAGCCCGATGATCACCTGAAAGCTGCGCGGCCGCATGACCAGCCAGGTGCCCGAGGCGACCAGCGCGCCGATGCCCAGTGCCAGGATCAGTTCCATCAGCCTTCCTCCCCGTCGGTCTTTTCGCGCGCGCGGTACCAGCGCAGCGACTGGTGGGCGATCGCCACCTGCATCAGCACCACCGCCCCCACGACCAGCGCGAAGACACCCACGTCGAACAGAAGCGCGGTTGCGGCCGGCACCTCTCCGATCAGGGGGATGTGGATGTATTGCGAATGCGCCGTCAGGAAGGGATAGCCGAAGATCCACGATCCCATCCCCACGCCGGTGGAGATCAGGAGCCCGATGGCGATCCAGCGCACCGGCAGGATGCGCAGACGATCCTCCACCCAGGTCACGTCGGCGGCGAGGTATTGCAGCAGGAAAGCGATGGCCAGCGCCACTCCGGCCGCAAAGCCGCCGCCGGGCAGGTCGTGGCCGCGGAAGAACAGCATCGCCGCCAGCATGATGATGACGGGGAACATCCAGTGCATGATGACCGACGCCACCATCAGGTAGTCGCGCACCGTGTCGCCGCGCTTGCGCCCATCGGCGGCGTCGTCGTATTCGTTCTGCAGACGCTGCTGGGCCGTCACCTCGTTGCTCTCGATGGCCGGGCGGAAGCGGCGCAGCAGGGCGAAGACCGTCAGGCCGACGATGGCCAGAACCGTCATCTCTCCCAGCGTGTCGAAGCCGCGGAAATCCACGAGGATCACGTTCACCACGTTCGTGCCGCCGCCTTCGGCATAGGCATGTTCCAGGAACCAGTCCGAGGCGAGGTTGCCGGCCGGCATCGTCATCACCGCATAGGACAGCGCCGCGACGCCCGCGCCGCAGACCAGCGCCACCGCCAGATCGACGCGCCGCCGAATTTTGGCCTTCCGCCCTTCGGCGGCCGCGATTTCCGCCTTGCGGCGGGGCAGCCAGCGCAGGCCCAGAAGCAGCAGGACCGTGGTCACGATCTCCACCAGCAGCTGAGTCACTGCAAGGTCGGGGGCGGAGAACCAGACGAAGGTGGCGCTGGTCACCAGCCCCGCCCCGCCCAGAAGCGTCAGCGCGGCGAAACGGTGATACTTGGCGTACCAGGCCGCGCCGATGGCGCAGGCGGCGCCCCCGACCCACAGCAGAAGGAAGACGGGATCGACGGGGCTCAGCTCCCACACCGGGCGCAGGGCGTTGCTGCCCCAAAGCGCGCTGGCGACGGCAAGGATGCCGAGCACCACCAGCAGACGCACCTGCGGTTGCAGCCGGGCGGTGCCGAACAGGCGGATCGCGCGGCGCGGGATCTGCCAAGTGCCCTGCACCAGCGTCGCGTCGAATATCCGCGACCCGCGCAGGCGCCACAACAGCGGGGGACCTTCCGGTCCCTGCGCGATCGCGCGGTGGAACAGGCCATAGATCAGCGCGCCCAGAACGATGGCGATGATCGACATGATCAGCGGCGCGTTCACCCCGTGCCACAGCGCCAGCGAATAGTCGGGCACGCCTTCGCCCAGCACGGCGCGCGCGCCGGCGGCCAGCGCGGGGCCGATGGTGGCGTACGGGAAGATGCCGATGACAAGGCACAGCACGCCCAGAACCTCGGCCGGGCGGCGCATCCAGGCGACGGGCTCGTGCGCTTCTTTCGGCAAGTCGGTGGCGGGCGGGCCGAAGAAGACGGACAGCAGGAACCGCAGCGAATAGGCGACCGAGAACGCCGTGCCCAGCACGGCGATGTAGGGCATCGCGTTGTCGAAAAGGGATCCGCTGTGCCATGCGAAGGTTTCGGCAAAGAACATCTCTTTCGACAGGAAGCCGTTCAGGAGGGGCACCCCCGCCATGGCGGCGCAGGCCACCCCCGCCAGCGCGGCCGTGACCGGCATCGCGTGCCGCAGGCCGGACAGGCGGCGGATGTCGCGGGTGCCGGTTTCGTGGTCGATGATGCCCGCCGCCATGAACAGCGACGCCTTGAAAACCGCGTGGTTCATCACGTGGAAGATGGCGGCCACGATCGCCTCGGGGCTGCCGATACCCACAAGGGCGGTGATCAGTCCCAGATGGCTGATGGTGGAATAGGCGAGGATGCCCTTCAGGTCATGCCGGAACAGGGCGATGACGGCGCCGATGACCAGCGTCGCCAGCCCCACCCCCGCGACAAGGTTGAACCAAAGGTCCGTCCCCCCGAAGACCGGCGAAAACCGGATCAAAAGGAAGACCCCCATCTTCACCATCGTGGCCGAATGCAGATAGGCTGATACGGGCGTGGGCGCCGACATGGCGTTCGGCAGCCAGAAGTGGAACGGGAACTGCGCCGATTTCGTGAAGCAGCCGATCAGGAACAGCAACAGCGCCGGCACATACAGCGGATGGGCCCGCAGCTTCTCGCCCGAGGCCAAGACCCGGTCCAGATCGTAGCTGCCCGCCACATGCCCCACCAGCAGCATGGAGGCCAGAAGGCACAGCCCGCCCGTCGCGGTGATGATCAACGCCATCCGTGCCCCGTCCCGCGCGGCACCGTTTGTGCGCCAGAACCCGATCAGCAGGAAGGAGACGAGGCTCGTCATCTCCCAGAACACGACCATGACGACGATGTTGCCCGACAGCAGCATCCCGTTCATCGCCCCCGCGAACAGCAGCAGAAGCGAGAAGAAGCGCGGCACAGGCTCCTTGCTGGACAGGTAATAGCGGGCATAGATCACGACGAGGAAACCGATCCCGGTCACCATCATCGCGAATATGAAGGACAGCCCGTCCAGCCGCAGCGTCAGGTTGATCCCCTGCTGGGGCAGCCACAGCGTGACGTGGCGGACGATGCCGCCGTCGCGCACCACCGGCCAGAACAGCATCACCAGCGCCGCCGCCGAGGCCATGACCGAGGCGGACACCCCGACCACCGCGCGGCGGGCCTGCATGGTCACAACGATCAATCCGCTGATAAATGGAAGAACAAGCAGCAGAAGAAGCAGTGACGGCGGGGCCATGACCGGGGGGTTTACCTTTGCGAAGAGGGTTTTCCCGGTTATGGCCGCGATCGGGCGGGGCTTCAACCGCCACCGCCTTATATTTCACTATATTTCGTTGATGTTATCCGCGCTTGCGCAGGATCTGGCGCAACATGCCGTGGAAGGTCTGCACCTCGGCGCGGGTAAGGTTCAGCCGGCTCCACATGTTGCGCAGCGACAGCTTCATGCCGTCGACCTTCGCGGGCGGGAAGAAGAAGCCGACCTCCTCCAGCCGTTCCTCGAAGTGGTCGCCCAGCTTCTGCACCTCGATCGCGGTGGCAAATTCGGTGCGGGCCATGTGCACCACTTCGGCCGGAACCTCCGCCACCTGCCGGCGCCATTCATAGGCCGTCAGCAGCACGCATTGCCCGAGGTTGAGCGACGGGAAGTCCGGATTGACCGGCACCGTGATGATCGCGTTGGCCAGCGCCACGTCCTCGTTCTCCAGCCCCGCGCGCTCGGGGCCGAAAAGGACGCCGATCTTCTTGCCTTCGGCCGCCATGGCGCGGGCGTGGATCATCGCGCGTTCGGGCGTCATCACGGGCTTCGTCAGTTCCCGCCCCCGCGCGGTCGTGGCGAAGACATAATCGCAATCGGCCACCGCCGCCCGCAGGTCCGGGAACAGCCCCGCCCCGTCCAGCACCCGCCCCGCGCCCGAGGCCATGGCGTTGGCCTTCGGATTCGGCCAGCCGTCGCGCGGGTCGACGATCCGCATCCGGTCCAGCCCGAAGTTCAGCATGGCCCGCGCGGCGGCGCCGATGTTTTCGCCCATCTGCGGGCGCACGAGGATGAAGGCGGGTGGGATCATGGGGCACCTGTGTCTGACGCCGCGTCTGTTACGCCCGCCGGGCCGTGATGACAACCATTCCGAACTGCGCTATGGGACAGGAAACCCGAAACAGGAGCCCGAAGATGGCCGACGCCGAGCATCCGCAGATCTATCTCATCACTCCGCCCGAGTTCGACGCCGACGTGTTTCCCGACCGGCTGGCGCGCGTCCTTGACAGCGCGGACATCGCCTGCCTGCGGCTGGCCTTCGCCATCCGGGACGAGGATCGGCTGTCCCGTGCCGCCGACACCCTGCGTGAGGTGTGCCACGCCCGCGACGTGGCCCTCGTGATCGAGAAGCATGCCGGCATGGTCGAACGTCTGGGCCTCGACGGCGTGCACCTGCCCCATGGTGGCAAGTCCGTCCGGACACTGCGCAAGGAACTGGGCGCGGATGCGATCATCGGCGCCTTCTGCGGCACCACCCGCCACGACGGCATGGGCGCGGCGGATGCGGGCGCGGATTACGTGGCCTTCGGTCCCGTCGGCCCGACCCCGCTGGGCGACGGCACCGTGGCCGATCTGGAGCTGTTCACCTGGTGGTCCGAGATGATCGAGGTTCCCGTGGTCGCCGAAGGCGGCCTGACCCCCGACCTGATCCGGACCCTGACACCGCACACCGACTTCTTCGGCATCGGCGAGGAGATCTGGATGGGCGAGGATCCGGTGGCCGCCCTGAAGGCGCTGACCGCCGCGATGGCCTGAAACCTTACGCCGGGTTCCCGCCCGACGGGTGCCCGGCACGCACCGCCGCCTCCGCCTCGGCCGCCAGGCGTTTGCGGTCCTGCATGTCGGCCACGCGGATCGGATCGTGGAAGATCACGTCCACGGCCCCGCCGCGCGGCGCCCCCATCATCTGCTTGAAATGCGGTCCGAAGGGCATTCCGCCCCACCAGCCATGGAAGCGCGGGTCCTTCCCGCGCGGGGCGTGATACACCACGCTGACCGGCTGGATCGACATGGAATCCTTCAGATCCGGTGCGAAGAACGCCGCGAAAAGTGTTGATTTGAATGGAATAATCCTCTGACCGTCCGTACTGGTCCCTTCTGGGAAGAACAGCAGGTGATGGCCGGCGCGCAGCCGCGCCTCGAACAGTTCCTGCTGGGCGCGCGCCTCACCGGGGCGGCGGTTGATGAACACCGTTCCCGTGGCGCGGGCCAGCCAGCCGATGCCGGGCCAGCGGGCCACATCCGCCTTCGACACGAAGTAGATCCTCGCGCAGGCGTTCAGCGTGTAGATGTCCAGCCAGCTTCCGTGGTTGGCAACCAGCGCTCCCGGCTCCTGCATGGCCTTTCCCTTCTGGCGCAGACGAAGCCCCATCACCCACAGCGAGGACACGCAGACGAACTGCGTGATCCAAGGCGTGATCGGCCGGCGCATCCCGAAGATCGGCTGTTCGATCAGCCGGACCAGGCACAGCAGCATCAGGCATCCGAAGTTGATGACCAGAAGAACCGGCGCCCGCCAGATCAGCCGCAGCCAGCCCATGATCCCGATCTGCTCGGGGTGGAAGTCATCTCCCTGCCAGGTCATTGCCGATCACCTTACGCGAATAGAAATCTTTGTATTTCGAGGCCATCTGCGCCGTGTCCATCACAAGGCAGACATCGGTCGTGTTGAAGGCGTGGTCGATCCATGCCCCGTCGCCCACGCAGCCGCCCAGCCGGAGGTAGGCCTTGATCAAAGGCGGAATGTCCTGCAGCGCGGCCTTCTTGTCGATCCGGTCCGCGGCCAGCAGGTCCATCGGCTGGCGCGACGCGACACGGGCGGTCACCCGCAGTTCGGGCGGGGCCAAGTGGTGATGGTGCAGGAAGGACAAGGCCTGTGCCAGGCGGCCCGTGTCCGTACCGTGAAAGCTGGCTGGGCCGAACAGGATCTCGATCCCCCGCTCCAGCACGTATTCGGACAGGCCGTTCCAAAGATACATCATCGCAAGGCCGCCACGATGTTCGGCCGCGACGCAGGACCGTCCCAGTTCCACAAGGTTCCGGCCCGTCCGGCGCAGCGCGTCCAGATCGTATTCCCCTTCGGAATAGAACCCGCCCGCCGCCACGGCCCGATCGCCCGGCAACAGGCGATAAACGCCGATCACGTCGTCCAGCGTGGCCGGATCCAGCCGGTCGTCCACAAGGATCATGTGGTCGAAGAACGGATCGAAACGGTCCCGCTCCAGCCGGTGGTCGTGATCGACCAGATCGCCGTCGCCGCCCAGCTCCTCGACGAAGACGCGGTAGCGCAGACGCTGGGCGGCCATCAGGTCGCGGTCGTCGCGCGCAAGGCGCAGGGTCAGGTGCGGATCCGTGTTCATGCGCGCAGCGGTAGCCAAAGCGGCCTCCTTTTGCAATCGCGCTTGATCCCGGAGGCCGCCACGTTTACGCCATGATCACCGGTCAAAGACAGCGAGGAGCAACACTTCCCGCCCGTCGAACACGACCTTGCCGGCATGTTCGAAATTGACCGTGATCCTGTTTCCGATCCTCGACTGCACCTGCCCCA
The DNA here is from genome assembly GCF_051195255.1 of Falsirhodobacter sp. 1013. Lineage (NCBI taxonomy): Bacteria > Pseudomonadati > Pseudomonadota > Alphaproteobacteria > Rhodobacterales > Paracoccaceae > Falsirhodobacter > Falsirhodobacter sp. 1013. The sequence goes on along the minus strand of NZ_JBNJLK010000005.1, from coordinate 130,952 downwards.
GCCCCCAGTCCGGTTGTGACGGGTGACGCACCAACATGCCGGGTTCAAGTATCTCATTCATCTTGCGGAGCCTTCCATGACTGACCGACCCGACCTTGCCGCCCTGATCGGTTCGCGCATCTGCCACGACCTTATCGGCCCGATCGCCGCCATCGGCAACGGGGTCGAGCTTCTGGCCATGTCCGGCGCCCCCCAGTCCCCGGAAATGGACCTGATCGCATCTTCGGTCGCGCAGGCCAACGCGCGGGTGCGGTTCTTCCGCGTGGCGTTCGGGGTATCGGCGGCCCAAACCGTCGGCCGGGCCGAGGTGCGGGAGATCCTGGCCGACATGGCGGGGCGCGTGAAGATCGATTGGGCCGTCCCCCACGACCTGACGCGCGCCGAAACGAAGACCCTGTTCCTGCTGATCCAGTGCCTTGAAACGGCGATGGCCTTCGGCGGCACGATCACGGTGGACGGCGCGCGCAGCCTGCGGGCCGAGGCGCGGCGCCTGCGCGACGCCGCCCCGCAATGGGCGATCCTGGAAGGAACGTCGTCCGACGTGACCGCCACCCACATCCACTTCGCCCTGGCGGCGGAGGAGATCCAGGCGGCCGGAGGCACGCCGCGGATCGAGGTCACCGACACCTCGATCCGCCTGACCTATTAGGGCCGGATCGTGCCTTGGCCGCTGACCAGATACTTGAAGCTGGTCAGCTGCTCGGCCCCGACGGGGCCCCGCGCGTGCATCTTGCCGGTGGCGATGCCGATTTCGCCGCCCATCCCGAACTCCCCCCCATCCGCGAACTGGGTGGAGGCGTTGTGCAGAAGGATCGCCGAATCAAGCCGTTGGAAGAACCGGGCGACCACGGCCGGATTTTCGGTCACCACGGCTTCGGTATGGCCCGAGCCGAAGCGGCGGATGTGGTCGATCGCCCCGTCCACGCCCGCCACGCGCTTCACCGCGATGATTGGGGCAAGGAATTCGTGCCCGAAATCCTCGGCCGTCGCGGGAACGACCTGCGGCAGGGAGGCCAGATCGCCCTCGGCCCGCACCTCCACCCCCGCCTGTTGCAGGGCCGCGACCAGTGCAGGCGCATGGGCGTAGCCATCGTCGATCAGCAGGCATTCCGCCGCGCCGCACACGCCCACGCGGCGCGCCTTGGCGTTGACGACCACGGCCTCGGCCATCGCCGGATCGGCGGCGGCGTCCACATAGACGTGGTTGATCCCTTCCAGATGCGCGAAGACCGGCACCCGCGCCTCGCGCTGCACAAGGCCGACAAGGCCCTTGCCCCCACGCGGAACGATGACGTCGATGACGCCGGTCATGCGCAGCATCTCGGTCACCGCCTCGCGGTCCTGCGTAGGGATCAGCTGGATCGCGTCCTCGGGCAGGCCCGCCGCGCGCAGGCCCGTCTGCAGGCACGCATGAATCGCGGCCGAGGATTTCGCGCTTTCGCTGCCCCCGCGCAGGATCACGGCGTTCCCGGCCTTCAGGCACAGGGCGCCCGCATCGGCGGTGACGTTGGGGCGGCTTTCATAGATCACGCCCACGACGCCCAGAGGCGTGCGGACGCGGCGGATGTGCAGCCCGTTGGGCCGGTCCCACTCGGCAATGACCTGCCCCACCGGATCGTCCTGATCGGCGATGTCACGCAATGCGTCAGTGATGCCGGCGATGCGGTCCGCGTTCAGCACCAGCCGGTCCAGAAACGCGCCGGAGATCCCGCGCTCCTGCGCCGCCGCCACGTCTTCAGTGTTGGCGGTAAGGATTGCGCCCTGCGCGGTCTGGATCGCGTCGGCTGCGGCGTGCAGGGCGTTCCGCTTGGCGTCGGGTGGCGCGAAGGCCAGCTCCGCCGCCGCCGCCCGCGCCCTTGCGCCGATCGCCTGCATCAAAGCTGTCACGTTCACGCTGTCCATCCGATCCTCCTCAGATCACCATGTCGTCCCTGTGCACAAGCGCGGCGCGCCCGGCATAGCCCAGTATCTCTTCGATCTCGCCCGATCGGTGGCCCATGATCGCCCGCGCCTCGGTGGAAGTGTAGCGCGCAAGACCGCGGCCCAGAACGTCCCCTTCCGGCGACAGGATGTCCACCGGATCACCCCGCCCGAAAGCGCCCGCGATGGCCGTGACCCCGGCCGGCAGCAGCGACTTCCCGGCCAGCAGCGCTTGGGACGCACCGGCATCGACGCGCACCTGACCGCGCGGCTTCATCGCGTTGATCCAGCGCTTGCGCGCCACTTGCGGATCGCCCTGCGCCACGAACCACGTTCGCGCCGCGCCGTCCGCCAGCGCTTTCAACGGCCGCTCGACCGAGCCTTCCATGATCGCCATCGCGCAACCGCCCGCGACGGCGGTCTTGGCGGCCATCAGCTTGGTCTTCATGCCGCCTTTGGACAGGCCGGACACCGGATCGCCGGCCATCGCCTCGATCGTCGGCGTGATCGCGTCGATCACGTCGAAACGCTGCGCGGTCGGGTCTTCCTTGGGGTTGGCCGAATAGAAGCCGTCCACGTCCGACAGCAGGATCAGCTGGTCCGCCCCCACCGTCACCGCGATCTGCGCGGCCAGCCGGTCGTTGTCGCCGAACCGGATCTCGTCCGTGGCCACCGTGTCGTTCTCGTTCACGATGGGCACAACGCCAAGGCCCAGCAGCGTTTCCAGCGTCGCCCGGCTGTTGAGGTAGCGGCGGCGGTCCGTCGTGTCCTCCAGCGTCATCAGCACCTGGCCCGTGGTGATGCCGTGGGGGGCCAGCGCTTCCTCATAGGCCCGCGCCAACTGGATTTGCCCGACGGAGGCCGCAGCCTGCGACTGTTCCAGTGCCAGCGAGCCGTAGCCCAGATGCAACACTCCCCGCCCAAGCGCAATGGAGCCGGAGGAGACGAGGATCACATCCGTTCCGCCGCGCTTCGCCTCGGCCACATCCTCGGCCAGCGCGCTCAGCCAGTCGCGGCGCAGCCCGGTGTCGCGATCCACAAGCAGGGCGGAGCCGATCTTGACGACCAGCCGCCGCGCCTTGCGAACATCCGGCGTCAGGGTTGCCACGCTTCGGGTTCCTCATCCACGAACTTCGCCGCCTCGATCTGCGCCATCAGCGCGCGGAGGACGTCCTGCAACCCCGTGTTCGCCACGCCGGAGATGGTGTGCACCGGGCCACCCGACGCCTCTTCCAGCGCTTCACGCCACATCTGGATCGTGTCCTCGTCCAGCGCGTCGCACTTGTTCAGGGCGACGATGCGGGGCTTGTCGCCCAACTCCTCGGCATAGGCTTCCAGCTCGTTCACGATGGTGTGGTAATCTTCCACCACCGTCTCAGAGGTGCCATCGACCAGATGCAGCAGGACCGCGCAACGCTCCACATGGGCCAGGAACTGGGTGCCAAGGCCGCGGCCCTCGCTCGCCCCCTCGATCAGGCCGGGGATGTCGGCCATCACGAATTCCTTGCCGTCCACGCCCACCACGCCCAGGTTCGGCACCAGCGTCGTGAAGGGATAGTCCGCGATCTTCGGGCGCGCGTTCGACACGGCCGAGATGAAGGTCGATTTCCCTGCATTCGGCAGACCGACAAGGCCCGCATCCGCGATCAGCTTCAGGCGCAGCCAGATCGTCCGCTCCACCCCCTCCTGCCCCGGATTGGCGCGCGACGGAGAGCGGTTGGTGGAGGATTTGAAACGCAGGTTGCCCCACCCGCCGTTGCCGCCCTTGGCCAGAAGGACGCGCTGGCCCACCTCGGTCAGGTCGGCGATGACGGATTCCTCGTCCTCGTCCAGGATCTCGGTCCCGACGGGCACGCGCAGCACGATGTCGTCACCGGTCTTGCCGGTGCGCTGGCTGCCCATGCCCTGCTGGCCCGTCTTGGCGAAGAAGTGCTGCTGATAGCGGAAGTCGATCAGGGTGTTCAGACCGTCCACGGCTTCCACCCAGACGGAACCGCCATTGCCGCCGTCCCCACCGTCGGGTCCGCCGAATTCGATGAACTTCTCGCGCCGGAAGCTGACGCAGCCGGCCCCGCCACCGCCTGAACGGATATAGACTTTGCAGAGGTCGAGGAACTTCATGGGGCTGGCCTTCCTGCCGTTTCGTCAGGCGATAAGGAAAATCGGGCGCAGGCTCAACCCCGCGCCGTCAAAGCTTGCGGATATAGGTCCAGGTCGCAACATGGGCGTTGCGCGCGACCGAAAACGTCTCGGCGTCGCCCAGATAGGCGAAACCGTTGTTGGTCAGCACCTTGGCCGAACCCGGATTGTCCTGGAAGACCGCGCCGAAGATGGCGGTGTTGCCCAAGGGGTTGGCCCCGATCAGCGCCGCCACGGCGGCAGAGGCGAGGCCCGTGTTCCAGAAGGCGGGCGCCACCCAGTATCCGATCTCGGACTGGTCGCGGTCCATCTTCTTCAGGCTGATGACGCCCAGAACCTCGGCGTCCGCGCCGCCGTCCATGATCCAGATCGCTTCCTCGCAGGTCGGGTTCATCGCGCGGGTGACGAACGCTTCCATCGCGCCGGGCGGCATGGGGTGGGGAATGCGGCTGGTCATGCGCGCGACGCGCTGGTCGCCGGCGTAATGCCCCAGAAGCCCGGTGTCCGAGCGGCGCACGGGGCGCAGGTGGAATCTTTCGGCCTCGATCACTGGGATCTGGGTTGCGAAGTCGAGCGTCATGGCAGGATCTCCAACGCGAAAAGGGACCGGCTGCGCGCCGATCCCCCTGTTGCATGCAACCTTGCGGTTCGGCTTACTCGGCGGCCTCCGCCACCGGGAGAACCGAAATGAAGGTGCGGCCCTTGAGGCCTTTCGTGAACTTCACATGGCCTTCGCGCACGGCGAAGATCGTGTGATCCTTGCCCATGCCCACGCCCTCACCCGGGAACCAGGTGGTGCCGCGCTGACGGACGATGATGTTGCCCGAGATGACGGCCTGGCCGCCATAGAGCTTCACGCCAAGACGACGTCCGGCCGAGTCGCGGCCGTTGCGGGATGAACCGCCTGCTTTCTTGTGTGCCATGAGGGATTACTCCTTCGTCTCGTGGGCCGTGCGGCGGGCGTCGGCGGTGCCGGTCGCTGCCTTCACGTCCGTTGCATCGGCGCCCGAAGCCAGCACGTCGGTCACGCGGAGCAGCGTCAGGTGCTGGCGGTGGCCTTTCGTGCGCTGCGAGGAGTGCTTCCGGCGACGCTTGACGTAGTGGATGACCTTCTCGCCCTTGATCTGGGCGATGACTTCGGCCTGCACGGCGGCGCCGGCCACGAAGGGCACGCCAATCGTGGGTTCGTCGCCACCGACCATGAGAATGTCGTTGAACTGGATCTTTTCACCAGCTTCGGCTGCAAGCTTCTCGACGCGCAGGATGTCGCCTGCGCGGACGGTGTACTGCTTGCCGCCCGTCTTGAGGACCGCGAACATGGGTCTTTCCTTCTTGTTCCGCGCCCTTTGGTCCCGGTTTCCCGGCGTTTGGTACCTTCGGACAGCGCCAATGCGAAATGGCCTGAACACCCAATGGGGGCCAGACCGCCGCTATATCGTTCATCGGCTCCTCCCTGTCAACCTCCCGATTGCGTGGCACGCGCGCCGGCGCTAGGGTCCGCGCGATCTTTCCGAAGGAGTATCGGCCCATGATCCTGTGTTGCGGCGAAGCGCTGATCGACATGCTGCCCCAGGGCGAGGGGTTCGCCCCCCATGCCGGCGGGGCCGTTTTCAACACGGCCATCGCGCTTGGCCGCCTTGGCGCGCCCGCGAGCTTCTTCTCGGGCCTGTCGAACGACCTGTTCGGCACCCGCCTGTCGGCGGCACTGGAGGCGTCGAAGGTCGACACCGCCTTTTGCGCGCGGTCGAACCGGCCGACGACGCTGGCTTTCGTGACGCTGACGGACGGTCAGGCCACCTATGCCTTTTATGACGAGAACACGGCCGGCCGCCTGCTCTCGCCCGAAGACCTGCCTGCCCTGCCCGCCGACGTGACGGCGCTGTTCTTCGGCGGCATCTCCCTCGTCTCGGAACCCGCCGCCGACACCTATGCCACGCTGATGGCGCGGGAGGCGTCCCGCGTGACCATGCTGGACCCGAACATCCGCCCCGGCTTCATCACCGACCCGGCCGGCTATCGCGAGCGGATCGGCCGCATGATCGGGCTGGCCGACATCATCAAGATCTCGGACGAGGATCTGCACTGGCTGGAAGGTCAAGGCGATCCGGTGGACCTGGCAAAGGGGCTGCTGGTCAAGGGACCGAAGCTGGTTCTGCTGACCGAAGGCGCGCGCGGGGCGCGGGCGCTGACCGCGACGCAGGAACGTTTCGTGGCCGCGCCGAAGGTGACCGTTGCCGACACCGTCGGCGCGGGCGACACCTTCAACGCGGGCGTTCTGGCCGCACTGGAACAGGCCGGCGCGCTGACGAAGGGCGCCGATTGGTCGGATGATCTGCTGGACACCGCCCTTGGCCTTGGCACCCGCGCCGCCGCCGTCACCGTCTCGCGCCCCGGCGCCAACCCGCCCTGGGCCCACGAGCTGTGAAGGCGCTGCTGCAACGCGTGACCGAAGCCTCGGTCACGGTCGAGGGAGAGGTGATCGGGCGGATCGGGCCCGGTCTCCTGATCCTCGTCTGCGCGATGCAGGGGGATGCGGAGGCGAACGCCGAAGTGCTGGCGGCCAAGATCGCCAAGCTGCGCATCTTCCGCGACGACGCGGGCAAGATGAACCGGTCGCTGAAGGACACGGGCGGTGCGGCGCTGATCGTCAGCCAGTTCACGCTGGCCGCCGACACGACGCGCGGCACCCGTCCGGGCTTTTCCGCCGCCGCCCCGGCCGAGGATGGCCGACGCCTGTACGACCACTTCACCACGATGATGGCGAAGGAGTTCCCTGTGCAGACCGGCCGCTTCGGGGCCGACATGCAGGTGGCGCTGGTGAATTCCGGCCCCGTCACGATCTGGGTTGAGGCCTAGGGCACGGATACCTATATTCGGCGCAACAAAGGATTTCCCCATGACCGATATCGCCGAAGGCACCCCCGTCATCAAGCCGTCCTCGACCGAGCATCCGCTGTATGAACAGGTCGTGGACGCCTGCCGTACGGTCTATGATCCGGAAATTCCGGTGAACATCTACGACCTCGGCCTCGTCTACACCATCGACATCAACGACCAGAACGAGGTCGAGGTGCTGATGACCCTGACCGCCCCCGGCTGCCCCGTGGCCGGAGAGATGCCGGGCTGGGTGGCCGAGGCCATTGAACCCCTGCCCGGCGTCAAGCATGTCAATGTCGGCATGACCTTCGATCCCCCCTGGGGGATGGAGATGATGTCCGACGAGGCGCGGCTCGAACTCGGCTTCATGTAAGGAGGCATCCATGTTCTCGATCCCCGGAAAACAGGCGGTCAGCATCACCCCTTCGGCGGCGAAGCAGATCGCGCGGCTGATGACCAAGCAGAACTCGGCCGGGTTGCGCATCGGCGTGAAGAAGGGCGGCTGCGCGGGCATGGAATACACCATGGACTACGTGTCCGAGGTGAACCCGATGGACGAAACGGTGGAACAGGACGGCGCCCGCGTGATGATCGCGCCCATGGCGCAGATGTTCCTGTTCGGGACCGAGATCGACTACGAAACCTCGCTTCTGGAGTCGGGCTTCAAGTTCCGCAATCCGAACGTGGTCGATGCCTGCGGCTGCGGTGAATCGGTGAAGTTCCGCGAATAGGGTTTCCTCTGCCCTGCCTTGGCCCTAGCTTGGGGCGAAAGCAGATGGAGGATACATGCGCGGACTGGCAGCCGGAAACTGGAAGATGAACGGAACGGGCGAAAGCCTGTCGGAGATCGAGGCCTTGGTGGCCGCCCACCCCGCCCCCGGATGCGACGTCCTGATTTGCCCGCCTGCCACGCTTCTGGCGCGCCTTGCATCCATGGCGCAGGGAACGGGGCTGAAGGTCGGCGGGCAGGATTGCCACGCGGCGGCCAGTGGCGCGCATACGGGCGACATCTCGGCCCCCATGCTGGCCGAGGCGGGCGCGAAATACGTCATCCTTGGTCATTCCGAACGGCGCGCGGATCATGCGGAGTCGGATGCGGTCGTCGCGGCCAAGGTGACGGCGGCGCAGGCAGCCGGCCTGATCACGATCGTCTGCGTCGGGGAAACGGAGGCCGAGCGCGATGGCGGCCGGACGCTGGACATCATCGCCACCCAGATCGACGGGTCGCTGCCCCAAGGCGTGGATGCCGCGCGTCTGGTCATCGCCTACGAACCGGTCTGGGCCATCGGCACCGGCCGCACCCCCACCAACGACCAGATCGCCGAGGTGCACGCCGCCCTGCGCGCGCAACTTTCCGACCGCTTCGGGACGGACAGGATCGCGCTGCTTTATGGCGGATCGGTCAAGCCCTCCAACGCCGCCGAGATCTTCGCCATCCCGCATGTGAACGGCGCGCTCGTGGGCGGGGCCAGCCTGAAGGCGGCGGATTTCGGCGGCATCATCGCCGCCCTATCGGCCGCGTAGGACCGCCAGCCGTTCGCGGATCACCGGACGCACCGGCCCCTCGCGGGGCGGGTCGCGCAAGGTGGTCAGGATGTGCGGCGCGGGCAGCGGACGGGCCCCGCCCCGCCAAGACAGATCGCGCAGGATGGTCTGTGCGTCGTCTGGCAGATGCTCCGGCACCTCCTGCCCCGACAGCACGGACCAGACGGCGGTCCAGCAACGGCCTACTGTCCATGGGTTGTAGCCCCCGCCGCCCGTGACGATGTAACGGGGCGCAAGGGGACGCAGCGCCGCCGCCACCTCCATATGCGCGTTGTTGGACAGGGACAGGCGGGCCAGAGGGTCTTCCTCCACCGCGTCGGCGCCGCATTGCAGGATGATCGCCTCCGGGCGGAAGGCCTGAAGGGCGGGCAGGATCAGATCCTCCAGCACCGCCCGCATCTCGGTGTCGTTGAAGCCGCGGGGGACGGGCAGGTTCAAACAGTTACCGCCGCCATCGTCGTCCAGCGTGCCGGTGAAGGGCCAGCGCCCTTCCTCGTGCGTGGAGATCAGGAGCGCGTCGGGATCGCCGGCAAAGGCGTGCTGCACGCCGTCGCAGTGATGGGCGTCGATGTCAACATAAGCGATGCGCCGGACGCCAAGGCGCCGCAAAGCCAACATCCCCAGCACGCAGTCGTTCAGATAGCAGAAGCCGTTGGCCCGGTCCGGCAGCCCGTGATGGGTGCCCGCCCCCGGCACCTGCACGACGCCCCCTTCCGCCACCAGTTCGGCCGCAAGGAACATCCCGCCCGCGCCGGTGGCGGGACGGCGAAACATCTCGGGGAAAACGGGATTCGACAGGGTGCCGAGGTGGAAGCGGCTCAGCATCTCGGGCGTGGGGTGCTCCATCCCCTCGCCCACCTGAAGCGCTGCAAGGTAGTCGGAATGGTGCCAGACGGCCAGCGCCTCGGGCTTCGCACGCGGGCTGGTGCGATAACGGTCGGGCGGCAGCCAGCCAAGCGCGCGGGCCAGGTCGATCACCGTGGATACGCGCGGCACCCGCAGGGGGTGCTGCCGCCCATAGGTCGAATGGCGGTAGATCTCCGCCCCGATCAGGATCGCCACGGGCTCAGCGCTTGCGGCGTTTGTTGCCGCCCCTCTGCCCGGCCCGCCCCGCCGTGGACCGCCCCGAGGTGGCGAGCGCCGCCTCCTGCGCCTCCTCCACCGCCGACTGGCGGGCCAGCGGGTCGTCGGCCACGGCCAGCTCCACCGCTTCCAGACGCTTCACCTCGTCGCGCAGGCGGGCGGCTTCCTCGAACTCCAGGTTCTCGGCGGCCTTGCGCATCTGCACCCGCATTGCGTCCAGATGGGCGGCGAGGTTGGAGCCGATCATCGGCTTGTCCACCTTGGTCGTGATGCGCGACTGGTCGGTGTCGCCCTGCCACAACCCGGCCAGAACATCCTCGACGTTCTTCTTCACCGTTTGCGGCGTGATGCCGTGTTCGAGGTTGTAGGCCATCTGCTTTTCGCGGCGGCGTTCCGTTTCGCCCATGGCACGTTCCATGCTGCCGGTGATGCGGTCGGCGTACATGATGACGCGGCCCTGTTCGTTCCGCGCCGCCCGCCCGATCGTCTGGATCAGCGAGGTTTCGGACCGCAGGAAGCCTTCCTTGTCAGCATCGAGGATCGCCACCAGCCCACATTCCGGGATGTCCAACCCTTCGCGCAGAAGGTTGATGCCCACCAGCACGTCGAAGGCGCCAAGGCGCAGGTCGCGCAGGATCTCGATCCGCTCGATCGTGTCGATGTCAGAATGCATGTAGCGGATGCGGATGCCCTGTTCGTGGAAATATTCGGTCAGATCCTCGGCCATGCGCTTGGTCAGCACGGTCACCAGCGTCCGCAGGCCCTGCTGGCTCACACGCCGGATCTCGTCCAGCAGGTCGTCCACCTGCATGTCGACGGGCCGGATTTCCACCTTCGGGTCCAGAAGGCCGGTGGGGCGGATCACCTGCTCGGCGAAGACGCCGCCCGCCTGCTCCAGCTCCCACGCCGCCGGTGTGGCGGACACGAAGACCGATTGCGGGCGCATGGCGTCCCATTCCTCGAACTTCAAGGGGCGATTGTCCATGCACGACGGCAGCCGGAAGCCGTGTTCGGCCAGCGTGAACTTTCGCCGGTAGTCGCCCTTGTACATCCCGCCGATCTGCGGGACCGACACGTGGGACTCATCGGCGAAGACGATGGCGTTGTCGGGAATGAACTCGAACAGCGTGGGCGGCGGTTCGCCCGGCGCGCGGCCGGTCAGGTAGCGGGAGTAGTTCTCGATCCCGTTGCAGACGCCCGTCGCCTCCAGCATCTCGATGTCGAACGCCGTGCGCTGTTCCAGACGCTGGGCTTCCAGCAGCTTGCCTTCGCCCACCAACTGATCCAGACGCATCGCCAGTTCGGCCTTGATGCCCTTTACGGCCTGCTGCATCGTCGGGCGCGGCGTGACATAATGGCTGTTGGCGTAGATGCGGATCTGGCGGAAGTTGTCGGTCTTGGCCCCCGTCAGCGGATCGAACTCCACGATGCTTTCCAGCTCCTCGCCGAAGAAGGAGAAGCGCCACGCGCGGTCCTCAAGGTGGGCGGGCCACACCTCGATCGCGTCGCCCCGCACGCGGAAGCTGCCGCGAGTGAAGGACTGGTCGTTGCGGCGGTACTGCTGCGACACCAGTTGCCCGATGACCTCGCGCTGGTTGTAGCTGTTGCCGACGACCAGATCCTGCGTCATCGCCGAATACGTCTCGACCGAGCCGATGCCGTAGATGCACGACACCGAGGCCACGATGATCACGTCATCCCGTTCCAGAAGCGCCCGGGTGGCCGAGTGGCGCATCCGGTCGATCTGTTCGTTGATCTGGGATTCCTTTTCAATATACGTGTCCGACCGCGCGACATAGGCCTCGGGCTGGTAGTAGTCGTAGTAGCTGACGAAGTATTCCACCGCGTTGTCGGGGAAGAAGCCCTTGAACTCGCCGTAAAGCTGGGCGGCCAGCGTCTTGTTCGGGGCAAGGATGATTGCCGGACGTTGCGTTTCCTCGATGATCTTGGCCATGGTGAAGGTCTTGCCGGTGCCGGTGGCGCCCAGCAGCACCTGATCACGTTCGCCGTTGCGAACACCGTCGGCCAGTTCACGGATCGCGGTGGGCTGGTCCCCGGCCGGTTGGAACGGCGTGCTCATGACAAACTGTTTGCCCCCTTCCAGCTTCGGACGGGTCAGGACGTCCGGGCGGAACATGGGCAGGTTGGCGTTGTTGTGAGGCATCGGCATTTCCCTTGTCAGGCCCTTGATTTGGTCTGTCTTTGTTCCGGTTCAAGATGGCCTTGCGGCCTTGCAGGGGATTTCGCTAGATAGGTTGATCGGAGGACCACGATGCGCGCACGAATCTACAAGCCGGCCCGGACCGCCATGCAGTCGGGACAGGCGAAGACCAAGGAATGGGTGCTGGACTATGCCCAGGCCACGTCGAGGGAGATCGATCCCCTGATGGGCTGGATCTCCTCGGACGACACGCAGCGGCAGGTGCGCCTGCGCTTTGACACGCAGGAAGCGGCCGAGGCCTATGCCCGTGAAAACGGGATCGAGGCGGAGGTGCAGCCCCCCCAGTCCCGCAAGCCCAACATCCGCGCCGGCGGCTATGGGGAGAACTTCGCCACGAACCGCAAGGGCAACTGGACCCACTGATGTAGTTGTAGCCCGGGGCATAGTTGCTGCCGTTCAGGGCAAAGATTTCCCGGTTCCGGGCAAAGGTTTTGTAAGTCGTCGATGTCGCTGTGATTGTCTTAGGGCGGTCCTCGCCAGTGGAAAAGCCATTCCCTTCCAGCGCACATCGGCATCGACCGCTCCGGGGTGAAGCTGGCAGACACTTCCGACATCCGGCGCGAACTAGGTTGACAGTTGCAGGCCTCCTGGCATTCTTCACCACTTGCACGCTACTCCTCCCAGTTCTGTCATTCATGATGCCTGAATGGCTGGCGCTTGTGGTCGTGCTTTCTGCTTGGCTACCGGTCGGTGTCGTGGTGCTCATCCGCATATAAATAAAGCTCCTCAAAGGTTAGGGCTTCTGCGGATGACCTCTCAGACTTTGAGCCTCCATGCGCCTCGTGCTACCATGCGGCAGGTCGTGGGACATTCCCGACATTCGCTGCACCTGCACGTTCACTCCTCAGATCATTGACATGCGGTGATCCCGGAGGAAAATGACGCTGTGGGGATCAGAGACCTCCCCCCGAGGCGTCAGCCGAAGATCGCGTTCCAGTGCACCAAACGCCCCGGAAGGGGAGGAACGCAGATGCCTGCACCTGATGCATAACCACTGACAAGCTCGCCAAGCTCATTGGCACGCCGAAAGCCCCGCATATCTCTGATCTTCGGGGTGGCGCGCGCTAGCTCATAACGGGCGCGCCATCCGTCTTGCATGTCGCTGCAGAGAAGCTTGCGCCGCAGGGAAAACCGGGCGAGCCAATCGTGATCATGTGCAGCGAGGGCGGCGCTGGTCGCCAAGGCATTGCCGCGCTTCTGCGGTCGGACGGTCTGCCTGTAGGATCCTTCGAAGGGGTCAGGCCGTATGGCAGGCGGCGGGCCTGCCGCGCTACGACAGCGGCCAACTTGCGCCTGTCGATGACCAAGGCCGGCGCCTTTGGATCACTTCGCCGTATCGCCTGACATTCGTGACACTAGCGCCGGGAGGGGAGTTGTCCGCCATTACCCGCGGACGGCATGATACCTGCCGCCAAGGCAATCTGAAGCAGTTCGGCAAGGTTACCAGCGTTGAGGCGATGCATCACCTGGGCACGGTGCATTTCAACGGTGCGGGAGCTGATCCCCAGCTTTTGACCAATCACCTTATTGGTTCCACCATCCACCAGACCAACAAGCACCTCGCGCTCCCGTGGCGTCAGTTTGGCGAGGCGGGCACTGGCGTTTTCGTCGCATGTCGGCCGCACCGCAGCATGACACTCCGCCAAGGCGCTTGCGAGCATCGCACGGAGAGACTCCTCGTCTCTTTCGATCACGTAATCGATGGCGCCTGCCTTCATGGCGGCGACCGCGCTTGTGGCGCTGGCCCCCGCCCCATCGAGCGCGATCGTCGGCAGTGGTATCGCCCGTGCCCTGAGCTCACGCAGGAGTGAGAGTCCGTCTTCCCTTCTCCTGCGGAGGTCCACGAGGACACAACCCGGCGCGAGTACCGCGGCGACGTCGAGAAAGGTGGAGGAGCCCACGAAGATCCGCGTCTGACGTCCGATTGCGCGAACAAGGGCCGCCAATCGGCGTGCCTCGGCTGCGGTGGCGCTGACGATGTAGATCTGGTTCGCTTCCTCCTGTGTCAGGTCCTCTACGATCCCGCCGATACGTATCACCGCCCCCGCATCATTGAGAATCGGGAAGCTCGTGTCGCGTAGCCAGCGGACAGCGCCGTCGATGGGACGGATGATCCTGTAATCAAATTGAACGACCTCGCCGGCGCTTACCAGATTCAGGGCATGTTCGACCTGCTGGCGATCATCGGGATGGACGTCCTTCATCCACTCGACCAACGCTGTAGGTGCCTCGTCGGATGAAACTCCCCAGATCCGCTCAAAAGCGGCGCTGCGGAAGATGATCAAGCCCGCTGCGGGATCACCGATCCAGATCAGGTTGCTACTGTATTTGGCAAAGCTGCGGAACTGCGCCTCGCTTGCCAGAATTGCCATCTCGTTGAGCCTCTGGGTCGTGACATCAACCGAGGCGCCAAGGAAGCCAACGGCGCGGCCTTCTGAGAAGGTGGCCTGGCCGGAGGTTGCAACATAGCGCGTCCTGCCGTCGTCCCGCCCGATCACGCGATAGTCCACGTTGTAGCGCCCGTCGCGCGCCGGATCGATGCAGGCGGCAATGGCGCGCTCCACGCGGGGCAAATCCTCCGGATGGATGCCTGCTTTGAACACATCCTCGGTAATGTTGGTGTCCGGCGGGAGGCCCCATATCGCGCGAAGGCGCTCGTCCCAACCGAGCGCACCTGTGATCGGGTCCCATGAATAGATACCAAGTTCGGCAAGTTCCGTTGCAGCGCGTAGGCGAACCTCGCTCTTTCTCAGCTCCTCCTCGATCTCATGACGCTCCGTCGATTCCCTTGATACGCCAACAACCAGCTCGACCGAGCCGTCCTCGGCCAGGACAGGGCCCCATAGAAACGAGAAACAGGCGGCGAGCCCGGACGGGCTGCGGAAGAAGACCTCATCCTCGATCATGACGCCGTCGCTGAAGACCTGATCTATGTGGCCATTGAGCCTGGCTGCGAGCTCTTTTGAATAACCCAGGTCCTCAAAGGTCTTCCCCAGCATCTCGTTGGCCGAGAGGGTAAAGAGTTTCAGGATTGCCGGATTGGCATAGGCCAGGCGCCGTTTGGTGTCGAAAGCATAAACGTAGTCGGGGATAGACGACATCGCAGCCTCCAGAAGGCGGGCGTCTCGGGTCCCCCTATAGCCCGACCCTTTCCGCTTTGATCGCGCACTTTCATGTATCGGACCTGCCCTTCCGGCTGATCTGCTTTGCCAGCAACAGCCTGAACCCCGGAAGGTTCCTTAGGAACCGTCCGGATACACTCTAGCGTCTTCGTGGGGGAAAATTGCCATCCATACCCCCGAAGGAGATCCATCATGAAAGCGCTCGTCTGGCATGGCAAGGAAGACATCCGCTGCGACACAGTGTCCGACCCTGCGATCGAGCATCCGCGTGATGCGATCATCAAAGTGACCAGCTGCGCGATCTGCGGCTCTGACCTTCACCTTTTTCATAACCTGATTCCGGCGCTCCTGCCCGGCGACATCCTGGGGCACGAATCGATGGGTGAAGTGGTCGACGTCGGCAGCGCGACCGCAGGGAAGCTCAAGAAGGGCGACCGCGTGGTCATACCCTTCACCATCCAGTGTGGCGAGTGCGATCAGTGCCGTCGCGGGAATTTCTCGGTATGCCAAAGGTCGAACCGGAAGGCGCATCTGGGCGATAAGGCGTTCGGCCACAGGACGGCGGGCCTGTTCGGCTACACGCATCTGACCGGCGGTTATCCGGGCGGGCAGGCAGAGTATCTGCGGGTGCCATTCGCCGACACGACCCATGTCAAGATCCCGGATGGCATCGATGACGAGAAGCTCCTCTTTCTTTCCGACATCCTGCCCACCGGCTGGCAGGCGGCAGTACAGGCCGATATCCAGCCCGGCGATACGGTCGCGATCTGGGGCTGCGGGCCCGTGGGGCAGATGACGATCCGCTCGGCGATCCTGCTCGGTGCGGAGCAGGTCATCGCGATCGATCATCTGCCGGAGCGGCTGTCGATGGCGGCGGCGGCTGGCGCGATCACCATCAATTTCGAGGAGGAAAGCGTCACTGATCGGCTCAACGATCTGACCGGCGGCGAGGGACCGCACAAGTGCATTGATGCGGTCGGCTCCGAAAGTCACGTTTCCGTGGGTCAGCCAGACACGGTGTTCGACCGCGCCAAGCAGATGCTGATGGCCGAGAATGACCGGCCGCATGTGCTGCGCGAGATGATCTATGCCTGTCGCCCGGCTGGTGTCATCTCCATCATCGGCGTCTACACCGGCCTCGTTGACAAGATCCCGATGGGCCAGGCCATGAACAAGGGCCTGACCTTCCGCATGGCGCAAGCACACGTGCCGCGCTGGACGGACGACCTGCTGCGCCGGATCGAGGACGGCCAGATCGACCCGTCCTTCGTGATCACCCACAAGGTCGACCTTTCGCAAGGACCGGAGATGTACCGGACGTTCCGCGACAAGGCGGACAGTTGCATCAAGGTCATGCTCCGGCCCTAAACGATCCAGCCCTACGAGGTGTCACCATGTCACTCACCAATGTCACACACATCGCCCGTTCGGACGGGGATCCCAGGATCCAGCGCAAGGGTCCAAGCTCGCTCACCGGCGCCGACCGGCTGGCCCGCACGCTCGGCTGGATCTCGATCGGTCTGGGCGTCATAGAGCTGGTGGCGCCCGGGAGGCTGGCCCGCACGCTCGGGCTTGAGGGGAAAGAAGGGCTGATCCGCGCCTATGGCGCGCGCGAGCTGGCGAGCGCAGTCCCCACCTTGTCCATGGACAAGCAGGTCGGCCTCGCGTTGCGGATCGGGGGCGATGTGCTCGATCTCGGCACGCTCGCCCCGGCGCTGCATCCCGACAATCCCAAGCGGGACAACGCGGCAATTGCGACCGCGATCGTTGTCGGGATCACCTTGCTTGACCTCGTCGCCTATGCCGGGGTCAAGGCTGCGCATCGCCGCGAGCCGGGGAGCGGACGCGACTATTCCGACCGCAGCGGCCTTCCGCGCGGCCCGCAAGCCTCGCGCGGCCTTGCGCGCAACGACTTCAAGACGCCGCCGGCTTACCAGGCAGAAGGTATGGTCGCCCCCGCGCTTCCCTAGCAAGCCATGCAGCCCAAAGTGACGGCATGGAGGCGTCAACCGAGATCTCGAGCGCGGTGGCCCGTGTAGGGCTGATGCGGCAGAAAGGAACCTTCGATGAACGACGCTGCAACGGAGACAAGTCTAGACGCGGAGGCGCATGCGTCGATCACTATCGGCAGGCCTGCCGATGAACTTCGTACGCTCTGGCTGCGACCCGATACGCAATCCCGGATCTGGGCCCATTTTGCGAGAGTAAAAGCCGAAAACGTTCGTACCGCGGAATGGATCGCCCATGGTCCGGCGGGAGGTGAATACCGGTGGCGTACTGATGTCGAGGAAACCGATGCAAACGAGGTTCGCTGGTCCACCCTCGACGGCGCCGACGTGGCGAACGCAGGGTCTTTGACCTTCCAGGCCGCGCCCGGGGATCGCGGCACGGAACTCCATCTTCATTTGCGGTTTGACCCCCCGGGTGGTGCTGTCGGACAACTCACCGGCAAGCTCTTTCACATTATCCCTTACGAAATCGTGCTGACGGCGCTTTATAGATTTCGCGCTCTGGCCCTCACCGGCGAGATCCCTTCGACTGACCCTCAGCCAGCTGCCCGTAAGGGCGGCACCGACAACTAGGAGCAGGACCAATGCGCGCACTTTGCTGGAACGGTGTCAACGATCTTCGCGTCGAGACCGTCGCCGATCCCGAAATCCTGAACCCAAACGATGTGATCCTCAAGGTACGGCTTTCGACCACTTGCGGATCGGACCTGCACCTGATCGACGGCCTGATCCCGACAATGCAGGCCGGCGACGTCCTGGGTCATGAGTTCATGGGCGAGATCGTCGATGTCGGCCGCGAGGTGACGAAGGTAAAAAGGGGTGACCGTGTCGTCGTCCCCTCCTTCATCTCCTGTGGGCAGTGCTGGTACTGCCAGCATCACCTTTACTCGCTTTGCGACACCACCCATCCGGCGCCGGAACTGCAAGAGCCGCTCCTCGGCTATCCAACTGCCGGAATATATGCGTATTCGCATGCTTTCGGCGGCTATGCAGGCGCGCATGCGAACTATGTTCGAGTGCCCTTCGCCAATACGGATTGTTTCATCGTGCCCGACGGCGTTTCTGACGAGACCGCCTTGTTCATCTCGGACGCTGCACCCACCGGTTTCATGGGAGCAGATTTCTGCAACATCCAGAGGGGCGACGTGATCGCGGTCTGGGGCTGCGGGGGCGTAGGTTTGATGGCGCAGCAAAGCGCGATGATCCTCGGCGCTGAACGCATGATCGCGATCGACCGGTATCCTGAGCGGCTGGCTCAGGCGGAAGCGTTCGGTGCGATACCGATCGACTATACAAAGGTCGATGTCGTCGAAGCGTTGAAAGAACTGACGGGCGGGCGCGGCCCAGATGCATGCATCGATGCAGTTGGCATGGAGGCTGGCGGGACCGGGCTTCAGCAAGCCTACGATCGGGTAAAGCAGGCGCTTCACATGGAGACGGATCGCGGCGCGGCGCTGCGGCAGGCCATGCTAGCGGTCCGTAAGGGCGGCACGCTTTCGATACTCGGCGTTTATGGCCTGATGGACAAGTTCCCCCTAGGGCTACTGATGAACAAGGGCGTGACCGTCCGGACGGCTCAGCAGCATGGACAGGCCTATGTTCCGCGCCTGCTTGAGCATGCGCAGCGTGGCGAACTGACACCTGCTGCTTTGGCCACACATCGCTTCTCGCTGGAGGAGAGCCCAACCGGCTATCACATGTTCAAGTACAAGGAAGACGGCTGCCTTCGGGCGGTATTCGTTCCATGAAGCGCGGGCCAGGTGCTGTCATGTCTGGATGGCTCCCATGACGAACTCTGCCCAGATACGCCACCGTGGAGCTAAATGCGGCGTTACCGCCTGGCCACGCATTCCTCAACGTCTACCGGACGGGCGGCGCTCTTGGGAAGCACACATGATACCCGTAAACTCCATAACATCATGTTAGGTAGGTTGAAAACATCTGCTGGCGATCTTGAGTCCTTCTGCGGTCTTGCCGAGAGCGCCGCTGGATGCCGTTCGGGTCCCGGGCATCCTTAAAGCGCGTGCTGAACACCTTGGAGACTGCCAGCCGGCTTCAGGCGCCGGAGAACTGGCGCCCTTGCGACATCGTAAGACGGGCGATGATCTGTATCGTATCGTCATGGCCGTTCACCGGGCCGTCCGCCTTCCCGCTGACCCCCATGGATCGGGAAGGCCGGTTGCTGCCCGATGTTCTGGAACGGCATCTTGAACGTATAGTGGAGGCGGGTTCGGCTTCGGTCGGTCTCCTTGGCAGCACGGGCAGTTACGCCTATCCCATTACTGCGGAACGCAAGGATGTCGTTCGTGTCGCCGCCACGGTCTTGGCAGGGCGGATACCGCTGATCGCGGGGGCGCCAGGGCGCTTCGGACTGACGAGGCGGTGGACCTTGCCCGATACGCGGCCGAGGCGGGGGCACGGGGGCTCTTGCTCGCACCGATGTCCTACCAGAATCTGACCGACGAAGAGGTATACACGCACTTCAAGGCCGTCGCGACGGCGGGCGGATTGCGCCTGTGCATCTACAATAACCCTGGCACGACGAACTTCACCTTCAGCCACGGTCTGCTCGCCCGCCTGTCGGAGCGTCCGAACGTGGCAGGGGTAAAGATGCCGCTGCCCGCCGACGGCGATTCCGCCGGTGAACTAGCAGCACTGCGAGCTGTCACACCCTCCGACTTTTCGATCGGATACAGCGGAGACCGGGGGGCGAAAGACGCGCTGCTGGCGGGGGCGGACGTGGTTCAGTGTTGTCGCTGATCTCTTGCCCGGCGAGGCACTTCGCCGCACCCGTGCCGCGATGGATTCCGGGGCCGAGGAGGCCGCCCAGATCGATCAGGCGCTTGGTCCGCTCTGGACGCTTTTCAGGGAGTTCGGCAGTTTCCGCGTGATGTATGCTATCGCAGATCATCTTGACGGGAAGGGCATCGAGCCAATGCGACCAGTAAAGCCGCTTCCTACGGAGGTTCATGAACGGGTGGGTGCTGCGCTGTCTTGCCTGAAGGGAAGCGAAGCAGCCCAAGTCGATGTTAATCTAGAAAAGCCTTCCAGCCATGCTGTGCTGAATGACGGCTTTGGGCTCTACATCTATCGCCCCGCTGACCCATGATCCGGTCGGGCTGCGATGTCGGATGTCTCCGCCCACCCGGATCATGCTACTGGACCGCCATTGTCGCGTTTGATGTGGAACTCGCACGCCTACGTAACCGGCGCTTGGCGGCAAGACGCCTACGTCGTGCCGAGCCTGCGTGATGTGGCCATGAAGATTCCAGATCAGGCCGTGCTGCCCTTCCAGCGTGAGCATGGTGTCACTGCCGAAAGATGGTGTAAATACGACACTGTATGCAAGATGTCGGGGCAACATTCGTCCGTCTTTCGCATCGAGGGACAGTTCGACTTCCAACTGAAGTCCTTCGTCCGCCCGCTGCTTGCACCGGATCCGCATGCGGTCCCAAGGGATGTCTTGGCGGGCGAGTTCCACGGCGAAAAGCTCACTGATTTCCCGAGCGTAGACGACCTGAACCTCGTCTATGTCTTGCTGGAGGACTACGGCTCTCACCAGGCCGCATGGGCTTATCGGAACCTGACCGATACCGTGCCTTTTATGATCTCAATCTTCGGCATCGAAAAGGGCTTGAAGGGTCCGGAAAGGTTTCATGCCTGCATCGAGGCTGCTTATCGTGACGGAGGCAGACGGGACTACAAGCTGTTGATGATCGACCCGCGAAACCTGAACTTCGGACACCTGCAGCCAGACGCGATCCCTGTCGATTACGTTGCAGCAGGCATGAGCCCGATGATTGAGATCGCGCGTTCGGAGATGGAAACAATGGCCGAAAGCGGCGCCGAACGCTGCCCCCCCAGGGCCGACCTGCCTGATCTAAGCTGAGGCGGGCGGCCACCAACAGCACGACGCACGATCATGCTCCGGACCAATCACATGCGCCGGACGAGACGCGCAGCATTCGGATCATAGACGAAGTCCGTGATCGTGCCGTCCATGATCTTCTGCACAGCCTCATCAATGACGAACTCCGGCACAAGGAACCATTCCCGCGGCGAAGTCCGGCGCCGCAGGCGGTCCGGGATCTGGATCCCGATCTGCGCAGGGCCAATGATCCGGTGGATCAGGTTCTCAAGCTTGGTCCGGTTGATGTTGAAGAGCCGGTAGGTCCCCGCGACATCGACAGGTGCCATCAGAAAGGTGGTCTGAAGGTGGGTACGCGCGATGCGCTTCTCGACCTCCATGGTGGTTACGCCGATCTTGTGCACAAGGTCGCGGTTGGCGGCCACCATCGGATGGTTTGATACGCTGCGCAGGACGTAGATCGTTCCCGTCGAGTTGTCGCCTTCCTCCGGGGCGTCGGCGAACAGAGGCCCCGCCGAGGACTCCGTAATCCGCCGGCCCGAATCGTCCTTGTTCAAAGCACGCTGCAACGCCGCATGAGCATGTCACTTTCGGTGCCGTTGTCGAAGATGACCCGCAGGCGGGCGTCTATGCGCCCCTGATCGGTTAGCGTCGACTCTTCCATCTCAGCGACATGCGCCTTCTGTCCCTCGACGATGAAGAAGCGGCCCCGCTGGATTTCCGCCTTCAGCTCGAAGGGGCGTGTCGCGCGCTGCCCATTGTCCAACTCGCGCTGGACCTATTCCAAGAGCGGCTTGAACGTGTCGAAGTCCTCGCCACGCTGCCGACTGGCCACCTCTTCGGCGGCCTCGCGCTCCGAGGCGGAGGGGACGTGTTTCAGATCGGTGATCGAGCTGGCCTCGAACTCGACGCCGAGTGCGGCGAGAAGTGCATCATCGTTCATGTCCCCTTCCGGCGCGGCGTCCGCCCCGACGAGCAGGCCACGCTGTCCATGGCCGCAAGAAGGGTGACGGCTTCCGGCAATTCGCGCAACGCTGCAGGCGGACAGCATAAAGCCGTTCGAAAATATCACCGCTGGCGGCGTGCCGCGGAAGGCGACCTGTCTCGGTCACGAACTTCTGGATGTCCTCGAAGCTCGCAATAATGCGCTCTTCACGAGGCGTCCGTGCGAAGGCTTTTCTGTGCTCGACTTCAACACCGAGTTCGGCAAGCAGGGCGTCGTCGTCATCGGTGAAGTCATTACCCAGTCATCGCCTCCTGCTTCATGCGGACCAAGAAGGCCACACCATCGGCCATCTTCTTTTGCCAGGCATCTGTCGAGGTCAATGACGGCAGACGGCCATGGTCTGCCTTGGACTTCGCAGCACGCTTCGCCAGATCCCTCGCCTCCTCGGGTGTCAGCTTGATCTTCTTTGCTTCGATGACGGCGGCAACTTCCTTCAGGCGGTCCTCGCTCATGGTTTTCGCGAGGATGGCGTAGGTCTCCCCGAATGGATTGATCCGGTCGATGAGGTCAATATCCAGATCCCGGACGCTGAGCGCGAACTGACGGACGCCATCGACAAACGCGGTATTGGCCGATGCTTCAGATCCGTCGCCAACCAAGGCCTGCTTAGCCTCCTGGGTGAAGTTCATCGCAGCGATGGCGTGCTGCCGCACTGCTTCCTGATCCTCTGCGTCAAGCTCCGGGTATTTATCGCGCACAATCTTGCCCATGCGCACCTGTGTCAGCTCTTCTGGCACCATCTCTTCGTCGAACAGCCCGCGCTCGATCGCGGTCTTGTCCTGGACGAAGGCAGTGATCACCTCGTTCAGGTCGTTCTGACAGATCCGACCATGTCCGACAGGCGGCAAGAATACTATGGAATGAGCCTGTGAAAGCACTGACGCGCGCCGTGCTTCTGCGAGAAATCCTCGGCTACAGGATTTCCGGGAAGCTGCGGCGTCACAGCATTCGGGTGTTTGCATCGGATATTCCGACCGCACGGCAGGTGGATGTCCTAAGTTACGATGATCCTGTAGCGTTCTGCTTGCGGTCACGGCAGAAATCATGGCAAAGGGCTCGCAAGCGCGAGCCCTTTTGTTTTTCGCACGATGGTGGGGCAAGGTCCGAACTTTGGTCCGAACCAATGGAATTCATTCCTCTAAATTACTTTTGACCTTTGATTTCGTTGGACAATAAGCGTCTTCGGCAGTAACTTTTCCTCGATCTACCGGGCGCGGCCCGCACGAAGGTTCTGCCGGACCGGGCCACGATCATTTACCTAATAAGGACCGCCTTCGGGCGATCTTCATCTGCGTCAGGACGGGCCTTCGATGAAAACCGACATGCAGCGCGGCATGCTGCTGATGCTGTTCGCGATGGCCCTTTTCGCGGTCGAGGACACGTTCATCAAGCTTCTGTCCGCCGACCTGCCCTACACGCAGATCGTGGCCATGCTGGGGGCGATGGGCGGCGCAAGCTTCCTCGGCCTTCTGAAACGCAAGGGCTTGCCGGTCCTGAAGGGCGGCCTGCTGCGGCCGATCGTGCTGTTCCGCAGCCTGTGCGAGGCTGTCGGCTCCCTTTGCTTCGTCATCGCCTTGGCGTTGACCGAGCTGTCCTCGACCACCGCGATCTTTCAGGCGCTGCCGCTGGCCATCCTCCTGGGCGCCGCCCTGTTTCTGGGGGAGCCTGTAGGCTGGCGGCGCTGTGTCACCATCGTGATCGGCTTTATGGGCGTGCTGATGGTGATACGGCCCGGCCTTGAAGGGTTCCGCCCGGTGTCCCTTCTGGCGCTGGTGTCGGTGCTGCTGCTGGCGGCGCGTGATCTGGTGACCCGCCGCGTGCCCCCGGACATCCGGTCGGAGATCTTGGCGGCGGGGGCCTTCGGCGCGACGCTGATCGCCGCGCTTCTTCTGGCGGTGCACCTGAAGCAGGTCTTCCTGTGGCCGGACCTGCGGCAATGGATGCTCGTGATCGGGTGCTGGGCGTCGGGCGTCACCGCCTATGCCGCGCTGGTGGCCGCCACCCGGCAAAGCGACGCGTCGGCCTTGGCGCCGTTGCGCTATGCCCGGCTGGTCTTCGCCCTGATCTTCGGTGTCCTGGTCTTCCACGAGCGCCCCGACGCCCTGACCCTGATCGGGGCCGCGATCATCGTGCTGTCCGGCTGCTACGCGATGTGGCGGGAAGCGACGCTGCGGCGCCGTAACCGGGATACGATGGGGCCGGCAAGCTCCCTCTGACCGCCTTCCCCCTCTTAGGACACCGCGCCGCTTGTGCCCAGATCCCGCGCCACCGCCGCCACGAAGGCCCGAAGCCACATATGCGCCGGATCGTTGCGATAGCGTGTGTGCCAAGCCATCTCCACCGGGAAGGTGCCAAGATCCAGGGGCGCGGGCAGCACTTTCAGACGGGGATCGCCGGCAAGGCTGCGGCACAGCAGGCGCGGCAGCGTCGCGCAGCAGTCGGTGGCGGCCACCACCTCGGCCGCGGCCGAGAATTGGGTGACGGAGATGGCAACATCCCGTGCCACGCCATGCCGTTTCATCGCCTGAAAAAGCCCGGCCCGCAGGCGTCCGGGCGGCAGGACGTTCACATGGCGCAGGCCTTCGTACTGTTCCCGGCTGATCGTGTCGCCGACCTGCGGATGATCTTTCCGCAAAACGCAGGCCAGCCCGTCGGTCATCAAGGGCTGCACGACCAGATTGACCGTCGGATCGGTCACCCGGCCAAGCGCCAGCGCCGTGGTGCCGGAGGTCACGCCCGTGTCGGTCAGGCTGGCCCCGAAGGGAAGGAGGCGCAGGCGGATGCCCGGCGCTTCGACTTGCAAGCGGGCGGCGAGCGGTGGGATCAGCACCAGTTCGGGATAGCTGTTGGCGGCAAGGACAAACACCTGCTCTGCCTTGGCCGGCACGAATTCCTGCCGTGCGGCGATCAGATCGTCCAGTTGCGCCAGCGCCGCCTGAATGTTCGGGGCCAAGGACAAGGCAAGCTCCGTGGGCCGGATGCCATGACGCTCCCGTATGAACAGGGGATCGTGGAAGGTCGCCCGCAGGCGATTCAGCGCATTGGAAAGTGCCGGTTGAGTCATTCCCAGCCGGGACGCGGCGCGGGTGACGCTCCGCTCCTCCAGCAGCATCAGGAAGATCGGGAGGAGGTTGAGATCGGGCTTCATCCAGATATGTTAGCAGGCGTATATCTGAAATACAGGAAATAAGTTTCAGAAATACCCTTGGCGATGCCATCTGTTGTCCATCGGCAATGGCCCGCAACAACAAGGACGCGAATGATGAAGATCCTCATGGTGCTCACCTCCCACGACACGCTTGGCGACACGGGGCGGAAGACCGGCTTCTGGCTCGAGGAGCTGGCGGCGCCTTATTACGTGTTCAAGGACGCCGGGGTCACGATCACCCTCGCCTCGCCCCAGGGCGGGCAGCCGCCCTTGGATCCAAAAAGCGATGAACCTTCGGCACGGACGGAGGCGACGGAACGCTTCAAGGCGGACGCCGAGGCGACGGCCCACATTGCCCGCACCGTTCGGCTGGACAGTGTGGACGCCGCGCAGTTCGACGCGGTCTTCTATCCCGGCGGCCACGGACCACTGTGGGATCTCGCCGAGGATGGGACCTCGATCGCGCTGATCGAAACCTTCCTGCGCGCCGACAAGCCGACCGCGCTGGTGTGCCACGCCCCCGGCGTGTTGCGGCACGTGAGGAACGCGGACGGCCGCCCGGTCGTTCAGGGCCGCCGCGTCACGGGCTTCACCAACACCGAAGAGGAAGGCGTAGGCCTGACAAAGATCGTGCCCTTCCTTGTGGAGGATGAGCTGGTCCGGCTGGGCGGCGACTTCTCCCGCACCGACGACTGGGGTGTTTATACGGTGACGGACGGTCTGCTGATCACCGGCCAGAACCCCGCATCGTCGGCCGCGGCGGCGGAACGGCTGCTGGAAGCCCTTCGGGAGAAGACGGCCGCCTGAGCCGCATCGACAACGAAAGCGGGTGGCGAAGATCGCCGCCCGTCGGGGTCATCCTCAGATCGCATCCAGCCGCGCCTTCTGATCCGGGCTGAAGACCAGCGTGGCGGCCTCCACGTTCTGCCGCAGATGGGCGCGCGACGATGTGCCCGGGATCACGAGGATGTTCGGGCTGCGGGCCAGAAGCCATGCCAGGGCGACCTGCTGCACGCTGGTGCCGATCTCGGCCGCCACGGCGTTCAGTTCCGCGGACTGCAGGGGTGAGAAGCCGCCCAGCGGGAAGTAGGGGACATAGGCGATCCCATCTTCGGCCAGCCGGTCGATCAGCGCGTCGTCGCCGCGATGGACCAGGTTGTACTGGTTCTGCACGCAGACCACGGGTGCGATGTCCCGGGCGGCGGCCACCTGATCGGCGGTGACGGTGCTGATGCCGATGTGGTCGATCAGGCCTTCCTCCTGCATGGTCCGCAGGACGCGCATCGGGGCGGCGATGTCATCCTCGGGCCCGCCCATGCGCAGGCTGACGATGGCCATCCGGTCAAGACCAAGGCGGGTCAGGTTGTCGTCCACGGACTGGCGCAGGAAAGCCTCGTCGCGCTGAAGGTTCCACCCGCCCTTGTCGTCCCGCCACGCGCCGATCTTCGTCACCAGCACCAGACCGGCGGGATAGGGATGAAGCGCCTCGCGGATCAAAGCGTTCGTGACATGGGGGCCATAGAAGTCGCTGGTGTCGATGTGGTCGATGCCAAGGGCGACGGCTTCGCACAAGACGGCCAAAGCCTCCTGAGGGTTCTTGGGCGGGCCGAAGACGTGGGGGCCGGCCAGCTGCATCGCGCCGTAGCCCATCCGGTTCACGGACAGGGCCGTGCCGGGAACGGTGAAACGGCCGGCGGCCGAAGCGGGGGTGGTCATGCGTGTTCTCCTTGCTGCTGCACGGCGGCAGCAGACGGCACTGGCGGCCTCGCCCGCTTATCTGGCGCGCAAGGGCCTGCCGGAGCACCCGCGCGACCTTCTGGCACATGATTGCGTGCGGGGGCGGTTCTCCAGCGGTGCGCTGGTGCCGTGGATGTTCGAGCGTGGCGAGGAATCCCTGACCCTGAACCCGAAGGCGCGGCTGATCGTCGGCACCAACGGCTCCGCCGCGATGATCGGACATGCGATGTCCGGGCTTGGGCTGTGCATGACCTTCCGCAACTGGCTGGAGCCGCATTTCGCCAGCGGCGCCCTGATTCCGGTCCTGCCCGACTGGTGGCCGGAGTTCGGGGGGCCGCACCTTTATTATCATGGTCGCCGCCCGCCCGCGCCGTTGCGGGCCTTCGTGGACATGGTGACCGGACGGAAGGTCTAGCTGGGGTCAGGCCCAGAAGGGCTTGGCGTCGATCAGCTGGTCATAGGCGTCTTCCGCCTCGCGCAGCAGGCGCTTCCTGCGGCCTTTTGCCAACAGATCCGCCGCGCCCGGTTCGTCGCGGATGCCCAGCCGGTGCAGCAGTTCAGGCGCGGTGGCCAGATCGTTCAGGTCACCCAGATGGTCCTGAAGGGTTTCGAGGGCCCCGAGGAATGTCCGGTGGCGCTTCGGTGCTTCGGCCGCGAACAGCGGGCTGAAGAACTCCGCCGCGTAGCGCAGCTTCTTGGCGTCCTTGCGCAGGTCGTGGCGCACCTCGTCCTCCAACGTCGAGAGCCCCTTCCCGCCCTTCTTCACCTTGCGGCGATAGCGGGACAGCGCGTCCTGCGCGAAGACGGTCACGGGCTCCTCCCGCAGGGTTTTGCGCACCTCGTCCCGCAGCCAGTCGCCGTCGTGCAGCCAGGCGGCCAGATCCAGCAGCAGACCCCGCGTCTTGTCCGACACCAGCACCTCGGCCACGGCATCATGCGCGGCTTCGCGGGCGTGGCGGATGCGGGTGCCGAGGGGGCCCTGCGGGGCGCGCAGAAGCAGCACGTCCAGATCTCGCGCCTGCCCCAGTTCCGACGCCAGATCGCGCAAACCTTCCCGCAGATCGGCCCCGCTGTCACCCAGCATCGGCCGAAAGATCGAAAACGCCGATCGCAGGCGTCGCAGCGCCACCCGCGCCTGATGAAGCGGCTCGGCCATGCGGGTGGCCAGAAGATCCTCGTTCTGGCGGAACTGGTTCAGGCAGGACCAGGTGATCTGCTGGAAAGCCGCAGCCGCGGTCATCGTCGCCTCCAGCGGCACCTCGGTCGCCTTCAGGCGCAGCGGCGCGGGGCCGACCAGGCGATACCCGCGTTCAACCTTCGACAAGGGCGCAATCTGCGCGTTCCCGGCAAGGCGCCGGGCCACGGCGACCAGCGCCGACGGGGCCCCCGTCAGAACCAGATCGCGGATCGGGACATGCCGGTCGGCAGCCGCGATCTCCCCTTCGTCCAAGGCCACATCGACCGTCTGGCCCGCCTCCTCCACCGACCAGTGGCGACGGGTGTGGCGCGTGGTGAAAACGGGGATCAGGTCGTGTGCCAGAATGTCGCCCAACGGCCCCGACGCCTCCACCACCGGCACGTCGCCTTCGACCAGCTTGTCGCGTTCGCCCTGCGGGGTCCGGATGGTCTGCACCTGCCGGTCCGCCAGATGCCGTATGCGCAGAAAGGCCTTCATTGCCGAAAGGGCGTGATCAGGGGTGTCGAAATGAACCGTGTGGACCTGCTCGGACTTCGCAGCCCCCGCCCCGTCCATGATCTGCGCCGCCATTTCCCCGGACACGTGCAGCCTGAGTTTTGCCTGTGTCATGTCGCCTCTCCTCGATCCTCGGTGGTCGGAGTTAGCGTTTGCGGAGGAAAATCGTTCCCTTGCGTGTTTTACGGCGGGGCTGCGGGCGCTAGAACCACGGGGAACGTCATCACGCAAAGGTTCACGCATGCATTTCGCCTCGATCCACAGTCACGGCTTTGTCCGCGTGGCCACCTGCACCCCTTCGGTCCGGCCGGCCGACATCCCCTTCAACCGCGATGCCATCCGCGCCCGCATGGTGGAAGCGGATCGCGCGCAGGTGGACGTGCTGATCTGCCCCGAACTGTGCATCACCGCCTATGCGATCGACGACCTGCTGCTGCAGGAGGCCGTGCTGACGGCGGCCGAGGATGCGCTGGCCGATCTGGCGAAGGCCACGGCGAACCTGTCGCCGGTGGTGCTGGTGGGCCTTCCGCTGCGGCGGGATGGCAAGCTGTACAACTGCGCAGCCGTGCTGTCGAAGGGCCAGATCCTCGGGATCGTGCCGAAATCCTTCCTGCCGAACTACCGCGAATATTACGAGAAGCGCTGGTTCGCCCATGGCCGCCACGCGGGCGGAGAGATCACGGCCGCCGGCCAGACCGTCCCCTTCGGCCCCGACCTGATCTTCGAGGCGGAGGACCTGCCCGGCCTGATCCTCCATGCCGAGATCTGCGAGGATTTCTGGTCGCCCACCCCGCCTTCCACCGCGGCGGCGCTGGCAGGGGCGGTGATCCTTGCGAACCTGTCGGCCTCCAACATCACGATCGGCAAGGCGGACGACCGGCACCTTCTGTGCGCCTCGCAGTCCATGCGGGCGATCGCGGCCTATGCCTATTCGGCGGCCGGCGCGGGCGAAAGCACCACCGACATGGCCTGGGACGGTCAGGGCGGCATCTATGAACTGGGCGAGATGCTGGCCCAGTCCGAGCGGTTCGCGATGAACCCGGAACTCTGCATCGCCGACGTGGACGCGGGCCGCATCCTGTCCGAACGAATGCGGACGGGCACCTATGCCGATGCGGCCGAAAGCGCCCGCCCCTTCCGCCGCATCCGTTTTGCCCATCGCCCGACGACGAAGGACATCGGCTTTCACCGGGTGCAGCGCCGCTTCCCTTATATTCCCGCGCGCGCCGACAAGATCGACCAGGACTGCTATGAGGCGTTCAACATCCAGGTGGACGGTCTGCGCCGCCGGTTCGAGGCGACGCGCGGTGGGAAGATGATCATCGGCGTCTCGGGCGGGTTGGATTCAACCCACGCGCTGATCGTGGCGGCGAAGGTCTGCGATCGGCTGGGCCTGCCGCGTTCGACCATCCTCGGCTATACCATGCCGGGCTTTGCCACCAGCGAAGGGACGAAGTCCAACGCCTGGACCCTGATGCGCGCCATGGGGATCGAGGCGGCGGAGATCGACATCCGTCCCTCGGCCACGCAGATGCTGTCGGACATGGGCCATCCCTTCGCCAAGGGCGAACCCGTCTATGACATCACGTTCGAGAATGTGCAGGCGGGGCTGCGCACCGACTATCTGTTCCGGCTGGCCAACCACAACAACGGCTTCGTCATCGGCACGGGCGACCTGTCCGAACTGGCGCTGGGCTGGTGCACCTATGGCGTCGGCGATCAGATGAGCCATTACGCCGTGAACTCCGGCGTGCCGAAGACGCTGATCCAGTACCTGATCCGCTGGGCCGCCACCTCGGACCAGTTCGACGCCGCCACGAACGAGGTGCTGCTGTCGATCCTTGGCACCGAAATTTCTCCGGAACTGGTGCCGGGCGAACAGCTTCAGGGCACCGAAGCCACGATCGGGCCATACGAGCTGCACGACTTCTTCCTGTTCCACATCCTCCGCTATGGCTTCGCGCCATCGAAGGTGGCGTTCCTGACATGGCGGGCATGGAGCGCGCTTGAGGCGGGCCGCTGGCCGGAAGACTGGCCGGAAGCGAAGAAGCACACCTATGACCTGCCGACCATCAAGCACTGGTTGGAAGGTTTCCTGAAGCGGTTCTTCGCGTTCAGCCAGTTCAAGCGGTCGGCCATTCCGAACGGACCGAAGGTCTCGGGCGGCGGGTCGCTGTCGCCGCGCGGCGACTGGCGTGCCCCTTCGGACGCGGTGGCGCAGGTCTGGCTGGACGACCTGGCCCGCGTGCCGGATTGATCAGAAGATCAGCTTCAGAAGCAGGATCACCACGATCAGGCCGATGAGGAAGATGACGCCGATGGTGCCGCCGATGAACTTGAACATGTGTAGCCTCCTGTTTCGAAGGCAACGCCAGCCGGTCACCGCACGTTCCGAATGAAAACGCCCCGCTTTGGCGGGGCGTTTCGTTTCAGTTGACCAGGTTGACCAGCTGGCTGATCGATCCCTTGGCGTCGCCATAGAACATGCGCGTGTTCTCCTTGAAGAACAGCGGGTTCTCGATTCCGGAATAGCCGGTGCCTTGGCCACGCTTCGACACGAAGACCTGCTTGGCCTCCCACACCCGAAGCACCGGCATGCCCGCGATGGGGCTGTTCGGATCTTCCTGCGCGGCCGGGTTCACGATGTCGTTCGAGCCGATGACGATGACCACGTCGGTGGAGGCGAAGTCGTCGTTGATCTCGTCCATCTCCAGCACGATGTCATAGGGGACGCGCGCTTCGGCCAGAAGGACGTTCATGTGGCCCGGAAGACGGCCCGCGACGGGATGGATGCCGAAGCGGACGGTCTTGCCCGCCGCGCGCAGCTTGCGCGTCAGTTCCGACACCGCCTGCTGGGCCTGCGCCACCGCCATGCCGTAGCCCGGCACGATGACCACGCTGTCGGCGTCGTTCAGGGCGTTGGCCACGCCTTCGGCGTCGATGGCCACCTGTTCGCCTTCGATCTCCATCGCGGGGCCCGTGGTGGTGCCGAAGCCCCCCAGGATCACGCTGACGAAAGAGCGGTTCATTGCCTTGCACATGATGTAGGACAAGATCGCACCGGACGAGCCGACCAGGGCGCCCGTCACGATCAGCAGGTCGTTGGACAGCGAGAAGCCGATGGCCGAGGCCGCCCAGCCCGAATAGCTGTTCAGCATCGACACCACGACCGGCATGTCCGCCCCGCCGATGCCCATGATCAGGTGATAGCCGATGAACAGCGCGCAAAGCGTCATCAGAAGAAGCGTCCAGCCGCCCGCGCCGTTGCAATAGGCGATCAGCAGGATCAGCGACAGCGCGGCCGCGCCGGCGTTCAGCCAGTGGCCGCCCGGCAGCTTCGTGGCCTTGCTGTTGATCTTGCCCGACAGCTTGCCAAAGGCCACGATGGACCCTGTGAAGGTCACAGCGCCGACGAAGACGCCGATGAAGGTTTCCACCTGCAGGATCGCGATCTCGGCCGGGGTCTTGTGGGCGATCAGGAATTCGAAGCCTGTCAGCAGCCCCGCATCCAGACCCAGCACGCGGGCCATGACCAGATGCGTGTTGAATCCGATGAAGACGGCCGCAAGGCCCACGAAGCTGTGGAGGGCCGCGACGAGCTGCGGCATCGCCGTCATCTCGACCGTTTTTGCCAGATACCAGCCGATCCCCGCGCCGATCAGGATCGCCAGCAGCACCAGCGGCAGATAGCCCGCGCCGGGGCCGAACAGCGTGGCGACGACGGCCAGCGCCATGCCCGCGATGCCGTACCACACGGCGCGCTTGGCGCTTTCCTGCCCCGAAAGGCCGCCCAGGCACAGGATGAAAAGAATTGCAGCGGCGATGTAGGCCGCGGAAACCAGTGCGTAATCCATGCCTGCCCCCTTACGATTTCTGGAACATGGCGAGCATGCGCCGCGTCACGAGGAAGCCCCCGACGATGTTGATGGTGGCGATCAGGATCGCGATGAAGGACAGAAGCACGACAAGGAAGCCGCCTGCCCCGATCTGCACCAGCGATCCGAGGATGATGATCCCCGACACCGCATTGGTGACGGCCATCAGAGGCGTGTGCAGCGAATGCGACACGGCCCAGATCACCTGGAAGCCGATGAAGCAGGCCAGTACGAACACCACGAAATGCGCCATGAAGCTGGCCGGGGCGACCGCACCGACCAAAAGCAGCAGCACCGTCGCCGCGACAAGAAGGCCGACCTGCGTCTTCGTTTCGGACTTGAACTTCGCGACCTCGGCGGCGCGCTTTTCCTCGACCGTCAGTTCCTTGGCCTTTTCGCGCGGCTTCTGCGCGGCGATGGCCTGGACCTTCAGCGGCGGCGGCGGGAACGTGATCGCGCCGTCATGCGTGGCCGTGGCCGTGCGGATGACGTCATCCTCCATGTTGTGGTCGATCACGCCATCCTTCTTTGGCGTAAGATCGGCCAGCATGTGCCTGATATTGTTGGAATAGAGCGTGGAGGACTGCGTCGCCATCCGCGAGGGGAAGTCGGTGTAGCCGACAATGGTCACGCCATTGTCGGTCACGAACTTTTCGTCCGGCTTCGTCAGGTCGCAGTTGCCGCCGCGTTCGGCCGCAAGGTCGATGATGACGGACCCCGGCTTCATCGCCGCGACCATGTCTTCGGTCCACAGCTTGGGCGCGGGGCGTCCGGGGATCAAGGCCGTGGTGATGACGATGTCCACCTCGGGCGCCAGTTCGCGGAACTTCTTCAGCTGCGCGTCGCGGAACTCGGGGCTGGACGGCGCGGCGTAGCCGCCCGTCGCGGCCCCGTCCTGCGCGGCCCCGGCGAAGTCGAGATACACGAACTCCGCGCCCATCGACTCGATTTGTTCGGCCACCTCGGGACGCACGTCGAAGGCCAGCGTGATCGCGCCAAGGCTGGTGGAGGTGCCGATCGCGGCCAGACCCGCCACGCCCGCGCCCACGATCAGGACCTTCGCCGGGGGCACCTTGCCCGCCGCCGTGACCTGACCCGTGAAGAAGCGGCCGAAGTTGTTCCCGGCCTCGATCACGGCGCGGTAGCCCGCGATGTTGGCCATCGACGACAGCGCGTCCATCTTCTGCGCGCGGCTGATGCGGGGGACCATGTCCATGGCGATGACGGTCGCGCCGCGGTCCTTCACCTGCTCCAGCAGCTCGGCATTCTGGGCGGGCCAGAAGAAGCTGATGAGGGTCTGGCCGTCCCGCAGAAGACCGGCCTCGGACGCTTCGGGCCCGCGGACCTTCACGACGACATCGGCCCCGGCGAACAGCGCCGCGGCGTCCGGAACCACGGTGACGCCGGCCTTGGCATAGGCCTCGTCCGTGAATCCGGCCTTTGCGCCGGCTCCGGCTTCAATCAGGCATTCGTGCCCCAGCTTCTGGATCTGCAGGGCGCTTTCGGGCGTCATGGCCACCCGTGCTTCGCCTTCAAAGATCTCTCTTGCCGCTCCGATCTTCAAATGTCGGTCCCCCTTCCCAAGATTTCATCCCGTGCGGGCGCAGTAAGCACACGGGATCGAGAGGTTGCAAGGCGTGCGGCAAGTATACTTGGGCATGCCTTCGCACACGTCAGGATACGAAGCGGATCGGTGTGCCCCAGGGATCTTCGGCGGCCTGCGGCGGCAGGCCAAGGATCTCCACCTCTGCCAGCCCGGTCGCAGGGAAGCTGCGGGGTGCCGCGCCTCGGCTGTGCCAGGTGTTGGCGCCGATGTGGTGGTGATAGCCGTCCCAGCTGAAGAACGTGGCGCCGCGATAGCGGTGGGTGATGTCGGCTTTGTGGTCGGTCCAGAACTCCTCGGCGGCGGGAAGGCCGCCGACCTGAAGATGCACATGGCCGATCGTGGTGCCGGCCGGCACCCCGGTCCAGGGGCGGCCTGACCGCACCAGACCGTCCAGATCCAGCTGGTAGGTTCCCATGCGGATCACGCCGTCGTTCCAGACCCATTCGTCGCGCGGGCGGTCGCGATAGATCTCGATCCCGTTGCCTTCGGGATCCTGCATGTACAGCGCCTCGCTGACATCATGGTCCGAGGCACCGGCCAGCGACAGGCGGGACTGGACCGCGTGCAGCAGCCAGTTTGCAAGATCCTGGCGGTCGGGCAGCAGGAAGGCGGTGTGATAGAGGCCAGCCTCCCCCATCTCGGGGCGGCGGGCGGCGGGGTCGGACCGCAGGGCCAGAAGCGGCACGTCGGTGCCCAGCACGGCTTCCGCCTTGTCCGCGGACAGAACGTTCAGGCCAAGGGCGTCGCGGTAGAAGGCGGTCATCTTCGGCAGGTCGTTCACGGTCAGCGTGACGCGGCCGATGCGGGGGGCATGGGTCATCTCTGGTCTCCTTCAGCCGGAAACCTAAGCCCACGCCCGCAGCCGCGACAGGAAAGGTTCGGGGCCCGTTCGCACAGACGTTGTGCAGGGCCCCGAGCCGGATCAGCCGACCAGTTCGAGGCCGGAGAAGAAGAAGGCGATCTCTTCCTTTGCGGTTTCCGGCGCGTCCGAACCGTGGACGGAGTTTTCGCCGACCGACAGCGCGAACTCCTTGCGGATGGTACCGGCATCGGCGTTGGCCGGGTTGGTGGCGCCCATCACTTCGCGGTTCTTGGCGATCGCGCCTTCACCTTCCAGAACCTGCACGACGACCGGCTCGGACGCCATGAACTCCACCAGCTCGCCATAGAAGGGACGCTCGGCGTGCACTTCATAGAACTTGCCGGCTTGCGCCGTAGACAGGTGCAGGCGCTTCTGCGCGACGATGCGCAGGCCGGCTTCCTCGAACTTCGCGTTGATCTTGCCGGTCAGGTTGCGGCGGGTCGCGTCGGGCTTGATGATCGAAAGGGTGCGTTCGATGGCCATGTTCGTCTCTCTTGCAGTCAGTGGGCCCCAATGGCCCGGTTCCGCCGCCCTGCTATCACGCGAGGGGTCTGATGAAAAGATCGTCGTGGCCACCGGAGGATAAGGACGGGCCGCG
Organism: Falsirhodobacter sp. 1013; assembly: GCF_051195255.1. Taxonomy (NCBI): domain Bacteria; kingdom Pseudomonadati; phylum Pseudomonadota; class Alphaproteobacteria; order Rhodobacterales; family Paracoccaceae; genus Falsirhodobacter; species Falsirhodobacter sp. 1013. The sequence continues at coordinate 95,643 of NZ_JBNJLK010000005.1, read as the reverse complement.
GACCGCCTGCCCCGCCCGCGCCGGATGTTCAAGCGAACCAACATCTTGCCCGCGAAGCCTGACGTTCCAGCCGGTTCAGGGCGCAAACCGAGGTGTCACTTATCCACAACTTCATTCACCGAAATCTGACAGGGGCGTTGCATTCGAGATTGAGACTCGGATCGCAGGGCGCTATATCTAGACAAGAGGCGCTGATGCCCCCCTAGGGGTTGATGCGAAGGATCGCCAAACGCCCTTTTATTGTTGGGCGCCCGACATCCGGCCAAGGGGACGCGACACCATATCCTGTGGTGTCGAACCTGTCTTCCCGGTCCCCTCGACCAGATCATGACCACGGGCATGGGGCCCGGTGGCCGGCCTTCGGGGTCGGGCGCCGGGGCTCCGGCCCGCTCCATTAGGACGAAAACGATGACCGTGACGCTCTACTCCAAACCCGCCTGCGTGCAATGCGACGCCACGAAGCGCGCGCTGGACAAGCAGGGAATCGCATACACCATCATCGACCTGTCGGAAGATGCGGCGGCGATGGAGCTGGTGACCGGCATGGGCTATCGCCAGGCGCCGGTTGTCGTGGCGGGCACCGATCACTGGGCGGGCTTCCGTCCCGACAAGATCGGCGCGCTGGCCTGAAACGTGACCGGGCCGGGCATCGGGGGGCTGGTCTACTACTCCTCCGGCTCGGGCAACACGCGGCGGTTCGTGGAACGGCTGGGTCTTCCCGCCACGCGGATCAACGCAGAAACGCGGGTGACGGAGCCGTATGTCCTGATCACCCCCAGCTATTCCGACGGTGAAGGGCATGGCGCGGTCGCCAAGCCCGTGATCCGTTTCCTGAACGACCCGGCGAACCGGGCCCTGATCCGTGGCGTCATCGGCACGGGTAACCTGAATTTCGGGGAACATTTCGCCTTGGCGGGCAAGATCATCGCCACGAAATGCCACGTCCCCCTGCTCTACACATTTGAACTCGCCGGCACCGAAGAAGATGTGGCGCGCGTCAGGCAAGGATTGGAAACGTTTTGGACACGGCAACGCTCGATCGGCCCGTAGAGTCGTCTTCGCTGGATTATCACGCGTTGAACGCGATGCTGAACCTGTACGATGCGGACGGCAAGATCCGCTTCGACGCGGACCGGCGCGCGGCGAAGGAGTATTTCCTTCAGCACGTGAACCAGAACACGGTCTTCTTCCATTCGCTGGAAGAAAAGCTCGGCTATCTGGTCCGCGAGGGGTATTACGAGACCGAGGTGCTGGACCAGTATTCCCGCCCCTTCCTGCGCGGGATCTGGGACGCGGCCTATGCCTGCAAGTTCCGCTTCCCGACCTTCCTGGGCGCGTTCAAGTATTACACCAGCTACACGCTGAAGACGAAGGACGGCAAACGCTACCTTGAACGGTACGAGGATCGCGTCGTCATGCTGGCGCTGGCGCTGGCCCAAGGCGACGAGACGCTGGCCATGCAGCTGATGGAGGAGGTCATGAACGGCCGCTTCCAGCCGGCCACCCCCACCTTCCTGAACGCCGGGAAAAAGCAACGCGGAGAGCTGATCTCCTGCTTCCTGCTGCGTCTGGAAGACAACATGGAATCGATCGGGCGGTCCATCAACTCGGCCCTGCAGCTGTCCAAGCGCGGCGGCGGCGTGGCCCTTATGCTGACCAACCTGCGCGAGGCAGGCGCCCCCATCAAGGGGATCGAGAACCAGTCCTCGGGCGTGATCCCGGTGATGAAGCTGCTGGAGGATTCGTTCTCCTACGCCAACCAGCTGGGCGCGCGTCAGGGCGCAGGCGCGGTGTATCTGAACTGCCACCATCCGGACATCCTGAAGTTCCTTGATACCAAGCGCGAGAACGCGGACGAGAAGATCCGCATCAAGACGCTGTCCTTGGGCGTCGTGATCCCGGACATCACCTTCGAACTGGCGAAGAAGAACGAGGACATGTACCTCTTCTCGCCGCACGACATCCAGAAGGTCTATGGCGTTCCCTTCTCCGAAATCTCGGTCACCGAGAAATACCGCGAGATGGTGGACAACCCGCGCATCAAGAAAAAGAAGATCAAGGCGCGCGACTTCTTCCAGATCATCGCCGAGATCCAGTTCGAAAGCGGCTATCCCTACATCATGTTCGAAGACACGGTGAACCGTGCGAACCCCGTCGCGGGCCGCATCACCATGTCGAACCTCTGCTCGGAGATCCTGCAGGTCAACGAGGCGTCGGAATTCAACGAGGACCTGAGCTACAAGCACCTCGGGACCGACATCTCCTGCAACCTCGGCTCACTCAACATCGCCAAGACCATGGACGGCCCGGATTTCGGCAAGACCGTGGAAACCGCCGTACGCGCGCTGACGGCCGTATCGGTGATGTCGGCGATCGACTCTGTCCCCTCGATCCGTCGCGGGAACGATGAATCGCACGCCATCGGCTTGGGCCAGATGAACCTGCACGGCTTCCTGGCGCGCGAACGGATCCATTACGGATCGACGGAGGGCATCGACTTCACCCGCGTCTATTTCGCCGCCATCGCCTTCCACGCGATCCGCGCGTCGAACCTGCTGGCGGTGGAGCGGAAGCAGAGCTTCAAGGGCTTCGATCAGTCGAAATACGCGTCGGGCGAGTTCTTCGACAAATACACCGAGCAGGACTGGCTGCCGGAGACGGATACCGTCACCGCGCTGTTCGCAAAGTTCGGGGTGGCGCTGCCGACCCGTGCCGACTGGGCGGACCTGAAGGCGAAGGTGATGGCGGGCGGGCTTTACAACCGCAACCTGCAGGCCGTGCCGCCGACGGGGTCGATCAGCTACATCAACAACTCCACCTCCTCGATCCACCCGATCGTGTCGAAGATCGAGATCCGCAAGGAAGGCAAAATCGGCCGCGTCTACTATCCGGCCGCCTTCATGGACAACGACAACCTGGAATATTATCAGGACGCCTACGAGATTGGGCCGGAGAAGATCATCGACACCTATGCCGCCGCGACCGAGCATGTGGACCAAGGCCTGTCGCTGACGCTGTTCTTCAAGGACACGGCCACGACCCGCGACATCAACCGCGCCCAGATCTACGCCTGGAAGAAGGGCATCAAGACGATCTACTACATCCGCCTGCGCCAGCTTGCGCTGGAAGGCACCGAGGTCGAGGGCTGCGTCAGCTGCACCTTGTGATAACGAAAAGGGAAACCGCTATATCTTGTGGATAAACGAGATGGGTGGTTTCCCTCGCTCGCGTTCGAAGATAAACTGTTGCAAAGCGACTCAAGGCGGCCTTCGGGCGGCTTATGCGACAGGAACACCCACATGAACGCGCAGCCCCCCCTACGCCGCACGCCCACGCGTGCCGTCAACTGGAACCGCATTCAGGACGACACGGACCTAACGGTCTGGAACCGCCTGACCTCGAACTTCTGGCTGCCGGAAAAGGTGCCGCTGTCAAACGACATCCCGTCCTGGGCCACGCTGACCGATTACGAACAGCAGCTGACGATCCGGGTTTTCACCGGCCTGACGATGCTGGACACGGTTCAGGCGTCGGTCGGGGCGATGGCGATGATGCCCGACGCCGTCACGCCGCATGAAGAGGCGGTGCTGACCAACATCGCGTTCATGGAATCGGTCCATGCGCGGTCCTATTCCTCCATCTTCTCCACGCTGTGCAGCACGCAGGCCATCGACGAGGCCTTCCGCTGGTCCGAGGAGAACACGCACCTTCAGAAGAAGGCGCGCCTGGTGCTGGAGCATTACAAGTCCGCCGACCCGCTGCGCCGCAAGGTCGCCAGCGTGTTCCTTGAATCCTTCATGTTCTATTCGGGCTTCTACCTGCCGATGCACTGGTCCAGCCGCGCCAAGCTGACCAACACCGCCGACCTGATCCGCCTGATCATCCGGGACGAGGCGGTGCACGGCTATTACATCGGCTACAAGTTCCAGCGCGCGCTGGAGAAGGTGACCGAAGCCGAGCGTGCCGAGATCAAGGATTTCGCCTTCGCGATGATGTTCGACCTGTATGAGGTCGAGGAAGCCTATACCGAGGAACTGTATGACGGCGTCGGCCTGTCCGAGGACGTGAAGAAGTTCCTGCACTACAACGCCAACAAGGCGCTGATGAACCTTGGTTACGAGGCGCTGTTCCCGTCTTCGGTGACAGATGTGAACCCGGCGATCCTTGCGGCCCTGTCGCCGAACTCGGACGAAAACCACGACTTCTTCTCGGGCTCCGGCTCCTCTTACGTGATCGGCAAGGCCGTCGCGACGGAAGACGAAGACTGGGACTTCTGATCCCGCTAAGGGCGAAGGGGGTTCAGGCCCCCTTTGCCACATGATCCGCCGCGTGGGCCTCGCGCTCCCCCATCGGCACGGACGGACCGGTGGTGCTGTCCTTGTTGGTCTGTTTTTCCGCTTCCGAGTTGATCTCGGCCCCCACGAGCACGATCACCGACGACAGCCACAACCAGGTGAGCAGGCCCATCACGGCGCCCAGTGAACCATAGGTTTCGTTGAATTCCGCGAAGTTCGACGCGTAAAACGAAAACAGCATCGAGAAGATGACCAGCGACACCGAGGCGAAGACCGCCCCGGGGCTGATCCAGCGCCATCGTGCGGCCGCCCGGCTGGGGGCGAAGCGGTAAAGCCCGGCCAGCGTGCTCATCATGACAAGGAAGATGACCGGCCAGCGGATCAGCAGGGCGATCGCCGTCTCGCTTTTCGCTTCGATGTGCATGAAGGACAGGACGGCGGGCAGAACGGCGACGGTCGCGATCATCACCAGGATCAGCGCCACGCAGGCGAACATCAGCGCCAGCGAGATGACGTTGAGCATGAGGAACGAGCGTTTCTCCACCTCGTTGTAGGCGACGTTCAACGCCTCGATCATGGCCTTCACGCCGCTGTTGGCCGACCACATCGCGATCAGCAACGACGAGATGGAGGCGAAGGTCATCGTGGCCGCGTCGGTGGAGGCAATACGTTTCACCTGATCCGCCACGATCGACATGGTGTCGGACGGCACGACCTGGTCCATCAGGGCCAGGTGATCCATCACCGTCGCCCGGTCCGCAAACAGGCCATAGATCGAGACAAAGGCCGAAATGGCCGGAACCAGCGCGAGAAGCAGGAAGAAAGTCATGCCCGCAGCCACGGCCAGCACCCGGTCCTCCATCACCGCGTTGAAGACGCGTTGGCCGATCTGCCACCACCCCCGTGCCGGAATCTGCCTAGGGGAATTCGCCTCCCGCCCGACAGGGGGCGTCTTTTCGGGCAACGGGGCCGGGGCGACGTTTTGCGGCATGGTCGATTCCTCTTTGACAGAAGAAGCGCAAACCCCGGAGGCCACACCCGACCCTGCGGTCTGGCAGTCTTCGCCCGTCGAAGCCGCGCCCGTCCATCTCCTGTTCCATCACTTCTGAAACAGCAACGCAAACCCGCCGATGGCGTTCCCCAAATGAAAACCGCGCCCCCGAAGGGACGCGGCAAAAAGGCATCGGCCTTTGAAAACCTTAGCGGTCGTCGTCCTCGTCGTCTTGGGCGCCGCCCAGATCGTCGAAGAGTTCCGAGATCTCGAACTCGGCAGCCGCTTCTTCTTCAGCGGCCAGTTCCTGGATCGACTTGCCCGAAGCCTGCAGTTCAGCTTCTTCCTGCGAACGTGCGACGTTGATCGACACTTTCACGGACACTTCCGGGTGCAGGACGATGGTCACCGGGTGCAGACCCAGATCCTTGATCGGACGGTCCAGAACAACCAGGCTGCGGTCGACGGTGAAACCGTTGGCCGTGGCCGCGTCGGCGACGTCACGCGTGGTGACCGAACCGTAGAGAGCGCCGGCATCCGAAGCGGAGCGGATGACGATGAACTGCTGTCCGTCCAGCTTTTCGCCAACCGCCTCGGCTTCCTTGCGGGTTTCGAGGTTTTCGGTTTCCAGCTGTGCCTTGCGGGCTTCGAACGACTTGATGTTCATGTCGTTGGCGCGCAGCGCCTTGCCTTGCGGCAGCAGGAAGTTGCGGGCGTAGCCGTCCTTGACGGACACGACATCGCCCATCTGGCCCAGCTTGGCCACGCGTTGCAGAAGGATAACTTGCATCAGTCGATCCTCACTTCACAGCGTAGGGCAGCAGGGCGAGGAAGCGCGCGCGCTTGATCGCTGCGGCCAGCTTGCGCTGGTTCTTGGCCGAAACGGCCGTGATGCGCGACGGCACGATCTTGCCACGCTCGGAGATGTAGCGCTGAAGGGTGCGCGTGTCCTTGTAGTCGATCGCGGGTGCGTTCTCGCCCCCGAACGGATCGACTTTACGACGACGGAAAAACGGTTTGTTCGCCATGTGTCAGGTTCCTTTCAGGATCAACGACGGCCGCCGAAGCCGCCACGGTCACCGCGGTCGCCGCGATCACCACGGTCGGGGCGGTCGCCACGGCCTTCACGCTCGTCGCGCTTCTGCATCTGGACCGAGGGGCCCTCTTCGTGGGCGTCGACCTTGATGGTCAGGACGCGCATCACGTCGTCATGCAGGCGCATCAGGCGTTCCATTTCCTGCACGGCGGACGACGGTGCGTCCGAACGCAGCAGGGCGTAGTGGCCCTTGCGGTTCTTGTTGATCTTGTAGGCCATCGTCTTGACGCCCCAGTACTCGCTTTCGACGACCTTGCCGCCGTTGTCCGCCAGAACCGTGGAGAAGTGTTCGACAAGGCCTTCGGCCTGCGCGTTGGACAGGTCCTGACGCGAGATGAAGACATGCTCGTAAAGCGGCATGTGCACTCCTGTTCAGGGCGCATTTCATAGGACGGGCATCGCCTTTCCGCGACCCGTCCACGAGAGGCTGCGCCGGTTATCCGTGAATGCGGAAAGGAAGGGGCCTTATACACGCATCCTGCCGCCGCGCAAGTGTGCGTGGATCGGGGTATCCTGTTCGCGGGCGGACGTCGCCTGCCGCCGCTGGGTCGGTCATGTCTTTCCCCATGTACAGACGGAGCTTTCCCATGTTCAAGACCACTGCCTTCGCCCTTGCCGGCGGTGCGGCCCTCGCAGCCCCCCCCCCCAGGGCTAAACCTTCGACACCAGCCACAGCCAGGTCGTCTTCACCTACGAGCATCTTGGATTCTCCACGACGACGGGCATGTTCAGCGGCATTCAAGGCATGATCGACTTCGACGCCGACGCGCCGGCCGGCTCCTCGGTCGATGTCAGTTTCCCGGTCACCTCGCTGACCACGGGCGATGACGCCCGCACCAAGCACCTGCTGTCGCCCGACTTCTTCGGCGCCGAGGAAGCGCCGGAAGTAACCTTCAAGTCCACCTCCATCGATGTGACGGGCAACAAGACCGCGCTGATCACCGGCGATCTGACGATCCACGGCGTGACAAAAACCGTCGTGCTGGACACCGTGATGAACCAGCAGGGCCAGCACCCGATGATGGACAAGCCGTGGATGGGCTTCACCGCCACGGCGAAACTGCTGCGCAGCGATTTCGACATGGGCGCCTTCGTGCCCGCCGTCTCGGACGAGATCGAGGTGAAGCTCTCGGTCGAAGCGCAGGCCGCCGAGTGATCCCCGCGGCGCGCGGCGGGCTTTGCCGTCCGCGCGCCCTTCCCCGTTGCCTTGATCCCCTCCGCGGCGTAAGGACACGCCCATACCCCGGACAGGAAAAGGCCCGCGCGATGATCCCCCGCTATTCCCGCCCCGACATGGTCGCCATCTGGTCGCCCGAGACGAAATTCCGCATCTGGTACGAGATCGAGGCCCACGCCTGCGACGCGCAGGCCGATCTGGGCGTGATCCCGCGCGCCAATGCCGATGCCGTCTGGCGCGCCAAGGATGTCGAGTTCGACGTGGCCCGCATCGACGAAATCGAGGCCGTCACCAAGCATGACGTCATCGCCTTCCTGACCCATCTGGCGGAACATGTGGGCGCGGACGACGCCCGCTTCGTGCACCAGGGCATGACGTCGTCCGACGTTCTGGACACGACGCTGAACGTGCAGCTGGTGCGCGCGTCGGACCTGCTGCTGAAAGGCATGGACCGCGTGCTGGAGGCGCTGAAGACCCGCGCATTCGAGCACAAGGACACCGTCCGCATTGGCCGATCGCACGGCATCCACGCCGAGCCAACCACGATGGGCCTGACCTTCGCCCGCTTCTACGCCGAGATGGCGCGCGGCAAGAGCCGCCTTGAAGCTGCGCGCGAGGAAATCCGCACCGGCGCCATTTCCGGCGCCGTCGGCACCTTCGCCAACATCGACCCGGCGGTCGAGGAGCATGTCTGCGCCAAGATGGGCCTTCTGCCGGAGCCGATCTCCACCCAGGTGATCCCGCGCGACCGGCACGCCATGTTCTTCGCCACGCTGGGGGTCATCGCCAGCAGCATCGAGAACATCGCGATCGAAGTGCGCCACATGCAGCGGACCGAGGTTCTGGAGGCGGAGGAGTTCTTCTCTCCCGGTCAGAAGGGTTCGTCGGCCATGCCGCACAAGCGCAATCCGGTGCTGACGGAAAACCTGACCGGTCTGGCCCGCTTGGTCCGCATGTCCGTCGTTCCGGCGATGGAAAACGTGGCCCTGTGGCACGAACGCGACATCAGCCATTCCTCGGTCGAACGCGCGATCGGTCCGGACACGACCATCACCTTGGACTTCGCCCTGCACCGTCTGGCGGGCGTGATCGAAAAGCTGGTGATCTACCCGGACAACATGCTGGCCAACATGAACAAGTTCCGCGGCCTGGTGATGAGCCAGCGCGTGCTGCTGGCCCTGACGCAGGCCGGCGTGTCGCGTGAGGACAGCTATCGCCTTGTTCAGCGCAACGCGATGAAGGTCTGGGAACAGGGCGCCGACTTCAAGACCGAGCTTCTGGGCGATGCGGAGGTGACGGCGGCCTTGTCGCCGGCCGAGATCGAGGAGAAGTTCGACCTAGGCTATCACACCAAGCATGTCGACACGATCTTCAAGCGCGTCTTCGGTTAAGCCCGGCTAACGCCCTGTTAAGATACGACTGACATTCTGCCCCCGAAACGACGAAGGGGGCAGAATGTCTCAGGCCTTGGCCCAGATCCAACCGGCGCTGCGCGCCGTCCGCGTGCTGCCGCGCGCCCTGACGAAACGGCAGAAGGCCGCCGTGATCGTCCGGCTGCTGCTGTCCGAAGGCAGTCCCATCCCCATCACCGCCCTGCCCGAAGACATGCAGGCCGACCTGACGGAGGAGATGGGGCAGTTGCGGCTGGTGGACCGCGAAACCCTTGACGCCGTGGTGGTGGAGTTCGTGTCCGAACTGGAAGGCGTCGGGCTGGCCTTTCCGGGCGGCATGGAAGGCGCGCTGAAGGCGATGGACGGTCACATCTCCTCGGAAGCGGCCAGCCGGCTGCGGCGCGCGGGCGCGGGCCCGGCCGATCCGTGGGAACGCTTGAACGCCCTGCCCCCCGACAAGCTGCTGCCCGTGCTGGAGGAGGAGGCCGTGGAGGTCGCCGCCGTTGTGATCTCCAAGCTGCCGATCGACCGCGCGGCGGAGCTTCTGGGCAAGCTGCCCGGCGAACGGGCGCGGCGCGTGGCCTATGCGGTGTCGCAGACGGGGAACGTGGATCCGGCCACCGTGCGCCGGATCGGCCAGACCATCGCGCAGCAACTGGACGCCGAACCGCCGCGCGCCTTCGACAGCAAGCCCGGCGAACGGGTGGGCGCAATCCTGAACGTGGCGCGCAGCCACACCCGCGAAGACGTTCTGGCCGGGCTGGACGCCGAGGACGCCGTATTTTCGGCCGAGGTGCGCAAGTCGATCTTCACCTTCGCCCATGTGCCCGCCCGCGTTGCCCCGATCGACGTCCCGAAGGTGATGCGCGTGGTGGATCAGGGGTTGATGGTCACTGCCATGGCCGCCATGCCCGAGGTGGCGGAGTTCCTGCTGTCCCACCTGTCCCAACGCCTGGCGCAAACCTTCCGGGACGAGATCGCGGATCGTGGCCTTCCCCACGAAAAGGACGGCGAGGCGGCGATGACCGCCGTCATCGACGGCATCCGCCGCGCCGAAAAAGCGCGGGAGATCGCGCTGATCCAGTCCGAGGAACGTTGAAAGCGGCCCCCGAAGGGGCCGCGTTCAGATCGCAAGGGTCGTGAAGGGCCCCGGTCCGAAGCGGTCCGACACCTGCGCCACCGCCAGCGTAACGGCCCCGCCCCCATCCGCCTGCCGCATCGCGGCGGTGTAGGTCCATTCGGGCGCCGTGACGATCACCTCGCGCCGGATCTGGTCATCGGCGAGGATGCGGATCATGTAGGTCTCCGCCGTCTCGCCCAGCGGAACCTCGTAGGATTCCCAGCTGTCACCATCGATGCGCGTGCGACGCACCCATGTCGCCTTCACGTCGCCGGCGCCTGTCGCGCGCAGGTGACACGGCGCATAGGGTCGCAGGCCGACCCCTTCGAAGGCCAGCACCTCATGCACTGCCGTGGGGTCGTCATAGCCCCGCACCGCTGGAACGACACGGTAATGCCGCGCGAGGTTGCGGGACGCGGCGGGCAGTTCTACCTGCATCAACGCGTCGTCCAGCAGGACGACATAGCTGCCGGCAGGCCAGCCTTCCGCCGGAACGACCCCGTCCGTGCCCAGCTGCCCTCGCAGCCGCAGGCTCAGGTCATAGGTGCCCGCCGCGACAAGCGTCGCCTTGGCAAACTGGAACACCTCCCATGTCTGGCCGTTGCCGATGGCCATGGCGTTCGCGCCATTCAGCACCTCCAGCTCGGAAGCAGACGTCAGCGCACCGCCATGGACCTTCACGCGCAAGGGGTCGGACCGGTCCCACAGGTCGTTGCGCGCCGCGCCCAGCGCGCCTTCGGTGACGCCGATCACGGCCGCGCTTTCCAGCTGAATGTTCAGCGTGTAGCCCGCATCCTGCGCCGCGCTCCAAATTGCGACGCGGCCAGGCCAAGGGGTGGCCGTCACGGCGGCATGGGGGGCATGCGCCACCTCGTCCCCGCGCAGCAGGGGCAGGTCCAGGAACAGGGGGAAGGTCGGCACCGGCGCCACGAAGGCCTTCGGCACGATCCGCTCCTCCACCATGTCGGAAGGGGCATAGACATGTGGCTCCACCCGCGTCGCCTCAATCAGCTGCACGTCGCCCTTGTCCAGACGGTCGATCCGCCACAGCGCGTCGTTCAGCGTCACCACATCGCCCGCCCCGACCTCGACGGAATGCGGCAGCGCGAAACGGGCGGTGTCGCGGGCGACCCGCGCCTCGGCGAGCCAGCGTTCGGCCACGCCGCGCCCTTCCGCCGCCGTCAGCACCATCGGCAGATCGGTCTGAGAGACGGAGACCGTGCGTTCGTCCGGGAAGATCGCCTCCGCCTGACGGCTGCTGTAATCGCCCTCCGCCTCCGTGAAGGCCAGGCGGACATGGCCCGCCATCTCCGCCTCGGTCGCGCGGACGGTTTCCACGATGCCGTCCAGCTCGTCCGTGACCGCAAGACGGTCGGCCTCCAGCACAAGCCGGCTGATCCCGTCGCGCATGCGGAACACGAGACTTCCGTCCCGCTCCATCGCCTCGAACCCATGGGTCAGCATCAGGGGCTGAAGGGCGGAACGGGCATGACCCGTTTCTTCCACCGCATAGCCGCGCGTGATGCCGTAAAGTCCGGACGTGTCCGCCGTCACGCCGGATCGCGCGCAGATCTCCTGCACCACCTGCGCCAGGGGCTGCGAGGCGGCGCGGCCGTTCAGCCAGTGCCCGCGCGGATAGTTGTCCCCGTCCGACCACAGGTCGATCAGGTTGGGGAAGACCGGGAAGGGCCGCGCATCCCACGCCCAGACATGGGCATGATCCATGTCCACCATGGGCCCCACATACACCGAAGACACGGGATTGTTCGCCTCCTCCCCCCAGAAGTCGGCCATCGCGCGCAAATACTGCATCTGGATCAGGTCATCGCGCCGCCCGTCCGAGGCGCGGGGCAGAACGGACTCCGACGATTTGGGATCAAGGAACTTGTTTGGCTCGTTCGTGCCGCGGTTGATCGCGGCGCAGCCGTATTCGGTGAAGCGGATCGGCTTCGACTGGGGCTTCCAGGCCGTCGGCAGCGCGGCACGTACCCCGTCCCGCCGGTCATGATGCGGCATCGACCACCAGTTGCGGATGTCCTTGTAGCGGAACACCCACGGCTCGTTGAAGGCGCCATCCGTGATGGGCGTACGCGTCTGGGCCGCCAGCCCTTCGGGGCTGTCGTAATACCAGTCATACCCCTCCCCCCCGGCGATATTGGCCTTGAGGTAGTCGAGGTTGTAGATCGACCCCCAGCGCGCATCGGCATGATCCTGACTGTCACGCCAGTCCGACAGCGGCATGTAGTTGTCGATGCCCACGAAATCGATCGCCGGATCAGCCCACAGCGGGTCCAGGTGGAAGTAGACGTTCCCGTCGGCGTGATAGCCGAAATACTCGCTCCAGTCGGCGGCATAGCTGATCCTGGCACCCGGCAGGATCGCCCGAACCTCGGTCGCCAGCCGGCGCAGCTGTTCCACCGCGGGGAAGCGGTCCTCCGCCCCCCGGATCTGGGTCAGGGACCGCATCTCGGACCCGATGCAGAACGCATCCACCCCACCCGCCTTGGCGCACAGATGCGCGTAGTGCAGGATGAAGCGGCGATAGCGCCATTCGTCCGGACCGGAATAGCTGGTGCCGTCGAAATCGCCGACCTCCGCCGTCCCGAAAAAGCGCGCGACCTCCGCCTCCGCAGCCGCCGTCCGGTCGGGCGTACCCGCCTTTCCCGGCGCCAGGGAGGTGGTGATCCGCCCGCGCCAGGGCAGAACCGCCTGACCTTCCCCCCCGCTCCAGGGATCCGGCAGCGTGTTGCCGCCCATCTGCTCCATCAGGATGAAGGGATAGAACATGACCTCCCGGCCGCTGGCGCGGGTGGCGCGGATCGCCTCGATCACGGACTGGTCGGTCGGCGTGCCCCCATACACGGGACGTCCCGCTTCGGTCGGAACGGTCCGGGCGCGAGAACGGGGCACACCGGACACCTTCCACGCCATGTTCTCTGCGTCGATCCTGGTTTGTTCCACCTTCGGCGCGACCTCGCATTCGCCACAGCGCAGGTCCGACCCGAACCACGACACGACGAGAGAGACGGACCCCGCCCCGGGCAGTTCCGCCCCCAGCTGGTCCAGCGAGGTTTCCAGATCCGACCGCCCCGACGGCGTGTTCACGTTCACCGCCTCATAGGCGCCAAGACCGTAGTTCTGGCGCACATGGGTCGTGGCAAGCGAATACTCTCCCGTTCCGGGTATCATGGCGACCGCCTTCACCGCATTCTGCAGGGTCAGCCCCCCCGATGCGCGCAGCACCTCGAAGCTGAACTGCGGCACGCGGTTGCCATAGGCCGACAGCATCAGATCCTCGATCACCACATAAGCGATCCCGCGATAGGCGGGGGCCATGCCCTGTCCCTCCACCGCCTCGATCTTGGCATCGGGCAGTTGATCGGCAGCGCCGGTATACACGCGCATCGTCAGGTCCGCGGGAACGATCTCCACCCCGTCGGCCCAGATGCGCCCGACGGTGGAGATCTCCCCCTCGCACAGCGCCACGGCCAGGCTGACCGAATAGGAATACTGCGTCACCTTCTGCTGCTGCCCACCTTTCCCGCCGGCCGAGGTGCTTTTCTTGTGCTCCTTGAAGCGCGTGGCCCAGATGACCTGACCCGCCACCCGCGTGCGGCCATAAAGCTGCGGGATCGCCGCGCCTTCATTGGCCCCCATGATGCGGTAACGGTCCAGCCGCCCCGTTTCCACGACAGAGGAACCGCTGCCAAAGATGCGCTGATCCACCACCTGGCCCAGCGTGGCCCCCACGGCACGGCCGACGACGGCGCCCGACAGGCCAAGGACGGCCCCGCCAAAGCTGCCGCCGATGGCGGCCCCGGCGGAGGCAAGCAGAAGGGTGGCCATGTCAGGTCCTTTCAGGAAACGCGAAGCGGGCCACGAGACGGCGCGCCCAAGGGGTCGAAAGCGGGCTCTCGATGACCCCATGCCCCGTATAGGCATGGATGAACCGGGCGTCGCCGCTGAAGATGCCAAGATGCTTGGCCACGCCGCTGGCGCGCATGCGGAACAACAGCACGTCGCCGGTCTGCGGGCTCAGGTCCGGCTGCGGAACCAGCCAGCGCCCCGCCGCCCGCCACAGCACCTCGTCGCCCGAAGGCTCCGACCAGTCGGCCGTATAGGGCGGAACCATTTCCGGCTCCGCCCCCAGAACGTGACGCCACACCCCCCGCACCAGACCCAGACAGTCAGTGCCCGCCCCGCAGGTGTCGGCCTGATGCAGGTAGGGCGTGCCGATCCAACGCCGCGCCTCGGTCACATAGGGGTTCATAGGAACAGGCTCCCCCCATCATTCGACGCCCCCGAGGTGGGATAGGACGCCAGCCAGTCTTCTCCGGGAATGTGCGGAAAGCCTTGGAAGTTTTGAAGGTTCGCGAATTTCAGCCGGCACGTCTCGGCGCGGCGGTCACAACCCGTCTCGATCCGGACGCGATCACCGACGGCGATGGCGGGGCCCAGCGCCTGCCACAACTCCACCCGCCGCCCATCCGCGTGAAGCCGGTCGTTCTTGACCACGCCGATCACGCCTTCGGCCTGCCCCGACAGCACGCGGAACCGGCCGCGTTCGAACCATCTGTCCTCAAACGCGATCAAGGAACCAAAGGTGAACACGCGGCGATCCTCCACCGCTTCCACCGCCACCTCGGCCGCATAACCGGCTTTCGTCAAGTCCGCCCCGCACGCCTTGTCCCCCAGAACGGCGGAACAACCGCGCTGGAAGACCCGTCCCTGCGGCTGGTTCAGCAGATCGGCCAGCCCGCGAAGCTCGGCCTGAAACGCGCCGCCGGCCCGGGTGATGTCTCCGATCTGCCCGCGAAACTCCAGCCGGCGCTGGGCCACGTCCGCCCAGTTCACCAGCCAGCAGCGCACCTCGGCCCCGTCATAGCGGCCTGCCAAGATGTCCACCTCCGTCACGCCCCCCTCGGTCAGCGCACCCACGGCCTCGCTGTTGTCCACCGAAAGGCCGGTCGACTGCTGCAACGCCCGCGCCGTCACCCCGGTAGAGGCGAGGAACACCACCCCCTCGAACGCCAGATCCCGGTCGTGATCGGTAAAGCCCAGCGTCACGCCGTCCCGGCGCGTCACCGCCCAGGCACGGCACGTCGTCGTGGCGCCCAGCGCCAGATGCTCGGACAGGCTCATACCCGCACCTCCACGATCGGAACACTCGGCACCTCCCCCGCCTGAAACGAGGAAACGGAGGTCTGGATGCGGTCCGTATCAAACCGCACCGGCACGTCGAATTCGAATCCCGCGCGGATCTCGGCCCCTACGGCAGGCGCCAGGGCGAAGGTGATGGTGCCGGTCTGCACGTCGGCCGTGAAATCCAGCCCCGCCACCTTCGTGTCGCCGCCCAGCGCCACCTGCACCGTCCCCTCCACCAGCTTGGAGATCACGCGGTCATAACTCTGCGCACCGGACGGGTAGGTCTTCACCAGCTGGAACGTCGCCGTCTGCCCGTCCCCCCGCGCCACGAACTGGTCGCGCGGCCCGACCGTCCCCGACGGCAGGCAGGACTTGAAATCCGACCAGTCCTTCCAGCGGAACCCGTGCAGCCGCCCCTGCCGCGCCTCGAAGAACGCGATCAGCGAGGCCACATCATCCAACGACCGCAGCCCGAGGCCCGCGTCGTAATAACGCCGCGCATGGGCCCAAGGGGTGTTGCGCTCCTCGAACCCGTTGGCCAGCGTCACGATGTCCGTGCGCCGCTCTGGCCCGCCCACCGATCCGAAAGACAGGTTCGCCGGAAAACGTATCTCGTGAAATGCCATCTACCTGTTCCTTTGCCCGCGCGACAATGCCCGGCTGACCTGCGCCGCGATCTGCCCTTGGCTGCGCTGGAAGCCCGCCACGTCGGGCGTGTTTACGTTCATGGTGATGTTGACGGCCCGCCCGCCGCCCTGGGAGGCGACACCGAGCCGCCCATCCGCCCCGCGCGTCAGCGGCATGATCGCTTCCGGCCCCGCCTCGCCCATCAGGCCGGTCGCCCCGCGCATCGGAAAGCTTACCGGCGACGACACGACGCCACCCTTCGCGAACGGCATCACCCGCCCTTGGCTGAAGGCGCCGCCCTTGGCGAAGGGCATGGCATTCCCCATCAGCGCGTTCATCCCGCCCGTGATGAGAGAGCCCATCGCGTTCTCCACCGGCTTCGTCGCCGTCTTGTAGACGGCCTGCGTGATGGACTCGCCGATGGACTTCAACGCGGTCGACAGCTTGTCGCCGTCAAAGACCAGCCCGTTGAACGCGTTCCGGACACCCCCGCCGATGCTGCTCGACAGCCGTTCGGCCTCCCGGCCTGTGAAGGTCATCGTGTCGCGCATCCGCGACAGCTCGCCCTCAAAGGTGCCAACCATTCCGGACACCGAACCCAGCGTCGTTTCCAGCGCAATCACCTGTTCCTCAAGATCCTCGATCTCGGCCAAGGTCATCTCCTTTGTCGGGGAAAGCGCGGGCCAGTTCCTCCAGCCGCGCGCGGGAAAGCGGGGCCGCCTGCTCGGCCCCCAGCATGATCCGCAGTTCCAGGGGCGTGAGGCGCCAGAACTGGTCCGGTTGCAGGCCCAGACCGTGCAGCCCCGCCCGCATCAGGCCCGACCAGTCGATCATGGCAGGGCGAAGGCGCGCGCCAAAAGCAGCGCCGCCGACCGGGCGGCCTCCGCCGGCGCGATCTCCGCCGTCATCAGGTCCGAGGCCTGCCCCGACCAGCCGCCTCCCCGCAACCCGGCCACAACCACGGCCAGCACGTCGCGGGTGGTGAAGCGTCCCTCCTCGAACCGCTGGATCAGCGCGATCAGGCTGTCGGCCTGCAACACCGTCTCCAGCTCGGCCAGCGCCCCCAGCGTCAGCTTGGCCACATGGCGCTGCCCGTCGATGACCAGTGCCACCTCTCCGGCAAAGGGGTTCATGCCAGCGCCGTGAACGTCAGCGCCCCGGCCGAGGCCATGGTCATCTCGTACGTCGCCTCGCCATTGTAGCTGCCGGCATATTCGATTGCGGTGATCATGAACGCGCCCTGCACGACGCCGAAACCCGGAATGACCACCTGAAAGTTCGGCACCTCGCCATCAAAGAAGATCTGCCGCGCCCGTTCATCCGTCGCGGCATCCCGAAACACTCCGGACCCGGACAGCGAGGCCGAACGCACTCCCGCCCCGCCCAGCAACTCCCGCCAGCCGCCGCTGCTTTCCAGGCTCGTGACATCCACCGTCTCGGCGTTGAAGCTGATGCGCGAGGCCCGCAGCCCCGCCACCGTCTCGAACTGCCCGTCGCCCGTCATGTCCAGCTTGATCAGCAGGTCTTTTCCGTTCTGAACGGCCATCTACGCCTCTCCTGTGCTGTCTTCGACCCTCGCTCGGAAGGTCAGGTCGATGCGGCGGGTGCGTCCGGCGTCCAGACGCCGCGCCACCGCCCGGTCGAACCACAGGGCCGCGATCCGGCCCCGCGTCATCTGCATCGGAGGGGTCAGCGCGTCGCAGATCGCCCCCGCCACCCCCTTGGCCCGCAAAAATCCTTCGGCATCGGACACAACGCTCAGCACCAGCCGGTGCTCGGCCCCGGCGCCGCTCTTGTCGGAACGGTCCCGCACATCCTCGGGCCCGATCAAAACCCAGGTGCCCGGCTCCCCGTCCGGCGCGGCGTCCAGAACCGGCACATCCAGCGCCGCCGTCAGACGCCCGTGGATCGCGGCCTGAAGCGCCGCCGCGGTGGTATAGCTCACAGCTCACCCTCCGCATGGCAGGTCAGGACCCGTTCCTCCTCGGTCACCCCCAGGATGGGAAACACCCGGTCCCCCACGCGAAACCGCTGTCCGACCACGGGGCGCGAAGGCGCATCCACCGCCGCCGCCCGCACCCGCACCTTCAGGGCCACAACGCCGTCCCGTACAGCCCCCGCCTGAACGTCCGCCCAAAGCGTGCCCAGCGCGGCCCAAGTCCGGCTGCGCCCACCGGCGCCGTCCGGCACGTCGACGGGGGCTTCCAGAACCAGCGCGCGATTCATCCGCATATCGCACCTCCCGACACGCGCACGATCCGCCAACGTTCGATCAAGGTTGCGACCTGCATCGGCAAGGCCGACACGCGCAGCCCGGCCTCATGGCGCACCTCGTAATATTCCGCCGCCAGCAGCATCACGGCCTGCGTCAGATCCGCCGGCACCGCATCCCAAGCCCCGAAACCGGCGGTGAACACGATCTCGGCCGTCTTCCCCTCGGGGATCGCGGGAAGGCCCGACCGGCCCACCAGGCGCGGACGGTGCATATCCTGCGCCAGCCACCACGCCGCCGGCGCCACCTCGGCACCACCCACGCGCAGCGCCTGAACCGACAACACGGGTGCCAAGGGCAAGGCCTGCGACACGCCATCCCGCCACCGGTTCAGCACCAGACGGAAGGACCGCGCGATCAGCGCCTTCCCGATCCGCCCCTCGACGGCGGCGAGGGCCGCGCGCAGATGGCTTTCCACAAGACGATCCTGCAAACCGTCATCCGCGAACCCGGTGCCCAGTCGCAGATGCTCCTTCAGTGCGGCGATGGGCAGCGCCTGGGCCGCGACCGGACGTTCCTCGATCAGGTTCATCGCAACTCCTCAATGTTGAAAGGGGGGCGCCGCCACCGCACCGCTCGAACGGAGGGGACAGCTGGAAAGCACGGTGGCGGCGCCCATTCACGAACCTCTTACGAGGTCGCGAATTTCAGCAGCTTGATCGCCGCGTAATCGGTGACGTTGCCGCCGACGCGCTTGGTGGCGTAGAACAGCACGTGCGGCTTGGCCGAGAAGGGATCGCGCAGCAGACGCAGATCCGGACGCTCGGCGATGGTGTAACCGGCCGCGAAATCACCAAAGGCGATCGCATAGGCGTTGGCCGCGATGTCGGGCATGTCCTCGCAGATCAGCACCGGATAGCCCATCAGGTGCGCGGGCTGGCCTGCCGCCAGACCATCCGACCACAGGAAGCGGCCATCGGCGTCCTTCATCTTGCGCACGGCACCGGCGGTTTTCGAATTCATGACGAAGTTCGCGTTCGCCCGGTACTGCGCCTGCAGCGAATAGACCAGGTTCACGATGCAATCCGCCGGGTTGGTCGAAGCGAAGTCCGACGCCGCACCCGAGGTGACATAGCCAAGGCTGCCCCACGTCCAGGAGGCGTTCGCCACCTTCGCCGCCGTCAGGAAGCCGGTCGGCTTGTCCACGCCGTCACCCGACACGAAGGCCGCCGATTCCGCCCGCATGAAGCGCGTGGCGATCTTGCCGGCCAGCCAGCCTTCCACGTCGAAGGCGCTGTCATCCAGCAAGCGCTGGCTCGCCTTCGGCATGGCCGACAGCTCGTGCAGACGGATGGAAATGCGCTCGATCGCCGGCGTCGCCGTCTCCGTCAGGCCTGCGGTCTCGGTGGCCCAGCCCGAACCCACTTCCGAACGGTCGATCAGCACGTCGTAGGAACTGGCCTCCACGTTCACCACGTTGGCGATGGCGCGGATGGATGCAGTGGACACCAGCATCGAACGGATCGTCTCCGCCGTGCGCGGATCGACCAGATAACCGCCATCCGCCGCGACCGAGGTGCTCAGCGCCTTGCCTTCCAGCGCCAGGCCACGCAGCCCGTCATCGTCGCCCGAACGCAGATAGGCGTTGAAGGCCTTCTGATGCGGCACCTCGACCTCGGCGGCGGTGGAAAGGGCCGGGCGGCCATAGGACATCGTCTTGGCGTTCAGCATGGTCAGTCGCTCTTCCTGTTTTTGAAGCGATTTGGATACGTCGGTCTTGAAGCCTTTGAGTTCATTGATGAACCCACTCATGGCCACGGCCATTTCGGCAGCCGGATCTTCCCCGGCCCGTGACTTCGTCTCGGTCATTTCACCCTCCATTGTCGTGAAATCCTCAGCGGGCGGCGATCTCGGCCGTCGCCTCGCGGATCACGGCGGCGACCTGGCGCCAGCCGTGGAAATCGTCGCTCTTGGCCTGTACGCGGGCTTCCACCTGCATCGGGAAGGTCACAAGCGACACCTCCCACAGATCCAGCTCCGCCAACTGCCGGCCCTTGGCATCCCGTTCGGCCCGCACGGTGCGATAGCCGATGGACAGACCGTCGATGGCCCCGGCGTCCAGCAACGCGATCGCCTCGCGGCCCCGCGCCACCTCGGACAGGATGCGGCCCTTCACGAACAGGCCGGTCCCATCCTCGCGCACCTCGTCCCAGACGCCGATGGGCTCGCCCGCATCGTGCTGCCACAGCATCTTCACGCGCCGGTCACCCAGCCGCGCCAGGCTGCCGCCATAGGCGCCGGGCAGAACCACGTCGCCCCCCTGGTCGCGCAACCCGAACCGCGAGGCATAGCCCTCGATCACGCCGCCCCGCACCTCCAGCGTGCCGGTGGCGTGGAACTTGCGCTCGGGCGCTCCGTAAATCTCGTTCATCCTCACCTCATCGCCGATTGGATCAGCGCTTCCGCCCCTTGCGTCAGCAGAAACGCCGCGACACCGTACACCCCCAGCCAGACGCGCCGCTCCAGCCGGTCCAGCGTGCCCTCGATCTGGACAAGACGGTATTCCAGCCCCGTCCAGCGTTGCTCGGACACGCGCTCATTCGCCTCGATGCGCGCCGAGGCCGCATCGAAACTGTCGTACAAAAAGCGCGATCCGGTTTCCCTCATTCCTCCGGAACCCTCGGCAGCCCCAGAAGCATCCGCTTCTCGGCCACGGTCAGGAAGTCCGCCTCGCCCACGCGCGCCCATTGCTGATCACGCTCCGCCGCCAAGGCCGGCACCTGATCCAGATCCGGCCGCAACTCGACCTCCTCGCCACTGAACGACGACAACCAGTGCGACACCGCCGCCCCCACCTTCGCCGCCAAGGGCAACACCGTCAGCCGATAGAAGGCACGGTTCGCTTCCTGATAGTTGGCATAGGTCGCATCTCCCGGAATCCCCAGGATCATGGGCGGCACCCCGAAGGCGATGGCAATCTCGCGCGCCGCCGCCAGTTTCGTCTCGTGGAACTCCATGTCCGACGGGCTGAACCCCATTGGCTTCCAGTCAAGCCCACCTTCCAGAAGCATCGGCCGCCCGGCATTGCGCGCGCCCTGATGGTTCATCTCGATCTCGGTCACCAGCCGGTCGTACTGGTCCGTCGACAGCGCGCCCTGTCCATCCACGCCCTTGTAGATGATGGCCCCCGACGGCCGCGCCGCATTGTCCAGCAATGCCTTCGACCACCGAGAGGCCGAGTTGTGGACATCCAGCGCCACCGCCGCCGCCTGCATCGGCGACAGCCCGTAATGGTCGTCCTGCGGGTGGAAGCTCTTGATATGGCAGATCGGCTGGAAGCCCCCCGTCATGTCGAACCGCAGGCTCCGCCCCGCCACCGTGTAGTCGTAGGCGACAGGCCAACCGTCCGGCCCCGGCACCAGGCTCATCCGGTCGGACCGCAGCACGTGCAGCTCGCCCGGCAGCAGCGCCCCTGGAACCGCCTCAAGATAGGCATTGCCCGACAGAAGAAGCTGCGCGTACAAGGCCTCGAACCATTCGGCCCGCCCCATCGCCGCATTCGGCCGGCGCATCAGGTCCAGAACCGGATGCAGGTCGTAACGCCGCTCCGCATCCTGCAATACAAGCGGCAGCGCCGCCGCCGCTTCCGAGATCAGCTTCACCGCCCGGAACGCGATCGGATTCGCCTGAAACCCGGTCTTCGTCAGGCTCACCGTGTCGCGCGGGCTCCACGCCACGCGCCCCGAACTCTGATACGAGATCACGGGCCCGGTGGCCGAGGCCTTCGCCTCCGGCACCTGCGCCGCGCCCCGCTTCAGGAAATCGAACATCCGCACCTCCATCCGGGCAAGCCGCCTCCGGCCCGCGCCAAGGGGGCGCGGCCGCTTCGTCTTCGTTGTCAGAACCGGACTTCCTTGTCCGTTGAAGGCAATCTACGGCGAAAGGGTTAACGCCGCTTAAGACCTCCGCGCGGTGCCCTACAGTCCTCGGATCTGCGGCCGCCGATAGACCGTGGACGGCTCTACCATCAGCTCCCACACCGCCCAGACCAGCGCATCCACCCGGTCGGGCGAGCCCTTCCCGTCATAGCCCCGCACCGTCATGCGACACATCTGGTCTTCCAGCCGCGCCAATCCCCGCAAGTGCTTCACCCGCCCCTGCTCATAAAGCGCCGCGATCGGCTCCGCCCGCGCCACCTTGCCTTTGGTTGCCCGCACCGCCCGGAACGGCACCAGCGGATCGATCTGCCGAATCACGGTCTCCACCAGATCGCCCCCCTGGTTCACCTCTGCCACAAGCCGGTCCGCCCCATGCCGCTCCATGGCTGCCAAAGCCGCCCGCGCCCAGGCATCCGGACTCGCCGCCGTGACGCTCGCATCCTCCAGCACCACGGCGCGCCAGTTCTGCGGCGGACCCTCCGTCACCGCCCCCACGACCACGATCCCGCATTCGTCCGATCCCGCATGCCCTGTCACCGGCGGATCCACCGCCACCACGATACGGTCCAGCTTCGGCGCCCGGTCCAGACGTCCCGCCTCCAGCGCCGGCGTCGTCCACAAGGCCCCCTCCACATCCTCCAGCAAAACGCCATCCAGCTCCTGCCGCCCCAACCGCGTGCCTTCGTAACGTGCCCGCACTTCTTCCAGGAAGCTCGCCGCCAACCAGGCACGGTTCGCCTCCGTTGGCGCATGCGTTACCACGGTGGAGGGGTTCTTCAGGATCGTCTTCAACACCCCCACATTGCGTGGCGTGGTCGTGATCACCTGCCGCGGATGATCCCCCAGCCGCAGCGCGAACTGCAGCATGTCCCAGGTTTCCTCGGCCTTCTTCCACTTGGCCAGCTCGTCCACCCAGGCCGCGTCGAATTGCGGCCCGCGCAAGCTCTCCGGCTCATGCGCCGAAAACACCTGCGCCACCGCCCCGTTCGGCCAGACCAGCCGCCGCCGCCCTGCCTCCCAAACGGGCCGCCGGTCTGGGGGCGAACAGGCAAGGATCCCGCTTTCCCCGAACACCATCACCTCGCGCACCTGGTCGATGGTTTCCCCCACCAGCGCCACGCGGTGCGAACGGCCAGGGTCGGTCGGCCGTGCCCCCTCCACCTCCGCCCGCACCCATTCGGAACCGGCGCGGGTCTTCCCCGCCCCGCGCCCTCCCATGATCACCCAGCTCTTCCACGCGCCGTCGGGCGGCAGCTGATGCGCCAGCGCCCAGAAGTCGAACAGCCACGGCAATGCCATCAGCGCATTGTCCTCCAGCCCACCCAGAAACGCATCCACCTCATCCTGCGTCGCGGAGGCGAGCCAGGCGCCGCCCGATCTCATCGCGTGCGGCCCCAAGGTCGAGGACGTGGTCGCTGACGACGTCGCCAGTCTGCTTGCGAAGTTTCTCAACCCGTGTCCTTTCATCCATCACCATCTGGAACGCGGCGCGCAGGTCCTTCACGGCCCGCACCGCCCCCGCCACTTCTCCCAGATCGCCTTCGCTGACGCGGCGCGTGGCCACGGCAAGCTCCTCGGCAACCTCGCGATAAAGCCTCTCAGTCTCCGCAAGCAGATCCACTCGCGAAGCTTCTCCGATGGAGAGATCCATGTTCATGCCCGTCCCGCC
Source organism: Falsirhodobacter sp. 1013 (assembly GCF_051195255.1). NCBI lineage: Bacteria > Pseudomonadati > Pseudomonadota > Alphaproteobacteria > Rhodobacterales > Paracoccaceae > Falsirhodobacter > Falsirhodobacter sp. 1013. Next base: position 71,982 of record NZ_JBNJLK010000005.1, on the reverse strand, counting down.
TCTCATGCTGCCCGCACGAGCCAATGAAAAAACGGCCCGCGGGGTCACCCCCGAGGCCGTTCGTCCAGTCTTCCAGCATGCAAGAAGGAATACCCCAAACCGCGCGCAAAGTCAAATGATTTCAATACCTTGCGCGAGCGGGGCGTTTACCTTTCGTTCAGTCTCCGGTTTGCACGCCCCCGGCCGGTGCCTGCCCGCGCTCCCGCTCGATCGCGCGCCACTTGACCACGTTGGCGTTGTGCTCCTCCAGCGTTTGGGCAAACACATGGCCGCCCGAACCGTCCGCCACGAAATACACATAGTCCGACTCCGCCGGATGCAGCGCCGCTTCGATGCTCAACCGCCCCGGATTGGCGATGGGCGTCGGCGGAAGCCCGTCGATGACATAGGTGTTGTAGGGGTTGCGCGCCCGCAATTCGCTGGCCCGCAGCCCGCGCCCCAGCACGCCTTCGCCCTTGGTCACGCCATAGATCACGGTCGGATCGGTCTGCAAACGCATCCCGTCCCGCAGCCGGTTCACGAAAACGCTCGCGACCATCGGCCGCTCGCTTGCGATCCCTGTTTCCTTTTCCACGATGGAGGCCATGACCAGCGCCTCCTCCGGCGTCTCGTACGGCAACCCCTCGTCACGACCCGCCCACAGATCCGCAAGGATCAGCGTCTGCCGCTCGGCCATCTCGGCCAGCAACTCGCCGCGCACCTGGCCGTCCTCGACCTCATAGCTGTCCGGTGCAAGGCTGCCCTCGGCGGGCACCTCCGCCACATCCCCCGTCAGGAAGTCCGCACGCTTCAAACTGTCGACCACGCGCCAGCTCGTCACACCTTCGGCCAAAGTCACACGCAGGCGCAGATCCTCGCCCTCCACATCGGCAAACGCTTCGGGCGCTTCCCCAGCGGCCGGATCGTATTTCGCGACCTCCTCGAACCGCCCCGTTGCCGGGTTCAGGTCGCGCAACACCATCTGGGCGTTCGCCACGCCGATCTGATAATTGATCTCGCGCCCGCAGGTCGATTGCCCGCCCGCCGTCACGATGTCCAGGATCTGCGGCATCGACGCGCGGGCCGGGATCAGATAGCTCCCGAACTTTTCCTTGCCGGCCTTCTCGGAATAATCCGCCCCGATCCGAAACACGTAGGTGTTCTCGATCGCCCCCTGCGCCGCCAGCGCATCCGCCACGGCCGCCGTGGAATCGCCCCGCTCCACGCGCAGGCAGATGGCCTGCGCCAGCGGACCGGGCTCAAAGAACGTCTGCCGCCCCCACCCAACCAGCCCCGCCACGAAAACCAGAATGACGATGAACAGCGTCAGCGCGTTGGAGGCGACGGATTTCCACATCAGTCGCGCACCCGCCCCAGAACGAGGCTTGCATTCGTTCCGCCAAACCCGAACGAGTTCGACAGCGCCACGTCGATCTTGCGCTTCACCGCCTTGTTCGGTGCCAGATCCAGCTTCGGCTCCACCGCCGGCGTATCAAGGTTGATGGTCGGCGGCGCGATCTGGTCACGGATGGCCAGCGCGCAGAAGATCGCCTCCACCGAACCCGCGGCCCCCAGAAGGTGGCCGATGGACGATTTCGTGCTGCTCATCGTGGCGTTCGCCGCATGATCGCCCAGCAGCCGCTCCACCGCGCCCAGTTCGATCGTGTCGGCCATGGTGCTCGTGCCATGCGCGTTGATGTAGTCGATCTGCGACGCGTCGATCCCCGCCCGCTTCAGCGCGGCGGTCATGGCCCGGTACCCGCCATCGCCATCCTCGGCCGGGGCGGTGATGTGATAGGCGTCGCCCGACATGCCATAGCCCAGCACCTCGGCATAGATCTTCGCGCCGCGCGCCTTCGCGTGCTCGTATTCCTCCAGCACGACGATCCCCGCGCCTTCGCCCATGACGAAACCGTCACGGTCGGCGTCATAGGGACGGCTGGCCTTCGACGGCTCGTCCGCACGTTTCGTCGACAAGGCCTTGCAGGCGTTGAAGCCCGCGATCCCGATCTCGCTGATCGGGCTTTCAGCCCCCCCTGCCACCATCACGTCCGCATCGCCGAAGGCGATCAATCGCGCGGCGTCGCCAATGGCATGCGCACCCGTCGAGCAGGCCGTCACGACCGCATGGTTCGGCCCCTTGAAGCCGAAACGGATCGACACCTGCCCGGACACGAGGTTGATCAGCGACCCCGGAATGAAGAACGGGGACACGCGTTTGGCACCCTTCTCCTTGATCAGGACGGCCGTCTCGGCAATCGTGGACAGCCCCCCGATCCCCGACCCGATCATCACGCCCGTGCGCTCCCGGCCTTCCTCGTCCTCGGGCTCCCAACCCGCGTCCTTCACGGCCTGCACCGCCGCCGCCATTCCATAGATGATGAAGTCGTCGACCTTGCGCTGGTCCTTCGGCTCCATCCAGTCGTCCGGGTTGAAGGTCCCGTCTGTCCCGTCGCCGCGCGGAACTTCACAGGCATATTTCGTGACAACATTGACCGGATCGAAGCGGGTGATCGTGCCCGCTCCGGACTGCCCTTCCAGAAGACGCGTCCACGTCTCCTCGACGCCCGACGCAAGCGGCGTGACAAGACCAAGACCCGTGACGACAACACGACGCATGCAGAACTTCCTTCCGAAAACTTTCGCGCGTGATACACGCGCCGGCACAGCCCTGCAACATAAGCCACATGCGCTTGCGCGCCAGTGCGCAGAAACAGCCCTTGCGCGCAGGCCCCCGACCGCTAATTTCGCGCCATGGATCAGACGGCACGACTTTCCGACCGGCGGTGGCAGTTGCGCGACGCAACGGCCGCGGCCCATCACGCACTGGACACGACCGTGGGCGGCTTCGACACCCGCGAAAGCTATCTGTCCTATCTTCGGTCGAACTACCGCTTCCGGGCGGCCGTGGAACCCGGTCTGACGGGCGTAGACCACGGCCACTGGCACCCGCGCCGCCTGCTGGACGACCTTCGCCGCGACATGGCCGACCTCGGCCTTCCCCTGCCCGAGGTGTCGGCCGCCCCCGCCTTGTCCGGCAGCGCCCTCATCGGCCGCCTTTACGTGCTGGAAGGGGCGGCCCTCGGCAGCCAGATCCTGCGAAAGCGCGCGTTGTCCCTCGGCTTCGACGCCACGTTTGGCGCGCGCCATCTGTCGGGGAACGTCGCCAACTGGACGGCCTTCCTGCCCCTCCTCGACAGTGCCACCCCCTTCGACGCAGATCAGGCGGCCCATGGCGCCACCCTCACGTTTGATCTCGCCCGCGACGCGTTCGCCAAGGAGCTGACATGAACGAACCCGTCACCCTCACCAATTGCGACCGCGAGCCGATCCACATCCCGGGCACCATCCAACCTCATGGCGCCCTTCTCGCCTTCGACCTGCAGATGCAGCGGTTGCAGCAGCATTCCGCCAACAGCGCCCAGCTTCTGGGCTGCGAAGGGGTGCGCAACGGCGAGACGCCGGCCCAGATCCTTGGCACGGCCGTCGCCGGCCGGCTTCAGGACGCGCTGACCCTGGCCGCCAACCAGACCCGCCCCGTCCTGATGTTCGATGTGGCGCTTCCGTCCGGCCGGCACGTGGACATGGCCCTCCACAGCAACGGCTTCGCCACCTTGGTGGAACTGGAATCCGCCTCCACCGCGAACCCGCCTTTGCAACTGGCCCGCCTGATGATGGACCGCATCGCCGCGTTCGAGGATATCGACACCCTCCTGGCCGAGGTGGCGCGCCTGATTCGCGCCCATCTCGGCTATGACCGGGTGATGGTCTACGAACTGGCCCGCAACGGCTCCGGCTGCGTCATCGCCGAGGAGAAGGCCCCCCATCTCGAATCCTTTCTGGGCCAGCACTTCCCCGCCGCTGACATTCCGGCGCAGGCGCGGCGGCTCTACCTGACCAACACGATCCGCGTCATCTCCGACGTTTCGGCCGATCGCATTCCCATCACGCCCGAACGCTTCCTCGGCCAGCCGCTCGACCTGTCGCAGGCGCATCTGCGGTCGGTGTCGCCGATCCATTGCGAATACCTGCGCAACATGGGCGTCGGCGCCTCCATGTCGATCTCCATCATCGTGGACGGCGTTCTTTGGGGCCTGATCGCCTGCCACCACTACGCCCCCCACACCCTGACCATGGCCGTGCGCGTCGCGGCCGAGATGTTCGGAGAGTTCCTGTCCCTCCACCTCGGCGCCCTTTTGCGCAAGCGCAAGCTGGACCGGGCGACCCGGACACGGACGCAGATGCAGAAGCTGTCCCGCCTCGACGCCTCGCACGACGTCCAGCACCTGCTGGCCAAAGGAATCGAGGATCTGGCACGTCTGCTGGAATGCGACGGCGTCGTGGTGAAGATGAACGACCATCACACGACAACGGGAAGCGTCCCCGACCTCGCGGAGATCGACCGGATCCTGGCCCAGATCACCCCGCAAACGGAAAACGGCTTCTGGTTCACCGATTGCCTGGCCGATCACGTTCCGGGGGCGGAGCAGTTTCAATCGAAGGCGGCAGGCCTTCTGGCCATTCCCGTGTCGCAGATCCCCCGCGACTGGATCCTGTTCTTCCGTCAGGAACAGATCCGCACCCTGAACTGGGCCGGCAACCCCGAGAAGACCTATGAAACGGGCCCCCTGGGCGATCGGCTGACCCCGCGCCACAGCTTCGCCCTGTGGAAAGAGGAGGTGCACCGCCGTTCCCGCCCGTGGAGCGACGACGACCTCGAAACCGCTCGCGCCCTGCGCACCACGTTGGTGGAGATCGTCCTCCTCCACAACGAACTTCTGGCCGAGGAACGCGATCGCGCCGCCCTTCGCCAACGCGTCCTGAACGACGAGCTGAACCACCGCGTGAAAAACATCCTCGCGGTCATAAAATCCGTGATCGGTCATCCGGTGGAGGAAGGCCGCACGCTCGAATCCTACATCACCTCTCTCAAGGGGCGCATCCAAGCCTTGTCCTACGCCCATGACCAGGTGATGCGGGGCGATGGCGGCGGCTCGTTCTCGGCCCTCCTGCAGGCCGAACTCGCCCCCTATCGCGGCAGCTCGGTCATGCGCCTCGAAGGTCCCGAAGCCGTGCTCGACAGTCGCGGCTTTTCCGTCATGGCCCAGGTCCTGCACGAAATGGCGACCAACGCCGCCAAATACGGCGCCCTGTCCCGCCCCGGCGGCCGGCTGGAGGTGATCTGGTCCCGGTCCGACGACGGCGACTGCATTGTCCAATGGCGCGAAAGCGGTGGCCCTGCCGTCGTCACGCCCGGCCGCAGCGGCTTCGGCTCGCTGCTTCTGGAACGTTCCCTGCCCTTCGATCTGGGCGGCCGTTCATTTATAGATTATCGCCCCACAGGGGTGGAAGCCGAATTCGTGCTTCCCGCCCGTTTCGTCCGGTTTGAGGAGACTGCCATGCCATCCACCCCCGCCACCGCCCGCGTGGCCACCCCCACCGTGCCCGAAGACGCGCATGTGCTGCTTCTGGAAGACCAGCTCCTGATCGCCATGGATGTGGAGGCGATGCTGGAGGAAGCGGGCTTTAAGCGCATCTCCCTTGCCCGCAACGTCGCGCAGGCGCTGGAGCTGGTGGAAACCGGCGGCATCGAACTGGCGATGCTGGACGTGAACCTCGGCTCCGAAACCTCCGTCGCCGTGGCCGAGGCGCTGCGGGGGCGCGGAACGCCCTTCGTCTTCGCCACGGGCTACGACGAAACCTCCGCCCTGCCGGAAACGATGCGCACCGTGCCGATCGTGCGCAAGCCCTACGACGCCGAGAACCTGATCGAGGCCTTGGCCACCGCCTTCCGCAAATGAAAAAGGCGCCCCGCGGGGCGCCTCTTCCTTTGGGTCGGGAAGGGTTTCAGGCCGCTTCCGAGATGAACTTCACGGCGTCGCCGAAGGTTTGGATCGTCTCGGCAGCGTCGTCCGGAATCTCGATGCCGAACTCTTCTTCGAAAGCCATCACCAGCTCGACGGTGTCGAGGCTGTCAGCGCCCAGATCGTCGATGAACGACGCGTTCTCGGTCACTTTTTCCTCTTCGACGCCCAGATGCTCGACGACGATCTTCTTCACGCGATCTGCGATGTCGCTCATGTCCATGTCCTCATTCGTTGCGGGAGCGGTCCCGTCCCAGTTGTCATTGCCCGAAAGGGCGGTTGTCCCGACAGCGCGACGGGGTGCCCCGGTGGCGTTGCCGCCCCCGTGGTCTCAAAGCGCGCTATAGCAAGGGTTATGTGGCAAGGCAAACGCTTTCAAGCGTTATTAAAGCATGGCCATGCCGCCGTTTACGTGCAGCGTCGAACCGGTCACATAGCCCGCCTCGGAACTGGACAGATACAGCACCGCGGCGGCGATCTCTGCAGGGTTTCCCATGCGTCCCGACGGGATCTGGGCCAGGATGCGGCCCTTCTGGTCGTCGTTCAGCTTGTCGGTCATCGCGGTCGCGATGAAGCCCGGCGCCACGCAGTTCACGGTGATCCCACGGCTCGCCACCTCCAATGCGAGGCTTTTCGACAGGCCCACCATCCCGGCCTTGGCGGCGGAATAGTTCACCTGCCCCGGATTGCCCGTCGCCCCCACGATGGAGGTGATGTTGACGATCCGCCCCCACCGCGCCTTCATCATCCCGCGCAGCACGCCCCGGCACAGCCGGAAGGTGGAGGTGAGGTTCACGTCAATCACCGACTGCCATTCTTCGTCCGACATCCGCATCGCCAGGTTGTCGCGCGTGATGCCCGCATTGTTCACCAGGATGTCGATCGAGCCCATGGCCTCCGCGGCCGCCTTCGGCAACGCTTCCACGGCGGCCGCGTCCGACAGGTTGCAGGTCACGACATGCGCCCGCTCCCCCAGCTCCGCCGCCAGTTCCGCCAGCGGCGCCTCGCGCGTGCCCGACAGCGCCACGACCGCGCCCGCCTTGTGCAACGCGCGCGCGATGTCGGCCCCGATGCCACCCGATGCGCCGGTCACCAGCGCGTTCTTGCCCGTCAGATCGAACATTGTCTGCTCCTTGTTATACGTTCAGCACGGCCTTGGCCGCCGCCACATCCTCGGGGGTGCCGACCGCGCGCGTTTCCGCGCCCTTCGCCGTCCGCTTGATCATCCCCGAAAGGGCCTTGCCCGCGCCGATCTCCCAGAACTGGGTGACGCCGGCGCCTTCCATGTACTGTACCGACTCGCGCCAGCGCACCGATCCGGTGATCTGCGCGATCAGCAGCGCGCGGATCCGGTCGGGCTCGGTCACCGCCTCGGCCCGGACGTTGACGACCACGGGCACCTTCGGCGCGCTGATCACCACGGCTGCGAGTTCATCCGACATGGCTGCGGCGGCAGGCTGCATCAGGTCGCAGTGGAACGGTGCCGACACGGGCAACAGCAGGGCGCGCTTCGCCCCGCGCGCCTTTGCGATCTCCATCGCCCGCTCCACCGCGGCGACATGACCGGACACGACCACCTGGCTGGGATCATTGTCATTGGCCGCCTGACAGACCTCGCCCTGCGCGGCCTCCTCGGCCACGGCCATCACCGTCTCGAAGTCCAGCCCCAGGATCGCGGCCATCGTGCCCACGCCCAGCGGCACGGCTTCCTGCATCGCCGCTCCCCGCGCCCGCAGCAGGCGCGCCGTGTCGGTCAGCGTCAGCGATCCCGCCGCGCACAGCGCCGAATATTCCCCCAACGAATGGCCGGCCACGAAATCCGCGGCCTCCACGGTGATTCCCTCGGCCTCCAGCGCGCGCATCGCGGCGATCGACGTCGCCATCAGCGCAGGCTGGGCGTTCAGCGTCAGGGTCAGGGTGTCGATGTCGCCATCCCAGATCAGGGCGGACAGTTTTTCCTGCAGCGCCTCGTCCACCTCCTCGAACACGGCCTTTGCCGCAGGATAGGCGTCGGCCAGGGCACGGCCCATGCCGATAGTCTGGGCACCCTGCCCGGGGAAGACGAACGCACGCATGATAAGGCTCCTTCGCGGTTTTGTCTGGGATAGCCCGCCGGGCCCCGAACCGCAACCAAAGCCCATCTTTCAACGAAAAAGGCCGCCCCGAAGGGCGGCCTCGGCTGCATCAGCAGCTGTAGTACATCTGGTACTCGATCGGGTGCGGCGTATGCTCGTAGGCGTACACTTCTTCCCACTTCAGCGCCATGTAGCCTTCCAGCTGGTCGCGCGTGAACACGTCGCCGGCCAGCAGGAACTCGTGGTCCTTCTCCAGCTCCTCCAGCGCCTCGCGCAGCGAGCCGCAGACGGTCGGGATCGAGGCCAGTTCTTCCGGCGGCAGATCGTAGAGGTCCTTGTCCGACGCCGGACCCGGATCGATCTTGTTCTTGATGCCGTCCAGGCCGGCCATCAGCAGCGCTGCAAAGCACAGGTAGGGGTTTGCCGAGGGGTCGGGGAAGCGGGCTTCCACACGTTTGGCTTTCGGCGATTCCGTCCACGGAATACGGACGCAGCCCGAACGGTTGCGGGCCGAATACGCGCGCAGAACCGGTGCCTCGAAGCCCGGGATCAGACGCTTGTAGCTGTTCGTCGACGGGTTGGTGATCGCGTTCAGCGCCTTGGCGTGCTTCAGGATGCCGCCGATGAAGAACAGCGCTTCCTGGCTCAGGTCGGCATACTTGTCACCGGCGAACAGCGGCTTGCCGTCCTTCCAGATCGACATGTTCACGTGCATCCCGGTGCCGTTGTCGCCCTTGATGGGTTTCGGCATGAACGTCACGGTCTTGCCATAGGCGTGCGCGACGTTGTGGATGACGTACTTGTACTTCTGGATGTTGTCGGCCTGCTCGACCAGACCGCCAAAGATCATGCCCAGCTCGTGCTGGCAGGACGCGACCTCGTGGTGGTGCTTGTCGACCTTGATGCCCATGCGCTTCATGGTGGACAGCATCTCGCCGCGCAGGTCCTGCGCGTCGTCGATCGGGTTGACCGGGAAATAGCCGCCCTTGACGCCCGGACGGTGGCCGGTGTTGCCGCCCTCGTACACGGTGTCGGTGTTCCAGGACGCGTCGATCGCGTCCACCTGGAACGACACCTTGTTCATCGTGACGGAATAGCGGACGTCGTCGAAGATGAAGAACTCGGCTTCCGGACCGCAATAGAACGCGTCGCCGATCCCCGAGGATTTCAGGTAGGCCTCGGCCTTCACGGCAGTGCCGCGCGGGTCGCGGTCATAGGGCTCGTTCGTGTCGGGCTCCACCACGTTGCAATGCACGCAAAGCGTCTTTTCCGCATAGAACGGGTCGATATAGGCCGAAGCCGGATCGATGATCAGCTTCATGTCCGACTGGTCGATCGACTTCCAGCCCGCGATGGACGAACCGTCGAACATGAAGCCTTCTTCGAAGAAGTCTTCATCGACCAGGTCGGCGACCAGCGTCACGTGCTGCAGCTTGCCCTTCGGATCGGTGAAGCGGATGTCGACATATTCGACCTCCTCGTCCTTCATCAGGCTCAGAACTTCTTGGACGTTCATCAGGTTTCTATCCCTCCGTGAAACTTGATAATGGATGGTCAGACCGCGTCGTCGCCGGTTTCACCGGTGCGGATGCGGATGGCCTGTTCAACCGGGCTGACGAAGATCTTGCCGTCGCCGATCTTTTCGGTGCGGGCGGCCTGGACGATGGCCTCGACCGCGGCATCGACCAGATCATCGGGAATGACGACCTCGATCTTCACCTTGGGCAGGAAGTCGACAACATATTCGGCGCCGCGATACAGTTCGGTGTGGCCCTTCTGGCGCCCGAACCCCTTCACTTCCGTGACGGAAAGCCCCTGGACACCGGCCGCCTGCAGCGCTTCCTTCACTTCATCCAGCTTGAAGGGCTTGATGATCGCCTCAACTTTCTTCATCGGCCGACTCTCCGCTCTCGTTTTCCGTCTCTGACCACTTTCGCAGCGCAGGGACAATTGTCGAGAGTGTAACGGCCGCCGAGAAGCTGGAAAACCTGACGGCACCGCACAATCATGCGGCGTCGCGCACAAAAAACATGCAGGATGTCAACATGGGCCACGAAACCCGGACCGCACTTTGCACTTCTGCCCAAATCAGAAGCATGGAAGCCGCCGCTTTCGCCTCAGGACAGGCAGAACCGGCGGACCTCATGGAACGCGCCGGTCATGCCGTGGTGGGGGCCATCCTGGCGCACTGGCCGGAATACGCCCTCACTCCACCTCGCACGCTGGTTCTCTGCGGTCCCGGAAACAACGGCGGCGACGGCTATGTCGTAGCCCGCCTTCTTCACGAACTCGGCTGGCCGGTAGGGGTTAGGCCCCTCGCACCCCCACGCACCGCCGAGGCGCAGGCCAAGCAGGCGCAGGTCACCAGCACCCCGGTCGACCAGCCCGAACTGGTCATCGACGCCCTTCTGGGCATCGGCCACCCCCGCCCGCTTCCGATCGAGTGTCCTTCCGCCCGCATCGTCGCGATCGACATCCCCACAGGCCTGGACACGGACACCGGCCACGCCGTCGTGCCAAGGATCAGGGCCGACCTGACCGTCACCTTCCACACAGCCAAGCCCGGCCATTACCTGGCCGAGGGGCCGGACCTCACCGGCCACCTTCATGTCGTCGACCTTGGCCTGCCCGTCACGGCCGATCTGCATCTGGGTCAACCCGACCTCGCCGCCCTGCGCAAATCCGGCGGCCACAAGTTCGACTATGGCCATGCGCTGGTGGTCTGCGGCCTGCCTGGTCATGGCGGCGCAGCACGGATGTCGGCGCGCGCCGCATTGCGGATCGGCGCAGGGTTGGTGACGCTGGCCCCGCCCGCCCCGGCCATTCCGGAACATGCCGCGGGGCTGGACGCGATCATGCTGCGCCCTGCGGACGATCCCCAGACGCTGGAGGGCATGCTTCACGACGAGCGGATCAACGCCCTCTGCCTCGGCCCCGGCCTGGGGGTGGAGCGTGCGAAGGCCCTCCTGCCCGCGGCCCTGCGGGCAAGGCGTTACACCGTGCTGGACGCCGACGCGCTGACCGCGTTGGCCGCCGACATGACGGACCTGCACCCGGATTGCGTCCTCACCCCCCACCTTGGCGAGTTTTCCCGCCTGTTTCCCGATCTCGCCCAAGCCCTGCAGACGGCCCCACCTGACGGGCCCATGTCCAAGCCGGAGGCCGTGCGCGCCGCGGCCCGTCGCGCCAACTGCACGGTGCTGCTGAAGGGACATGACACGGTCATCGCCGATCCGTCAGGCCGCACGGTGCTGGTCCACGCCTCTCACGACCGTTCGGCCCCGTGGCTGGCCACGGCCGGCGCCGGCGATGTTCTGGCGGGCATGATCACGGGCCTGCTGGCGCGCGGCTGGTTTCCGTTCGACGCCGCCGAAACCGGCGCTTGGCTGCACATCGAATGCGCGCGCCAGTTCGGACCTGGACTGATCGCCGAGGATCTTCCCAACCTCCTGCCAAAGGTCTTCCGCAAGCTGGGCATGTGACGCTTTTTGCTCTCGCATCCGCGCATGCGCTTTGCTAGAAGGCTGCGGACAGCGGGCCGCCCATCCGGGCGGCCTGACGGTTTGCGGGTGTGGCGAAATTGGTAGACGCACCAGATTTAGGTTCTGGCGCCGCAAGGCGTGGGGGTTCAAGTCCCTCCACCCGCACCACAAAAGGTTTGAGAAGGACGATCACATGCAGGTCACCGAGACCCTGAACGAAGGTCTGAAACGCAGCTACACGATCACCGTTCCGGCGGCCGACCTTGACGCCAAGGTGCAGGAAAAGCTGATCGAGGCGCAGCCCGAGATCGAGATGAAGGGCTTCCGCAAGGGCAAGGTCCCGATGGCCATGCTGAAAAAGCAGTTCGGCCCGCGCATCCTCGGCGATGCCATGCAGGACGCCATCGACGGCGCGATGAAGGATCACTTCGAAAAGACCGGCGACCGCCCCGCCCTGCAGCCCGACGTCAAGATGGTCGGCGGCGAGGAGTGGAAGGAAGGTCAGGACGTCGTGGTCGAAATGACCTACGAGGCCCTGCCGGAGATCCCGGACCTCGACACCTCCTCCGTCACGCTGGAGCGTCTGGTCGTGAAGGCCGATGATTCGGCCGTCGACGAAGCGCTGAAGAACCTGGCCTCCTCGGCCCAGACCTTCGCGGATCGCAAGAAAGGCTCCAAGGCCAAGGACGGCGACCAGATCGTGATCGACTTCAAGGGTTCGGTCGACGGCGAAGTGTTCGAAGGCGGCACCGCCGAGGACTATCCGCTCGTTCTCGGCTCGGGCTCGTTCATCCCGGGTTTTGAAGAGCAGTTGGTCGGTGCCAAGGCCGATGACGACGTCGAGGTGAAGGTCACCTTCCCCGAGAACTACGGCGCCTCGCACCTGGCCGGCAAGGAAGCCCTGTTCGAGTGCAAGGTGAAGGCCGTCAAGGCCCCGGCCGAAGCCGAACTGAACGACGAGCTGGCCAAGAAATACGGCGCGGAAGACCTGGCCGCCCTGAAGGCCCAGATCTCGGGCCGTCTGGAAGCGGAATACGCCGGTGCCTCGCGCGCCGTCATGAAGCGCGCCCTGCTGGACCAGCTGGACGGCATGGTCAGCTTCGACCTTCCCCCGTCGCTGGTCGAAGCCGAAGCCGGCCAGATCGCCCACCAGCTGTATCATGAAGAGCATCCGGACGATCACGACCACAACCACGGCAGCATCGAGCCGACGGACGAGCATCAGAAGCTGGCCGTCCGCCGCGTGCGTCTGGGCCTGCTGCTGGCCGAGATCGGCCGCAAGGCCGACGTGCAGGTGACGGATCAGGAAATGACGCAAGCCGTCCTGAACCAGGCCCGCCAGTACCCCGGCCAGGAACGTGCCTTCTTCGAGTTCGTGCAGAAGAACCCGCAGATGCAGCAGCAGCTGCGCGCGCCGCTGTTCGAAGACAAGGTCGTCGATCACATCGTGTCCGGCGCAACCGTGACGGACAAGGAAGTCTCGAAAGAAGAGCTTCAGACCGCGATCGACGCGCTCGACGAGATCTGATTTCCTTCCGGATCGGATGCGGGAGCCGCCCTTCGGGGCGGCTCTTTTCTTTTGTGCCGTCGGCGGTTGCAGGCCGCGATTGTCCCAAAGCGGCCGTTCACGCCTTGACAGTGCGGGGGCCCAGCGTCCAATCATCGTGCAGGACCGGGCCAGGGAAGGATGTCATGACGGAACGCGCACGGATCGGATCGCTTTGGATCGGTGGCCCCTTGTCATGGATGGAAATCGCCTCGATAAAATCCTTCCTTCGGCTGGGCCACGACTACACCCTCTACACCTATGAGGACGTGCCGAACGTGCCCGAAGGCGCGCATGTCGTGAACGCGCGCGAGGTGTGGGACACCGACCGCATCCTGATGCACGACAAGGCCCAAAGCCCTGCCATCCACGCCGACGTGTTCCGCGTGCGCATGATCGCGCAGGAAGGCAATGTCTGGGCCGACACCGACGTGATCGCCCTGCAACCCTTCCCCGCCGACCTGCGCTGGTTCATCGGGCACGAGCGTGAGGACCGCCTGCTTCTGGGCAACGCCATCATGGGCCTGCCCGCGGACTCGCAGACCCTGAAAGCCATGATGGACTTCCTGACGGCCGACTTCCCGATCCCCCCATGGTCCAAGGGCAAGTTCCGGCGCGAACTGGAACAGAAGCGGTCCGAAGGCGTCGCCGTGCGTCTGGAAAGCCTGTCCTGGGGCTCCACCGGCCCCGAAGCGCTGACCTGGTTCGCCCAAGACAGCGGAGAGATCGCGAAGGCCCAGCCCACCAACACCTTCTTCCCCGTCGCCTTCAACGACCGCAAGCGCCTTGTGAAGCCGCCGGAACGCGAACGCCTTGAAGAACAGTTGGAGCGTGAGGGCAGCCTGTCGGTGCACCTTTATTCCCGCTGGCTGCGCAAATACACCGGCGGCATGCCGGGCGGCCTGCCCCCGGCGACCAGCTGGCTGGGCACCTACCTGATCGACCATGATCTGGCCGATTACGACAGCCTGCCCGCCCCGGCGCCGAAGGAAAAGAAACCGCGCGAGGCCAAGGACGAAAAGGAACAGGCCGAACGCAAGGCCACCGTCAAGCTGGACCCGGACGCCTTCCTGAACGATCTGGACGCCCGCAAGGCGGCGCTGCCCGACGGGCCGAACGCTTCGAAATACGGGCGCATCACGCTCGTCACGATGGCCAAGGACGAAGGCCCCTATGTTCTGGAATGGGTGGCCTATCACCACCTTCTGGGCTTCACCGACATCCTCGCCTACACCAACGACTGCACCGACGGCACGGATGAGATGCTGGACGCGCTGGCCGCCCTAGGGCTGGTGACGCGCATGGAAAACGGCCCCATGCGGGAACTGCCGCCCCAGTCGCGTGCGCTGAAACGCGCCACCGGGCATCCGCTGGTAAAGTCCTCCGACTACATCATGGTGATGGATTTCGACGAATTCCTGACGATCAAGACCGAAGGCGGCGACGTCAACAGCCTGATCGACCTGATGAAGGAGACCGACACGGACGCCATGGCGGTCACGTGGCGCTTCTTCGGATCCTCCCACATCCCGCATTACGGGCCGGAACCCGTGACGCAGCGCCTGACCCGCGCCGCGAACGATGACTTCAACCCCGGCTACGGCGTCAAGACCCTGTTCCGGAAAGAGGATTACCTGCGTCTCGCCATCCACCGCCCCCGGGCCGAGAAAAAGAAGCCGAACCCGCGCGGCCTTCCGTGGATCAACGGCTCGGCCAAGCCGATCGATGGCAACATCATGACCTGGCGCCAGACCCGGCAAAGCAAGGGCTACGATTTCGCGCAGGTGAACCATTACGGCGTCAAAACGCATGAGGAATACCTGATGCGCCGCCTGCGGGGCGACGTTCTGAACAATCACGACAAGTACAACATCGACTATTTCCGCCGCTTCGACCGGAACGAGGTCGAAGACAAGAGCGCCACGCGCCATGCGGATCGTCTGGCTACCCTGATGGCAACGCTGCGGCAGGACCCGGCCGTGGCCGCGGCCGAGGCCATGATCCGCGAGCGGTACGCCGCGAAGCTGGAACGGTTGCGCACATCCGAGGGGTATGAGGAGCAGATGCGGGAATTGGCGATCCCCTCATCCATCGTCACGATCGAGGAAGTCTAGAGCTCCGAGAAACGGGCCCGTTGGCGCGCCGACCAGCGCAGCGTCAGACGGTGCCCGTCCTCGGTGGCGGTATCCTCCTCCACCACGCCCTGTTCGTGCAGCCAGGCCCGCTTGCGCCCTTCGGCAAAGGACAGCAGCACCGTTTCCACGTGGCGTTCGTCGTCCAGCGCCGTCGTCATCGCCTCGATCAGCGCTGGCAACCCTTCCCCCGTCAGGGCAGAGATCGGGAAGACCCGATCCGACCGGCCACGGTCCAGAATGGCCGCACGCGCGGTGTCATCGACAAGGTCCAGCTTGTTCCACACCTCGTACATCGGAACGGCCGGGTTGACACCCAAACTGTCCAGGATGTCACCCACATCGGCCGCCTGTTCGGCGCTTTCGGGATGCGCGATGTCCCGGACATGCAGGATCAGGTCGGCCTCCAGCACCTCCTCCAGCGTGGCGCGGAAGGCGGCCACCAACTGCGTCGGCAAGTCCGAGATGAAGCCCACCGTGTCCGACAGGATGATGTTGAACCCGGTCGGAAGCTCCACCGCACGCATGGTCGGGTCCAGCGTGGCGAACAGCATGTCCTTGGCCAGAACCTCCGCCCCTGTCATGCGGTTGAACAGGCTGGACTTGCCGGCGTTGGTATAGCCCACCAGCGCCACGATCGGGAACGGCACCTTGCGCCGCGCCGCGCGATGCAGCTCGCGCGTCCGCACCACCTTGTCCAGCTGCCGCCGCAAGCGGATCATCTGGTCGTCGATGGCGCGTCGGTCGGCCTCGATCTGCGTCTCGCCAGGGCCGCCGACAAAGCCGAATCCGCCGCGCTGGCGTTCAAGGTGGGTCCAGGCGCGCACCAGCCGCGTCCGCTGATAGGACAGCGCCGCCAGTTCCACCTGCAGCACGCCTTCATTGGTGCGCGCGCGGTCGGCGAAGATTTCCAGGATCAGGCCGGTCCGGTCCAGAAGCTTGACCCCCCATTCCTTTTCCAGATTGCGCTGCTGCACCGGTGTCACGGGGCCGTCCACCAGCACCAGATCCACCTCTTCGGCCTTCAGCCGCTGGGCCAGTTCCTCGACCTTGCCGGACCCGAACAGGGTGGCCGGCGTCGCCTTGGACACCCGCACCACATCGGCCCCCACGACGTCCAATCCCGGCAAGGCGGCGGCCAGCGCCACCGCCTCGGCCAGCCCATGTTCCGGAAGACGCCGCGTGCGCTGCGCCTTCATGTCGGGGTGAAGGACATAGGCGCGCGTCGGCGCCGCCTCGGTGGTGTGGAGATCTTGTTCCGAAATCAGTCTTCACCTTCATAAAGGTTGATGGGCGCGCCCGGCATGATCGTCGAAATCGCGTGCTTGTAGACAAGCTGCGATTGTCCATCCCGACGCAGGAGAACGCAGAAATTGTCGAACCAGGTGATGACGCCCTGCAACTTGACCCCGTTGATCAGGAAGATCGTGACAGGAACCTTGGCTTTGCGGACGTGGTTCAGGAAGGCATCCTGGAGGTTCTGCTTATCAGCGGCCATTCGTGCTTTGCCTTATCATTATTGTTTTTGCCCTCTTCCCTCCGGCCCTGGTCCGGAAGCAACTCATAATATGATGCGGAACCTGATGATATTCCAGACCCAAAAAAGGTTAACGCCGCCAGGTGGCGGGGGTGAGCAAGGCCAGCACGGCAAGGGTTTCAACACGCCCCAGGATCATCGCCACCCCAAGGATGATCTTGGCGGCGCTGCCCTGCGCGGCCCAGGAAATCGGCACCTCCCCCGCGACGGAAGCGAGCGGCCCCGTCGTGCTCAGCGCCGACATGGACAGGATCAGCGCGGGTTCGAACGCCATTCCGGTCAAGGCCAGCGCCAGCATGGCCACGGCCGCCGTCAGGCCAAACAGCATGATGAAGATCCACGCCACATAGGCCCCATCATTGCGGATGCGCCGGGCCACCGCCCCGCCCCCGCCGATGGAGGACGGATGCACGATCCGCTGCATTTCCCGCTGCGCATGGCGGTACAGGGCATAAACGCGCAGCAGGGTCACGCCCCCCGCCGCAGTGCCCACGCCGCCCCCCACGGTCGCCAGCCCCAGCAGGATCAACCCTGAACTGTCCAGCCCCGACCAGCCGCGCGTCACGTCCCACCCGCCGGACACGTACCCCGTCGTCGTCATGAAGCTGAGCGTGGTGAAAAGGCTGCCCCACAAGGCCTGCGCGAAATCCACCAGCCCACCCGTGTAATCCACATTGCCCAGCCAGTGGCGCAGGATCAGCGCCGTCGGCGCCGTCAGCATCAGAAGCGCCGCGAACTGGATCTCGGGATTGTCCCGCAGGCGATAGGACCGGTCCATCAGCGCCATCCCCGGCACGAAGCGCCGGCTGATCGCCACGGCGAAGAACACGAACACGAACAGCTCGCCCAGATGCAGGTTGGGCTGATGCGCGAATCCCGGTCCGGGCGCGATGCCCGAGGTGGACAGTGTCCCCATCGCATAGGACAAGGCATAGATCCCCGGCTCCCCCGACACCAGAAGAAGAACCCACAGGACCAGGGTCAGTCCGGCATAGACGGGAAAGATAGTTTGGGCGTGATGGACGATGCGTTCATCCGCATCCGCCACTTCGATCCACGCGCCGAGGTTCGGGCGGCCGGGCGGACGGCCCGAAATCACCTCGGTCCCGCCCAGGTTCATCGGCCCCATGATCGCCACGGCCGTCAGCAGCACGAAGAACCCGCCCAGCCAGCCCACGATCGCCCGCCACAGGTGCAGGGTCTCGGACAGGCGACCGGGCATCTCGTACAGCGTCGCCCCCGTTGTCGTGAACGAGGACAGCATCTCGAACCAGGCGTTCAGGAAGCTGGTGTCCGGCACCGACCAGCGGAAGGGCACCGCGAACATCACCGGCATGACCAGATAGGCGGTGACGATGGCCGCCAGATGCGCCCGCGCCACGTCGTTCGGCCGCCGCTGCGCGGTCGCGATGGCCAGCATGGCCAGAACCACCAGAAACAGCGTGCCGGCATAAAAGAATGCGCGCGAGATCGGCATCTCCCCCCGCACCAGCGCATGGGCGGCGGGCACATACATGGCCAGCGCGCCGATCGCACCCATCCAGATCAGAAGGGGAAGGCTGCGCAGGCGGGGCATCAGAAGAAGTCGATCGACACTTGCAGCAACCGCTCGACCTCCGGCACGTCGGCGGTCGTCGCGAAGATGGCGATGATGTCGCCCTCCTCCACCCGCAGGTCGGGCACGGGCTTCATCATCCGGTCACCCTTGAGGACGCCGCCGACCAGCACGTTGCGCGGAAACTCGATGTCGCGGATCAGGCGCCCCGAAAGCGAAGAGGTGGACAGCACCTGCGCCTCGATCATCTCCGCCTCGGAATCGCCGATGGCATAGATCTGCCGCACGCGCCCGTGCCGGATATAGCGCAGGATCGACGACACGGTGGTGGCGCGCGGGTTGATATGCGCGTCGATCCCCAGGGGCCCCATCAGCGCCACCAGCGACGCGTCGTTCACCAGCGCGATGGACAGGGGGCACCCCGCCTCCTTCGCGCGGACGGCGGCCAGAAGGTTCGTCTTGTCGTCATCCGTCAACGCGAGGACCGCGTCCGCGTTGCGGATGTCGGCCTCCTCCAGCAGGGCACCGTCCATCCCATCACCGTTCAGCACGATCGTCCGGTCCAGCGCGTCGGCCGCGGCCTCGGCCCGGCCGCGGTCACGCTCGATCAGCTTGGCGCGGATGCGGCCGGTCTGCCGCTCCAACGCCTTCGCGACCGTCAGGCCCACGGCCCCGCCGCCGATGATGACGACCCGTTCCTGCGCGTGGCGGGCCTTGCCGAAAATCTCCATCATGCGGGACACGTCGTCGGAATGGGTGAACAGATAAACGGAATCGTCCAGCAGCAATTGCGCGTCGGCGTCCGGCACGAACAGCTTGCCGTCGCGGCGCACGCCCACCACCGTCGCCCGCAGGGTGGAGAACAGCTCGCTCAACTGCCGCAGGGGGGTGTTCAGCACCGGGCAGTTTTCGTCCAGCGCCAGCCCCAGAAGCTGCGCCCGCCCGTCCATGAAACTTTCGGTGTCAAAGGCGTGGGGCGCGGCCAGACGTTGCAGCGCCGCCTCCGCCACCTCCTTTTCGGGGGAGATGACGACGTCGATGGGCATGTGGCCGGTCCGGTACAGATCGGCATAGATCGCGTCGAGATAGCTTTGCGCCCGCAATCGCGCCACCTTGCGCGGCACCTCGAAGATCGAATGGGCCACCTGGCAGATGACCATGTTCACCTCGTCCGAGCGGGTGGCGGCCACGATCATGTCCGCGTCCTTGGCCCCCGCCCGTTCCAGCACGTCGGGGTAGCTGGCAAAACCGATCACGCCCTGCACATCCAGCGTTTCCGTCGCCCGCCGCACAAGGTCGGCCGTCATGTCCACGACCGTCACGTCGTTGCGTTCGCCCGACAACTGCCGCGCGATCTGCCAGCCGACCTGCCCGATGCCGCAGATGATGATCTTCATGCGTCATCCTCGTGGGTGCCGCCATTGGCCTTGACCACGCCCAGCGACTTCAGCTTGCGGTGCAGCGCCGAGCGCTCCATCCCGACAAAGCTGGCGGTGCGGCTGATGTTGCCGCCGAAACGGTTGATCTGGGCCAGCAGGTATTCCCGCTCGAACAGCTCACGCGCCTCGCGCAGGGCCATGGTGGCCACGAGGCCGCCGATGGTCAACCCCTCGCTGGCCGCGGGCGCGCCGTCGCGGCCCGGAAGCTCCGCAGGCTCGATCGGGCCGGGGCTTTCGCCCAGGATCAGCACGCGTTCGATCACGTTGCGCAACTGCCGCACGTTTCCGGGCCAGGGCATCGTCTGCAATGTCGCCTCGGCGTCGGGCGACAGGCGGCGCAAGGGCAGGCCCTGCGCCCGGTGCAGCAGGTCGATGAAATGCCGCGCCAGATCGGGGATGTCATCCCGGCGTTCGGACAGCGGCGGCACATGGATTGGCACCACGTTCAGCCGATCGTACAACTCCTGCCGAAACCGGCCCGCCGCAATCTCGGCCCGCAGATCGCGCGAGGTGGAGGAGATCACCCGCAGATCCACTCTCACCTTTTCCACGCCACCTACGCGGGTGAACTGCTGTTCCACCAGCACACGCAGCAGCTTCGACTGGGTGCCCAGCGGCATGTCCGCCACTTCGTCCAGATAAACGATGCCGCCATGCGCCTGTTCCAGAAGGCCCTTTTCCAGCCCACGCTCCGTTTCGCGACCGAACAGCACCTCCTCCATCCGCTCCGGCTCGATCCCGGCCGAGGATACGGTGACAAAGGCTGCCTCGGCCCGGGCGGAGTTGGAGTGGATATACCGCGCCGCCATCTCCTTGCCCGAACCCGCCGGACCGGCCAGCATCACGCGGGCGTTGGACTTCGTCACCTTGTCCAGGTTCTGGCGCAACGTGCGGAAGGCCGTCGAATTGCCCAGCATCTCGGACGAGGTGACGTCCTTGCGGCGCAACTCGCTGTTTTCGCGCCGCAGCCGCGAGGTTTCCATCGCCCGGGTCACCACCACCATCAGCTGGTCGATGTTGAACGGCTTTTCGATGAAGTCGTAGGCGCCCTGCTTGATCGCCGCGACCGCGATCTCGATGTTGCCATGCCCCGATATGATGACGACCGGCACGTCCGGATTGTTGCGCTTCACCGTCTTCAGGATGTCGATTCCGTCCATCCGGCTGTCCTTCAGCCAGATGTCCAGGATCATCAGCGACGGCGGCTCGGCGTTGATCTCGGCCATGCAGTCATCGGAATTCCCGGCCAGCCGCACCGCGAAGCCTTCGTCCCGCAGGATGTCGCCGATCAGTTCGCGGATGTCGCGTTCATCGTCCACGATCAGGATGCTGCTCATTTACCCTCTCCGTTCTTGCGGCGGCGCAGGTTGCGCGGCAGTCGTATTTCGGCCAGCGCACCCGCACGCGTCTGTCCCTCGAACACGGGCGCGTCGGTCAAGGACAGCGTTCCCCCATGTTCTTCCACGATTTTCTTGACGATCGCCAATCCCAGCCCCGTGCCCTTCTCTCTGGTCGTGACATAGGGCTCGAACAGGCGGGATCGATCCGGTGGAAGGCCGCAGCCGTTGTCGGCGATGCGGATCACCGCCGCTTCGGCCTCCGCCCGCAGGGACAGCTTCACTATCCCGTCCAGAACTCCTGCTTCTTCAATGGCTTCCCCGGCGTTCTTCAACAGGTTCGTCAACACCTGAGAGATCATGGTTTCATCGACATCCACCACCATCGGCTCCTCCGGCAGGTCCGCCTGCACATGAAGCCCCGCCTGCAACACCGTCGCGTCCCTTACGATCTTCACAAGGTCGCGTTCGCGGCGGTCCGGTTCCGGCATCCGCGCGAAACGCGAGAATTCGTCGATGATACGCCGCAGGTCGTTCGTCTGGCGCACGATCACGTCGGTATACTGCTCCAGATCGCCGGCCATGTCGCCGACCAGCGGGCGGAACTTGCGCTTGATCCGTTCGGCCGACAGCTGGATGGGCGTCAGGGGGTTCTTGATCTCATGCGCGATGCGGCGGGCCACGTCGCCCCAGGCCGCCAGCCGCTGCGCGCTGACAAGGTCGGTCACGTCGTCGAAGGCCACAACATAGCCTTCCAGTCCTTCGGGCGTTTCCCGAACCGACATCCGCACCAGCAGGCTTTCCAGCTTGCCCTTGCGGTTCAGGCGGATCTCCTCCTGCACCGTGCCACCCATCTCGCGCAGGCGGTGGAACAGGGTCGCGAATTCCGGCACGGCCACCTCCAGCGGCAGATCGGTCGTTTCCATGTCCAGAAGACGCCGGCCCGCCCGGTTGATGAAGTCCACTCGCCCGCCCGCGTCCAAACCGATCACCCCGGCGGTGATGGAATACAGCACGGAATCGAACAAGCGCCTCCGCCGTTCCACCACGGCATGGCTGTGGTGCAGGTCGTCGCGCTGGTGCTTCAGTTGGCGGGTCATCTGGTTGAAAAGGCGACCCAGCATCGCGATCTCGTCATCGCCATCCTCCTCGGTCACCTGCACGTCCAGATCGCCCGCGCCCACGCGCTGCGCCGCGCCGGCCAGCCGCCCCACAGGTCCGGCCAGACGTTCGGCGAACCACAGGCCCAACCACACGGCGGCCAGGATCAGGATGACCGCGAAGCCCAGATACAGAAGCGCGAACTCGAACAGCATTCGCCCGCGATCCGCCTCCAGCTGGTGATACAGCCGCACGGTCTCGCGCGTGTCGTCCAGAAGGCTCAGGATCTGGCCGTCCACTTCCCGCGTAACGTACAGGTAACGGTCCGGGAACGCGTCCAGATGCACCAGCGCGCGGAATTCGTCATGCGCCCAGTCCTGGATCAGGAAATAGCCGACGGTGCGCGCCTGCTCGATCTGCTCGCGTGTGGGGTGGTCGAAATCGAACAGGTAGCTGCGGTCGCCGCGGGTGCGCAGGTCGCCGCCGCCGTCGATCAGATACGCCTCACGCAGCCCGCGCTGCACCAGCTCCTGCCCCTGGCTCAGGATCGGGCGCAACTGGTCGTCCTGAAGGAAGACGCTGCTGCGCTTGGCCGCGTCCAGATAACGGGCCAATGCCTGCGCGTCGGCGATCAGATCCTCGCGGTGTTCGGCCTCATAGGCCTGCGCGGCGGCGAGGGAGTTGCCTACCACCCGCTGCACCCGGTCCGAAAACCAGCCTTCCAACCCGATGTTCAGCGTGACCACGGCGAAGACGGCCACGAGGATCGTCGGGATCAGCGCGACCAGCGCGAACACCCCCGACAAACGCAGGTGCAGGCGCGATCCGGCCGACTTGCTGCGGCGATCTGCCACAATCTGCGCCACCCGCGCGATGACCAAAGTGGCCACCGCCAGCACATAGATCAGGTCCGTCAGCAGCAGCAGACGCAGCATCGGCGAACTGCTGGACAGGTCCATGGGTCCCAGGAAAACCAGCGTCACCGCCGTCAGCACCGGGCCCAGCGCCACAAGCGTGAACGTGGCCGCCGTCTTCACGCGGCGCTGCCGGCGCAAGCGCAGCAGGCGCGAGAACGTTGTATGTCGTGCCGCGGATCGCACGGAAGGGACCTGCCTCATTCGGCGAGGGTGGTCCCCCGCTGCTTCTTCTGTTGCCGATTTACATCAGCTTGCGCCGCCGTGTCACGCGGATATCGAGGTCGGTGATCTTCTTGCGCAGGGTATTGCGATTGATCCCCAGCAGATCGGCGCATTTCGCCTGGTTGCCGGCGGTGGCGTCCAGCGCGATTTCGATCAGCGGGCCCTCCACCTCGCGAAGGATGCGCTGATACACGCCCGGGGGCGGCAGCGCGCCGCCATGCAGGTCGAAATACCGCTTCAGATGCCGCGCGACCGAGGCCGAGAGCTTCTCGCCCTCGC
The DNA here is from genome assembly GCF_051195255.1 of Falsirhodobacter sp. 1013. Taxonomy (NCBI): domain Bacteria; kingdom Pseudomonadati; phylum Pseudomonadota; class Alphaproteobacteria; order Rhodobacterales; family Paracoccaceae; genus Falsirhodobacter; species Falsirhodobacter sp. 1013. The sequence goes on along the minus strand of NZ_JBNJLK010000005.1, from coordinate 48,517 downwards.
CACCACCCTTCAAGGGCTCCATCACCGGCTGGTTGCCAAGGACGGCTTCCACCTCGGCCTTCGTGATCTCCGCCTCGGCCGAGGTGACGATCAGGCGGCGCAGCGTGTTTTCCAGCTGCCGGACGTTGCCGGGCCAGCCATAGGCGCGCACCAGCTCCCGCGCCTCGGGCGACAGACGACGGGTGGAGCCCATGTCCCGTTCGCCCCGGGCCAGGAAATGTTCGGCCAGCAGCGGGATGTCGTCCACCCGTTCGCGCAGCGCGGGCACGTGCAGCGTCACGCCCCCCAGACGATAGAACAGGTCCTGCCGGAACGCCCCCTGTTCCATCCGCACCTGAAGATCGGATTGCGAGGTGGACATGATGCGCGGCGCCTGTTCGCCCATCTGGTCCAGAAGGCGCACGATGCGGCCCTGCGCCTCGTCGCTGTAATCGGCCACCTCGTCGAAGACGAGGCTGCCGCCCTTGGCCCGCGCCATCAGCGTGGCGGGGCCATCCGCTCCTTGCAGGTCCGACGCCTGCGCCATGATGAAGGGCTGCGCCCGCCGATCGGAAAAATCGTGGATCGCGCGGGCGATCAGGGACTTGCCGGTGCCAGACTCGCCGGTGATCAGCACGGGCAGATCCGTGTTCATCACCCGCGCCACCAGCCGGTACAGCGCCTGCATCGCCGGCGTGCGGCCAACCAGCGGCAGATCGTCGGACCCTTCGCGCGCCGGCGCGGGACGGTTCGGAACGCGGCGCTTCGATTCCAGCGCCCGCGCCGACCGCTTCATCAGGTCCGGCAGGTCGAAGGGCTTGGGCAGATAGTCGAAGGCCTCCGCCTCGGCGGCCTGAATGGCCGTCATGATCGTGTTCTGCGCCGAGATGACGATGACCGGAAGCCCCGGGCGAAGCTGGGCGATGCGGGGCAGCGCTTCCAGCCCGTTCCCGTCGGGCATCATCACGTCCGAAATGACGAGATCGCCCTTCCCTTCCTCCACCCACCGCATCAGCGTCAGAAGCGAGGAGGTCGCATGCACCTTGCAGCCCGCGCGCGTCAGCGCCTGCGTCAGCACCGTGCGGATCGTGCGGTCGTCATCCGCAACGAGGATCGTTCCGTCCATCTCTCAGACCTCCAACTTGTTCGTGGGCGCCTCGCGGGGCGCCATGGGCAGCGACACGCGGAAGACCGTCCGCCCCGGCATGGAATCCACGGAGATGATGCCCCCATGGTCCGAAATGATCTTCGACACCAGCGCCAGCCCCAGCCCCGTCCCGTTTTCGCGCCCCGACACGAAGGGGTCGAAGATGGAGGCGGCGATCTCGGGCTTGACGCCGGGGCCGTCGTCGATGACTTCCACCTGCAAGGGAAGCGAACCCTTGCCGTCCGTCCGCCGCAAGCGCAGCGCAAGGTCGTAGAACGTCCGCAGGCGGATGGTGCCGCCCCGGCTGCCCGACGCCTCGGCCGCGTTCTTGATCAGATTCAGGAACACCTGCATCAGCTGGTCGGGATCGGCAAAGGTTGCGGGAAGCGAGGGGTCGTAATCCTCCTCGATCACCATCTGCGCGGCGAAGCCCACCATGGCCGACCGGCGGGCGCGGTCCAGCGCGTCATGGATGTTCACGGCGCGGCGGTCCGGCGGGCGGACGTTGCCGAACTGCTCCACCTGTTCCAGCAGCTTCACGATGCGGTGCGTTTCCTCGACGATCAGGTCCGCGAACTCGCGATCCTCGGCCGACAGGTTCATGGCGATCAGCTGCGCCGCGCCCGCGATGCCGGCCAGCGGGTTCTTGATCTCATGCGCCAGCATCTCGGCCATGCCGATGGCCGACCGGGCGGCCGACCGCACCGCCGCCACGCGCCCCAGGCGGTCCGCGATGTCACGCGGAGAGATCAGCAACATGACAAGGTCGGGACGATCCGCCAAGGGCGCGATCTGGATGTTGCACTGCACGGGGGCCTTTTCGCCCGTCGTCACATCCACGTCGTTGATGAACATCGCCGCCTGATTGCGCCGCACGCGGGCCAGCGCCTCGTCCATAGGGGCGTCGATCGACAGGCGGTCCAGCGCCGGTTCGTTCAGCAGGTTCTTTTCCGAGGCGTTGAGGAAGCTTTCCGCCACCGGATTGATGGCGACGATGTCGTTCTTCGCGTCCAGCAGCAGCGCGGGCACCGGCAGGCTGGCCCAGATCGTGCCGCTGGGCAGTTGGGCGGGAATGAACGATCCGGGCGTCATGCCGCCTGTCCTTGCGGGGCGGTCAGGGCGTCGCGCAGGCCGCGGATCACGTCCGCCGGCAGGTCGCGGGTCAGGACGTCGCCCTTCGGGACGTTCGCGGCCTCCAGATACCAGCCCAGATGCTTGCGGGCGACCTTCACGCCCAGATCGATGCCATAGAAGGACAACATGCTTTCGTAATGCTCCACCACCATGTCCGCCAGCGCCGGCCCTTGCGGCACCACGGGCGCCGGGCGGCCGTGCAGCGCCGCCGCCACCTGCGCCAGCAACCACGGCCGCCCCTGCGCGCCCCGCCCGATCATCACGCCGTCCGCGCCCGACATCTGCCGCGCCGTCGCGGCGGTGGCGCTGTCCACGATGTCGCCATTGGCGATGACGGGAATGCGCACCGCGTCCTTCACGGCGCGGATGGCGGCCCAGTCGGCCTGCCCCTTGTAGAACTGGCAGCGCGTGCGGCCGTGGATCGTCACCATGCGGATGCCCGCGCCTTCCGCCGCCTTCGCGATCTGCGGCGCGTTCAGGCTGTCATGATCCCAGCCCAGCCGCATCTTCAGCGTCACGGGAATGCCGACGGCGCCCGCCACCGCCTCGATCAGGCGCAGGGCCAGGTCCGGCTCGCGCATCAGCGCCGACCCGCAGGCCCCGTTGCCGCCCGCCGCCACCACCCGTTTCGCCGGGCAGCCCATGTTGATGTCGATGATGCGCGCGCCCTGCCCTTCGGCATAGCGCGCGGCCTCGGCCATCCAGTAGGCGTCCCGCCCCGCCAGCTGGACCGAGGTGGCGTGATCGCCGAACCCCAGTTCCGCCTTGGCGCGGGCGGCGGGCTTGGCCTGCACGACCTCCTGGCTCGCCACCATCTCGGACACGACAAGACCGGCGCCGAAGCGCGCCACAAGCTGGCGGAAGGGCAAGTCCGTGATCCCGGCCAGCGGGGCCAGAAGCACCGGAGGGTCGAGTGTCACGGAGTCGATCTGAATGGACAAATGCCTAATCCTTGAGCGTCAGCTTCCGATTACGCCACGTGCTGACATATTACAAATTTTCGAAATGATTTTGGCGACCCGACAGAAGCATACGCCTGTTTATTGTGCAGAAAGCCCGTTTGACACGCAAACACTGTACTTCACCCGGCGGGTCCGGCGTGTCATAGCATGGAAATGACCACAGTTGCCATCATCGTCGCCGCCGGACGCGGCAGCCGCGCGGGCGGCGGGGTGCCCAAGCAATGGCGCCCCCTGAACGGCCGCCCCATCCTGTCCCACACGCTGGACGCTTTTGCCGGCCTGCGCCGCCTGCTGGTGATCCACCCCGATGACCGCCCTTGGGCGGAGCCCTTGGGCGTGGAAATGGTGGAAGGCGGCGCCACCCGCGCCGAATCCGTTCTGAACGCCCTGCGCGCCTTGGAAGGTCAGGGCGTGACGCGCGTGCTGATCCATGACGGCGCCCGCCCGCTGGTGCCGCGCGCCGTGATCGACCGCGTGGTGGCGGCGCTGGACACGGCCGAAGGCGCCGCCCCCGCCCTGCCCGTCACCGACGCGTTGTGGAGGGGGGAGGCCCATGTGACCGGCACCGCCGACCGCAGCAACCTCTGGCGCGCGCAGACGCCGCAGGGCTTCCGCTACGACGCGATCCTTGCCGCCCACCTGGCCCATCCCGGTGGTGCCGCCGATGATGTGGAGGTGGCGCGGGCGGCAGGTCTTGACGTGGCCATCGTGGACGGCGACGAAACCAACATCAAGGTGACATGGCCCGCCGATTTCGCGCGGGCCGAAGGTATGCTGAAAGGGCGCGACATGGATATCCGGATGGGCAACGGCTATGACGTGCACCGCTTCGGGGACGGGGATCACGTCTGGCTGTGCGGCGTGAAGGTGCCGCACGGGCGCGGGCTTCAGGGCCATTCCGACGCCGATGTGGGCATGCACGCCCTGACCGACGCGATCTATGGCGCGCTGGCCGAGGGCGACATCGGCCAGCACTTCCCGCCGTCCGACATGAAGTGGAAGGGCGCGGAAAGCCACATCTTCCTGCGCCACGCGATGGAGCGGGTCCGCGCCCGCGGCTACCGCCTGTCGAACTGCGACGTGACGCTGGTGTGTGAATACCCGAAGATCGGCCCTGTGGCGCAGGCCATGCGCGCGGCGCTGGCCGCCATCATGGGCGTGGACGTGGGCCTCGTTTCGGTCAAAGCCACCACGTCCGAAAAGCTGGGCTTCACGGGGCGGGAGGAAGGCATCGCCTCCCTCGCCACCGTGGTGCTGGTGTCGGCATGACGCGGCTGATCTGCCTTGGCTTCGGCCTCGGGCTGCTGCGCCCCGGCCCGGGCACATGGGGATCGGCGGGGGCCATCGTCCTTGGCCTGCTGATCGACCGCTTTCTCGGCTTTCCGGTTCTGGTGCTGGCGACGCTGGCCGTCACCGCGCTGGGCTTCTGGGCCCTGTCGCGCGAGTTGACGGGCGCGCATGAGGATCCGTCCGAGTTCGTCATTGACGAGGTGGCGGGCCAATGGCTTGCCCTTCTGTTTCCCGCCGCCGCCTTCTGGTGGCGGGACGAAGCGATCGCCTACCCCGGCTGGGTGGCGGCCTTCCTGTTCTTCCGCCTGTTCGACATCTGGAAGCCCTGGCTGGTGGGTCGCGCCGATCGCAGCGGCGGCGTGACGGGCGTGATGACCGATGACCTGTGGGCGGGCCTGTTCGCCGGCATCGCCACCGTGATCGCCGCCGGCATCGCCCACGGGGTGCTGATGTGAGCTGGCTGTCCTTCCAGCAACGCGCGCTGGCCGCCGGCATCACCGTCGCCACGGCGGAAAGCTGCACCGGCGGCCTGATCTCGGCCGCGCTGACGGACAACGCCGGATCGTCGAAGGTGTACGAACGCGGCTTCGTCACCTATTCCAACGCGGCCAAGCGAGAGATGCTGGGCGTCAGGCAAGACGCGCTGGACGCCCATGGCGCCGTGTCGGAACCCGTGGCGCGGCAGATGGCCGAAGGCGCTCGGGAACGTTCGGGCGCGACGCTGGCCATCAGCGTGACGGGCATCGCGGGTCCGGGCGGGTCCGAACACAAGCCCGAGGGACGCGTCTGCTTCGGCCTCGCCACCCCCACAGGCACCTATACGGAAACGGTGGATTTCGGACCCCTTGGCCGCGACGGCGTGCGCCGGGCCACCGTGGCCCATGCGCTGACGCTGCTTCAGGCGGCGGTCGGCCCGTAAAGCTGCGCCGCGCGCTTTTCGAAGGCACGTACGATCCGCTGCATCGCCTCGTTGAAGACCATGCCGATGATCCCTTGCAGGATCGCGTTCTTGAATTCAAAGTCGACGAAGAAATGCACCTCGCACCCGCCCTCGGGCAGATCGCGGAGGGACCAGGTGGATTTCAGGTACTTGAACGGCCCGTCTAGGTATTCTGTGTCGATCTTCTTCTGTTCCGGCCACAGCGTCACGCGGCTGCCGAACCGTTCCCGGAACACCTTGAACGAGATGACGAGGTCGGCCTCCATCACCTCCCCCCCACTCTCGATCGGGGTACGGGACCGGATGCGCGCGGCGGAGTTCCAAGGAAGGAACTGCGGATAGGCGCCGACATCGGCCACAAGATCGAACATCTGCGTCGCCGTGTACGGCAGGCGCCGCGTTTCCTGATGGGTCGGCATGGCATCCTCCGTGACTTTCCCGCAGGTTTTCGCTACTCGGTGCCCCAAGTGCAAGGGGATAGCATGACCAAACAACCATATGTCATCGACCAGATGATCTCGGCCAAGGCCATCGCGGCCCGGGTGGAAGACCTGGCGCGCGAGATCACCACCCATTACGCGGGCACCGAGAAGCTGGTCGTCGTGGGCCTGCTGCGCGGCAGCTTCATCTTCATCGCCGACCTCGTGCGCGAGATTGGCCTGCCGGTGGAGGTGGATTTCCTCGAAGCCTCCTCCTACGGAAACGCCATGCGGTCCAGCCGCGAAGTGCGCATCCTGAAGGATCTGCGCGGAGAGATCGCCGGCCGCGACGTGCTGGTGGTGGAGGACATCGTGGACACGGGCTTCACCCTGTCCCACGTGACCCGCCTGCTGAAATCGCGCGAACCGAAACGGCTGGAAGTGTGCGCCCTTCTCGACAAACCCTCCCGCCGGGAGGTGGAGGTGCAGGCAACGTGGACCGGCTTCACCATTCCCGATGAATTCGTGGTGGGCTACGGCATCGACTATGCCCAATCGAACCGCAACCTGCCCTATATCGGCAAGGTGCGCTTCACGGAGGAGACATGAATCCCATCTGGTTCATCCGCATGATGCAATGGGTGCGTCACCCCCCACCCGTGTGGAAGGTGATCCTTGCGCTGTGCGTGATCGCCGCCTGCGCCGCCCTGTTCCTGGTGGAACGCTATGTCGGCTGGCCCGACTGGCTGACGACGCAGGGCGGCGGGTCGATGAAGATCAAGCCCTAGTCGCGGCCGGCAAGGCAGAACTCCCACGGGCCAAGGGTCACGGTGGGCGCGGGCGGTTTCGCGCCCGTGTCCGCGCCGACGGGGTGCCAGTGCCCCTCGGGCAAGCGCGCCTCCACCGTGCCGTCGCCCAGGTTGAACGCGCAGAACAGCGTCTGCACGCCCAGACGCAGGAACTGTACCAGATCGCCCGCCGTCCACATCGCGTCCATCGCACCATGCTTCAGCGTCGGATGGTCCCGACGCAGGCGCAGCGCCGCGCGGTAATGTTCCAGCATCGATCCGGGGACGCCCTGCTGCCCCGCGACGGAGCGGGCCACGTGATCCAGCGGCACCGGCAGCCACGGCTTGGCATTGGCCGAAAAGCCGCCATTGGCGGTCTCGTCCCAGGCCATCGGCGTGCGGGCGCCGTCGCGGCCCTTGAACTCGGGCCAGAACTCCTTGCCATAGGGGTCCTGAAGATCCTCGAAGGTCAGGACCGCCTCGGGCAGGCCCAACTCCTCGCCCTGATAGATGCAGGCGGACCCGCGCAGGCACATCAGCAGCACGGCATAGTTCTTCAGCGCGGCTTCCGACGCGTGCCAGCGGGTGGGCAGCCGCACCGTATCATGGTTGCTGTAGGCCCAGCAGGGCCACGCGTCGGGCGCGGCGCGATTCATCCGCTGGAAGGTCTCCTCCAGAATGCGAGCGGTCAGCTTCGTCGGCTGCAACAGCTCGAACGGATAGCACATGTGCACCTTGTCATTGCCCGAGGTGTATTCGGCCATGATCTCCAGCCCGCGCTGGGCATCGCCGACCTCGCCCACCGCCGCGGCGGCGTAGGGCTCCATCACGGCGCGCAGCTTGCGCAGGAAGTCCACGTTTTCCGGCTGGTTCTTGTCGAACAGGTGCAGCTGGTGGTTGTAAGGGTTCACCGAGGGCGCGATGCTGTCATTGCGCAACTCGCGCGGCAGCGGGGGGTTGTCGCGCAGGTAGCGGTCGCAGAAGTAGAAGTTGATGACGTCGAAGCGGAACCCGCTCACCCCCCGCTCCAGCCAGAAGCGCAGCACGTCCAGCAGCGCGTCCTGCACTTCGGGATTGTGCAGGTTCAGGTCGGGCTGGGAGCTGAGGAAGTTGTGAAGGTAATACTGTTCGCGCCGCGGGTCCCAGCGCCAGGCCGTGCCGCCGAACATCGACATCCAGTTGTTCGGCACCGTGCCGTCCGGCCGCGGGTCCGCCCAGACATACCAGTTGGATTTCGGGTTGTCGCGGCTGAGGCGGCTTTCCTGAAACCACGCATGCTTGTCGGAGGTGTGGGAGAAGACGAGGTCCACCATCACCCGAAGCCCCAGCTCGCGCGCCTTGGCGATGACGGCGGCGAAATCCTCGTTCGTGCCAAACATGGGGTCGACGCAAGTGTAATCCTGCACGTCGTAGCCGAAATCCTTCATGGGCGACTTGAAGAAAGGACTGATCCAGACCGCATCAGCCCCAAGGGACGCGATGTGTTCCAGCCGCTTTTCGATGCCCCGCAGGTCGCCGATGCCATCGCCGTCCGTATCCTGAAAACTGCGCGGATAGATCTGATAGATCGTCGCTCCACGCCACCAGTTCCGGTCGGCCCAGTCCACCGGCTTCGCGCTCACGTTCATACGGCCTCCTCGATTTGCCTTTTCCTGACATAAGACGGGATTGGGAAGTTGCGAGTGCGGACAGATCGCCTAGAACAACACGAAAGGGAGAATCCTATGTCCAGTCTCAGCCTTGTCGCCGATGTGGGTGGCACCAACACACGCCTTGCCCTGGCCGAGGGATTCCAGGTGCGTCACGACAGCGTGCGGCGCTTCACGAATGCCGATTTTACGGGCCTCGATGCCGTGATCGTCCGCTATCTGGGCGACCTGCAGGAAACCGTGGGCGCGGCCTGCGCGGCGATCGCAGGCCCGGTGGCGAACGGTGTCGGCACCCTGACCAACCTTGACTGGACGGTGGACGGCACGATGCTGCGCGCCGTCACGGGCGCCACGGCGGTGTCGGTGTTGAACGATCTTCAGGCGCAGGGCCACGCGCTGGGCCATGTGCCACTGCGGGCGATCCTGCCGGGCCACGGGCCGGCGGACCCGGCGGCCGCGCGGCTGGTGGTCGGCGTGGGCACGGGGTTCAACGCGGCCCCCGTGCACATGATCCCCGGCGGCCGTCTGGTGCCCCCATCGGAAAGCGGCCACATCAACCTGCCCGTCCGCACGGCCGAGGAGGTGCGGCTGGGCCGCTATCTGGAAAACATCTACGGCATTGCCACGGTCGAGGAAGCACTGTCGGGCCGCGGTCTGACCGCCATCCACAGCTGCCTGACGGGCACGGAACGGCTGTCTGGGGACCTCATCCCGTTGATCGGCACGGATGCGGAGGCCACCGAATCGGCGCGGATCTTCGTGCGCCTGCTGGGATCGGTGGTGGGGAATCTTGGTCTGACCCACCTGCCCTTTGGCGGGATCGCGCTGTGCGGCGGCATGGCCCGCGCCATGGCCCCGCATCTGGAGGCGTTGGGCTTTGCCGAGGCGATGCATGACAAGGGAAGGTTCTCGGACTTCGTGAGCGCCTTCCCCGTCAGCGTGATCGAGGATGATTACGCAGCCCTGACGGGCTGCGCCGCGTCCATCATGTGATGACGTCGGGTTCCGTGCGGCCGGTATAGCCGGTGATGTCCGCCAGTTCATGGGCGGCGCGGATGATCGGGGCCAGCGCCTCCTGCGGGTCCTGATCGAAACCGCTTTCGGCATACTTTTCCAGATACAGGCGCAGGGTCGCACCCTGCGTGCCGGTGCCCGACAGGCGCATCACGATGCGGCTTCCATCCTCGAACAGGATGCGCACGCCTTGCTTGGCCGAGGTCGACTGATCCACCGGATCGGTATAGGCAAAATCGTCCGCGGCCGAGATGGTCATCCCCTGCACCGAACGGCCCGGCAGGTCCGCCAGCGACTTGCGCAGGGCCGACACCATGGCATTGGCCTTCTCCGTCTCGATCGCCTCGAAGTCGTGGCGGGAATAGTAGTTGCGGCCGTATTTCTGCCAATGGGCGTTCAGGATTTCCGCCACGGACTGCTTGCGCTTGGCCAGGATGTTCAGCCACAGCAGCACGGCCCAGAGACCGTCCTTTTCGCGCACGTGGTCGGACCCCGTGCCGAAGCTTTCCTCGCCGCACAGGGTCACGCGGCCCGCGTCCAGCAGGTTGCCGAAGAACTTCCAGCCGGTCGGCGTCTCGAACGCCTCGATCCCCAGATCCTTGGCCACGCGGTCCACGGCGGCCGAGGTGGGCATCGACCGGGCCACACCCGCGATCCCCTTGGCGTAGCCCTTGGCCAGATGCGCGTTGGCCGCCAGCACCGCAAGGCTGTCGGACGGCGAGACGTAGATGCCGCGCCCGACGACCATGTTCCGGTCGCCGTCCCCGTCCGAGGCCGCGCCGAAATCGGGCGCGTCGGGGCCCATCATCTCGGCCATCAACTCATGCGCCCAGGTCGGATTCGGATCGGGATGCATTCCGCCGAAATCGGGCAAGGGCGTGCCATGGGTCACGGTGCCGGAGGCGGCGCCCAGCCGGTTTTCCAGAATCTCGGTCGCGTAGGGGCCGGTGACGGCGCACATCGCGTCGAAGCGCATGGTGAAGCCCGCCGTGAACATCGCGCGGATCGCATCGAAGTCGAACAGCTGCTCCATCAGCGCGGCATAGTCGGCGACGCAATCGACGATCTCCACCGCCATGCCGCCCATGGTGGTTTCACCCACCGCGTTCAGGTCCACGTCCTGCGCTTCGAGGATGTTGTAGCTGACGATGACCGACGCTTCGCGGAACATCGCGTCGGTGATGTTCTCGGGCGCGGGGCCCCCGTTGGCCATGTTGAACTTGATGCCGAAATCCTCATCCTCGCCGCCGGGGTTGTGGCTGGCCGACAGGATGATGCCGCCATCGGTCTTGCGCTGGCGGATCAGGTTCGACGCGGCGGGCGTAGAGAGAACGCCGCCCTGCCCGACGATCACCTTCGCGGCGCCGTTGGCCGCCGCCATGCGCAGGATCACCTGCACCGCCCGGTCGTTGAAATAGCGGCCGTCGCCGCCCACGACGAAGGTCTTGCCCTTCGCGCCGCCGATGGCGCTGAAGATCGCCTGGACGAAGTTTTCCAGGTAATGCGGCTGCATGAAGACGCGGGTCTTCTTGCGCAGGCCCGAAGTGCCCGGCTTCTGATCGTCGAAGGCAACTGTCTGAATGGTCGTCATGCTTGGTCCCTAGTCGATGTGGCGGAAGACCAGCACGGAATGGGCCGGGGCTTCAACCCCCCATTCCGGCGGATCGGAAGCAGGTTGCGTCGTGTCCAGCACCAGTTGCCAGTCGCAGCCCGAAGGCAGCGTCACGGCCACGGCCGGACCGGGGTTCAGCACGACGAAGACGGCCTCGTCCTCGCCCTGCAACTCCATGCACAGGGTGGTCATGCCGTCCCAGTCCTGCGGGCCGGCTTCCCGCCCGTCGGGCAGGTACCAGGCCACGACGTCGCCGTGCAGGAAGCGGGGCTGGCGCAGCAGCTCCACCTCGCGGCGCAGGGCCAGAAGGCGGCACAGGAATTCCACCATGGGATCGCGGTTCCAGTGGACCCAGCCCGTCGGATTGTCCTGCGCGTAGGTGTTGTTGTTGCCGTTCTGGGTGTTGCCCAGTTCATCCCCCGCCAGCAGCATCGGGGTGCCTTGGGCCAACAGCAGCGTGGCAAGAAGGTTGCGGCGGCGCAGGGCGCGCGCGCCGTCCAGCGCGGGATCGGGGCCTTCGGTGCCCATGTTGTCCGAAAGATTGTCCGCCTGCCCGTCCAGCCCGCCTTCGCCATTCGCGTCGTTGTGGCGTTCGGCATAGGTGACGACGTCCGTCAGCGTGAACCCGTCATGGGCCGTGACATAGTTGACCGAGGACCAGGACGGCCGGCGGTCATGGTCGAACAGCTCCGCCGATCCCGTCAGGCGCGAGGCGACGGCCCCTGCCACCGGGTCCCCGCGCCAGAAGCGGCGAACGTCGTCGCGGAAACGGTCATTCCATTCGGCAAAGGGCGGCGGAAACTGGCCCAGGTGATAGTCGGCGATGTCCCAGGGTTCCGCGATCAGCTTCAGGTCGCGCAGGACCGGGTCCTGCCGGATCATGTCGAAGATGGCCGCCCGCGGGTTGAAGCCGTCCGGATCCCGCCCCAGCGTCGCCATGAGGTCGAAGCGGAAGCCGTCCACGCCCTGATCGGCCCAGAAGCGCAGGGCGTCCATGACCAGCCGCTGCACAACGGGCTGCGTCAGGTCCAGCGTGTTGCCGGTCCCCGCTTCGTTCCGGTAGGCGCCGTTGTTCATCCGGTAGTAGCTGGCATTGTCCAGCCCGCGATACATGACGGAAGGGCCCGTTTCGTCCGCTTCCCCGGTATGGTTGAACACGATGTCGAGGATCACCTCGATCCCCGCCTTGTGCAGGCTGCGCACCATGTGCCGGAATTCGGCCAGCGTGCCATAGCGCGGATCGGGCAGGAAATACCCGATGGGCTGATACCCCCAATAGTTCGTCAGCCCCCGTTCCACCGTGAAGCGGTCGTCGATGAAGGCCTGGATGGGCAACAGCTCGATCGCCGTGACGCCCAGACGGCACAGGTGCTTGATCACGGGTTTGGAGGCGATGCCGAGGAAGGTGCCACGAAACGCTTCGGGGATCTTGCCGTGCTGCATGGACAGGCCACGGACATGCGCCTCGTAGAGGACGGTGCGGTCCCATGGGGTCTGCGGCCCGCGCGACAGGGGCGGACGGGCGGCGGCCACGACGCAGCGCGGCATCTCGGCGGCACCCGCAGGGGCGTCAGGTTGCAGGCTCGCGTTCCAGCGCAGAGGCTCGGTCCATTCCTGGGCATAGGGGTCCAGCAACAGGCGGTCGGGGTTGAACCAGTGGCCCTGATCCGGCTGCCAGGGGCCGTGCGCGCGGAACAGGTATTCGGTGCCCGTGCCAAGGCCCGCCACCTCCACCACCCAGACGTCGCCCTGCCGTTCCATCGGCACGAAGACCTCCGGATCGAAGAGGCACAGGTCCATGGCGGTGGCGTGAACGGAGTGGACGGCGAAACGCACGCCATGGGCGGTCGGGATCGCGCCCAGAGTCACCGGACCAGATCCGCGTAGAGTTCCACATATTCCTCGGCCGAGGCTTCCCAGCCCACCGGGTGGCGCATCGCGTTGCGCTGCACCTGCGCCCAGTGGTCGGGTTCGTGCCACAACCGCACCAGACGCCGCAACGCCCCCGCCAAGGCGTCCGCGGTGGTGGGGGAGAAGGTGAACCCTGTCGCCGCCCCCGCGATCATCGAGGCCGGATTCACGTTGATGACGCTGTCGGCCAGACCGCCCACATGCGCCACCACCGGCAGCGTGCCATAGCGCAACCCGTACATCTGCGTCAGGCCGCAGGGTTCGAACCGCGACGGCACCAGCACCGCATCCCCGCCCGAGAACATCAGGTGGCTCAACCCCTCGTCATAGCCGACGCGCACGCCGACGCGATCGGGATAGCGGACCTCCAGCGCGCGCATCGCGCTTTCCAGTTCTGGATCGCCGGAACCGAGGATGGCGACCCCGCCCCCGGCTTCGATGAATTCGGGCAGCACCTCGGGCAGAAGGTCGATGCCTTTCTGGTCCGTCATGCGGCTGACCACGATGGCCAGCGGGCCCGGAACCTCCAGGTCGAAGGCGGCGCACAGGGTTTCGCGGTTCTCGATCTTGCCGCGCAGGTTGTCGAAGCTGTAGGGACGCTCCTCCGCCTCGGGCGACCAGACGGTGGTGTCCACCCCGTTGAGGATGCCGCTGACGATGTCCGCCCGTTCGGCCAGCACGCCCTGCAGGCCCATGCCGAATTCCGGCCGCATCAGTTCGATCGCGTAGTTGGGCGACACGGTGGTGATGCGGTCGGCCGTCACCAGCCCGGCCTTCAGGCTGGACAGGCCGCCGTAGTATTCCAGCGAGTGGACGTGGAATTCCTGCGCGGGCAAGCGCAGTTCGTTCAGAAGCTGCGCCGGGGCCCAGCCCTGGAAGGCGATGTTGTGGATGGTGATGATGCTTTTGACGTCCCGCGGCCCGCCCCATTCCAGATAGGCCGGCGCAAAGCCCGCCTGCCAGTCGTGGCAATGCAGGATCTGCGGGCGCCAGCCGTCCGACAGGCCACGGCGGGCGATCTGGGCAGCCACCCAGGACAGGGCCGCGAACCGTTGGGGGTTATCCTCCCAGTCGCCGGCGGGACCGGAATAGGGGCCGCCCTCGCGGTCATACAGATGGGGCGCGTCCAGAAGCAGGAAGTCGATCCCGCCGATCACGCCGCCATAGACGGTGCCGGGACCGCCGAAAAGGTCCTCTTCGCGCAGCAGGACGTCCATGCCGTCCAGCCGCCAGCGCTGCTTGGCATAGGCGGGCATCAGCACCCGCATCGCCACGCCCTTCACGGCCAGCGCGCGGGGCAAGGCCCCCGCCACATCCGCCAATCCGCCCGTTTTCAGAAGCGGTACGCATTCCGACACCACCGAAAGAACCCGTATCGCCTTCGCCATCCGGCTCACCCCTCCCTCTTTTATTCTTATGACTGTCGGAACATGACCGCCGACAGCGGCGCCAGCCGGATCCGGGCCGACTGCCCCTGCCCGTGCCAGGGTTCAGCCTCGGTCTCGATCCCGCCGAAGTTTCCGCGATCCTGCCCCCCATAGATCGCGGAATCGGTGTTCAGCACTTCCTCCCATCGGCCCGCGGCCGGGAAACCGACACGGTAATCCCGATCCACAGGGGTGAAGTTGACGACGAAGACCACCATCGGCTCCCCCGGAGCGCCAAGGCGCACCCAGGCGAGGACCGAGGCGTTGGGGTCGTTCGCTTCCAGCCAGCGGAAGCCGTCCGGCCGCGTGTCATGGCGGTGCAGCGCCGGCGTGTCGCGGTACAGCGTGTTCAGGTCCCGCACCAGAAGCTGGACACCGCGATGCGGCGGCAGGTCGGCCTGATGCCAGTCGAGGCTTTGTTCATGCGTCCATTCGCGCCCCTGCGCGAACTCGCATCCCATGAACAGAAGCTTCTTGCCCGGATGCGCCCACATGAAGGCGTAATAGGCGCGCAGGTTGGCGAACTTCTGGTCGCCCTCCCCCGGCATCTTGGCGATCATGCTGCCCTTGCCGTGCACCACCTCGTCATGGCTGATCGGCAGGATGAAGTTTTCGGACCACGCGTAATGCAGGCCGAAGGTCATCTTGTGGTGTTCATACTTGCGGAAGATCGGGTCCTTCTGGATGTAGGACAGGGTATCGTTCATCCAGCCCATGTTCCACTTGAACCCGAAGCCGAGGCCGCCATGATCCACCGGCCGCGACACGCCGGGATAGGAGGTCGACTCCTCTGCCACCGTCATGATGCCGGGATGGGTGCCATAGGCCGCGCTGTTCATGTCGCGCAGCATGGCGATGGCCTCGAAATTCTCGCGCCCGCCAAGGTGGTTCGGGACCCACTGTCCTTCGGGGCGCGAATAGTCGCGATACAGCATGGACGCCACGGCATCGACCCGCAGACCGTCCAGATGGTACTCCTCCAGCCAGTACAGGGCATTGGAGGTGAGGTAGTTCATCACCTCGCGCCGGCCGTAATTGTAGATCAGCGTGTTCCAGTCGTGGTGGAACCCTTCGCGCGGATCTCCATGCTCATAAAGCGGCGTGCCGTCGAACTGCCCCAAGCCATGCGGGTCCGACGGGAAGTGCCCCGGCACCCAGTCCAGCAGGACGCCGATGCCGCGCCCATGCGCCGCGTCGATCAGCGCGCGGAATTCGTCCGGCGTGCCGTGGCGGATCGTGGGCGCGAACAGGCCGACCGGCTGGTAGCCCCAGCTTCCGTCGAAGGGAAATTCCGACACGGGCATCAGCTCGATATGCGTGAAGCCCATCCATTCGACATAGTCGATCAGCTGTTCGGCCAGTTCCGTGTAGGACAGCATCCGGTTGCCGGGCGCGCGGCGCCAGCTTCCCAGATGCACCTCGTAGACTGAAATGGGGGCGTCGACGTTCTGCACCTTGGCGCGTGTCGTCATCCAGGTGTCGTCAGACCAGTTGGCCCGCGACAGGTCCCGCACGACCGAGGCCGTGCGCGGCGGATGTTCGGCGCCGAAACCGACGGGGTCGGCCTTCTGGGTCAGGATCTCACCCCAAGGGGTGCGGATCTCGTATTTGTAGGACGTGCCCTCGGTCACGCCCGGCAGGAAGATCTCCCACACGCCGGTGGCGCCACGTGCGCGCATGGGATTGCGCCGCCCATCCCAGTGGTTGAAGTCCCCCACGACCGACACGCGCTGCGCGTTCGGGGCCCAGACGGCGAAATGGGTGCCGGCCACGCCGCCATGTTCCATGACATGCGCGCCAAGGGTCTTCCACAGCTGGCGGTGCGTGCCTTCCCCCAGAAGGTATTCGTCAATCTCGCCCATCACGGGGCCGAAGCGGTAGGGGTCGTCCTGGACCCACTCCGCCCCGTGGCCCTGCGCGCGGATGCGATACTCGCGCACGGGGCTTTCCCCCACGAACAGGCCGGCGAAGCCTTCCACCGGGTGGGCCTCCGTCCCCGGCTCCAGCCAGACGCGCTCCGCCCCCGGAAGCCACACCGTCACCCGGCCCGAATGGGGTCCAAGCACGGCGAAGGGATTGCCATGACGGCCTTCGCAGATGGCAAAGGCGTCGTTCACGTCGATGACCGGGATCTCGTTGCTCAAAGCCCGTCCTTCAGATCGCGGGACCGATGTCCCAGATGTCGGTCATGTACCCCCGGATCGTCCGGTCCGAACTGAAGAAGCCCGAGCGGGCGGTGTTCAGCGCGGCCATCCTGAGCCAGCGGTCGCGGTCGGTGAAGGCCGCATCGACCTTCCCCTGCGTTTCAATGTAGGAGTCGAAATCCGATGCGACCAGAAAATAATCATGGTGCCAGACGCGGTGCACCAGCGCGTGGTAGCGGTCTGGCTGATCCGGAGAGAAGCGCCCTTCCGCAATCATTTGCAGAACATCCTTAAGGGCTTGGCTGGATTCGATGGCGTGGCGGGCATGTTCGGGGTCTTCGCGCCGCTTCACCACCTCTTCGGCGGTCAGGCCGAACAGGAAGAAGTTCTCCCCGCTTACTTCCTTAAGAATTTCAACATTTGCCCCGTCCAGCGTGCCGATGGTCGGCGCGCCATTGATCATGAACTTCATGTTGCCGGTGCCGGACGCCTCTTTCCCGGCGGTGGATATCTGTTCGGACAGGTCCGCCGCCGGCACCAGCCGTTCGGCCATGGAAACGTTGTAGTTCGGCGGATAGGCCACCTTCAGCAGGTCGCTGGTGACGGGGTCGTTGTTCAGGACAGTGGCCACGTCGTTGATCAGGTGGATGATCTCCTTCGCGACGGCATAGCCGGGGGCCGACTTGCCGCCGAAGATCTTCACCCGTGGCACCCACCCCGCGTTGGGGTTGTCGTGGATCGCCTTCCAGCGGGCGACGGTTTCCAGGATGTTCAGAAGCTGGCGCTTGTATTCGTGCAGGCGCTTCACCTGCACGTCGAACAGGGCGTCGGGATCGACATCCACGCCGCAGGTCCGTTCCAGCCACGCGGCCAGCTTCACCTTGTTGTCGCGCTTGGCCGTGCCGAAGGCCTGCCGGAAGGCCGGATCCTCCACATGCGGCTCCAGATCCCGCAGCCGGTCAAGGTCGGCTTCCCAGCCCGATCCGATCGTGTCGGTGATCAGCCCCGACAGGGCGGGGTTGCACATCTTCAGCCAGCGGCGCGGCGTGACGCCGTTTGTCTGGTTCACGATGCGGTTGGGGTGCAGGTCGTTCAGTTCCGGGAACAGGTTCGTCTTGATCAGTTCCGTGTGGAGCGCCGACACGCCGTTCACCTTGTGCGCGGTGATGAAGGCCAGCTCGCCCATCCGCACCTCGGCGTGCTTGACGATGCCGACATAATGCGGACGCCTGCGGTTCTCCTCCAGGTGCCAGCCGTCGATCTGTTCCACGATCTGCATGTGGCGCGGCAGCACGTTGCCGAAAGTATAGGTGGCCCAGCGCTCCAGCGCCTCGGGCAGCAGGGTATGGTTGGTGTAGCCAAGCACCTGCTGCGCGACCTGCATCGCTTCCCGGAACTCCATCCCATGATCGTCGACAAGAAGGCGGATCAGTTCGGGGCCTGCGATGGCCGGGTGCGTGTCGTTCATCTGGATCGCCACGTGCCGCGACAGCAGGCGCAGGTCCGAATGGCTTTGCAGGAAGCGGCGCAGGATGTCCTGCAGCGCGGCCGAGGTCAGGAAGAACTCCTGCTTCAGGCGCAGCTCCTTGCCCTGATAGGTGGTGTCGTCGGGATAAAGCACGCGCGATAGGGTGCGGGCCAACGCTTCCGGCTCCGCCGCCGCCGCATAGTCCCCCTTATTGAAACGTTCGAGGTTGAAGTCCCCCGTCGGCCGCGCCGACCACAGGCGCAGCGTGTTGGCCCACTTGCCCTGCCAGCCGATCACCGGCGTGTCATGCGCCTCGGCCAGGACCGTCTCGGCCGGGGTCCAGACGGAGCGGCCGTTCCGGACCTCCACCTGCCCCTTGAAGGGGATGACATAGCGGGCCTCGGGGCGGGGGAATTCCCACGGGTGGGGGTGGTCCAGCCAGTTTTCCGCGGTTTCCATCTGCTCGCCGTTGCGGAAGCTTTGACGGAACAGCCCGTGTTCATAGCGGATGCCGTAACCGTAGGCGGGGCAGCCCAGCGTCGCCATGGATTCCATGAAGCACGCGGCCAGACGGCCCAAGCCCCCGTTGCCCAGCGCGGCGTCGGGCTCGTCCTCCACCACGGCGTGGAAATCCTGTCCCAGCGCGGCCATGGCCGCCACCGCCTCCTCGTGCAGGCCGAGGTTGATCGTGGCGTCTTCCAGCAGGCGCCCGATCAGGAACTCCATGGACAGGTAGTAGACGCGCTTTCGATCCTCGGCCCAGGTGCGGCGGGTGGCCGCGAACCACGGCTCCATGATGCGGTCGCGCATGGCGTGCGACAGCGCCATGCGCCAGTCATAGATCGTGGCGTTCGCGGCGTCCTTGCCGATGGTGAACGTCAGATGGCGGAGAATGTCGGTCTTGAGGGATTCGGACACGGTGACTCTCGTGATCGTTGCCACCGACGATGTGACCGGCAATGTCCCCCGGTCAAGCGTTGGGGGCGATCATTGTCCCCAGGTGCGACGCAACACCGCGATCCAGTTCCGCCATGCCAGTTTTTCCAGCAACGTGTCGTCATAGCCGTGCGCCCGCAGCGCGCCCAGCAAAGCTGGCAGTCCCGTGACGTCGCCGATGCCTTCGGGCACCGTCGCTCCGTCGAAATCGGATCCGAAGCCCACGTGATCCTCGCCCAGGCGATCGATCAGGTGGTCCATGTGGCGCAGGACCGGCTCCCACCCGATTTCGGGGGCGCGGCGTCCGTCGCTGCGCAGGAAGCAGGTGGCGAAGTTCAAGCCGACCATGCCCTTCGTGTCGCGGATCACGGCCAGCTGCCGGTCCGTCAGGTTGCGGGCGGACGCCGTGACGGCGTGGGTGTTGGAATGGGTGGCGACCAGCGGCGCGTCGGTGATCGCGGCCACGTCGTCGAACCCCTTTTCGTTCAGGTGCGACAGGTCCACCATGATCTTCAGCGCGTTGCATTCGCGTACCAGCCGCTTGCCAGCCTCGGTCAGCCCCTCGCCCGTGTCGGGGTCCGAAGGGAAGCGGAACGGCACGCCGTGGCCAAAGACGGTCGGCCGGCTCCACACCGGGCCAAGGGATCGCAGGCCCATCGCGTGGAACGCGTGCAGCGCGTCCAGGTCCGTGTCGATCGCCTCCGCCCCCTCCATGTGCATCACGGCGGCGATCACCCCGTCGCGCATGGCTCCTTCGATCCCCGCCGCGTCGCGCACGATCCGCAGCGCCCCGGCCGAAGACCGCTCCATCCACATCAGGTGACCGGCCATGGAGGTGGCGTAGGCCAGCGCCGCCGTCGGGTCCAGCATCGCCGGCAGCGGCACGTCATAGGGCGGGGTGTCCATCGCGTGGTCCACCGGCATGTCCTGCTGCGGCGACGGGACGTAGATCGCGAACATGCCCCCCGCGAAACCGCCCCGCTTCATCCGCGGAAGGTCCAGATGGCCCGCACCCTCGCCTTCCAGCCAGATCTCCTCGCGCCGGTGGGGCGCACGCTGCAACCGCAGAAGAAAGTCGTTGTGGCCATCAAACACGGGCATTCGGGGGGCTGACATCGATTGCATCCTTTGCGGTTTCGGGAAAGCTGCCACGATCCGCCGGGAATGGCCATATCGCCGAAACCGCTTTTCCCGCCTTCCCGCATCGGCCATAACCCGGGGCCGGAGAAGGAGATGATGATGACACATGACAGGCCTGCGCGATGGGCGTGACCGACCCACTGGACGCGGCCGCCCGCGCGGGCTGGCTGTATTATTCCGGTGGCCTGACGCAGGACCAGATCGCGCAGCGCATGGGCATTTCGCGCCAGCGCGCGCAACGGCTGGTGAGCCGCGCGATGCAGGAAGGCCTTGTCCGCGTGCGGCTGGAACATCCGCTGGCCGCCTGCCTGGATCTGGAAGCGCGTCTGCGCGACCGCTTCGACCTGGCCGAGGCACGGGTGGCCCCTTCCCTTGGCGACAACGTGGTCCGTGCGCTGGCCCCCATCGGCGCCGCGCTGTTCGACACGCTTCTGGCGCGGCCCGAAATCGCGGTCGTCGCACTGGGCATCGGGCGCACCCTGACCGCCATGGCCTCCGAGGTGGAGATCGTGGCCCGGCCGGACCAGCGCCTCGTGTCGCTGATCGGGAACATCGCCGATGACGGCTCCGCCAGCCAGTTCGCCGTGATCATGACGCTGGCCGCCCGCATCGGGGCGCCGCATTATCCGATGCCGGCCCCGGTTTTCGTCGGCTCCGCGCAGGAACGGGCCGCCTTGTGGAAACTCCAGGCGGTGCGCGCCGTGCGGGATCTGGGGCAGCGGGCCGACCTTCGCGTCGTTGGACTCGGACAGATGGGGCCGAAGGCGCCGCTTCTGACCGAAGGCTTCGTGACGTCGGCCGATCTGGCGGAACTGGAACAGCGGGGGGCCGTGGGGGAACTGACCGGTCACGCCTTCGACCGCGAGGGCCATTACATCGACACGCCGCTGAACGACCGCCTCACCTCCCTCCGGATCGAGCCTGCGGCGCCCGGCCTGACCGTCGTGGTGGCGGCGGGACCGGCCAAGATCACGGCGCTGGAAGGCGCCCTGAAGGGGCGGCTGATGAACGGACTCATCACCGATGAGGCGACGGCACTTGCCCTGCTGGGCGGGTAAATCAAATAAAGGTCACTTTGCGGATATTCGCTTAAACTTCTACGTTGGCTGTTAGCGGTATCTGCGTCACTATGGTCTTGACCAATGCCCGCACGTCGTGAACATCTGGCGCTGCAATGGGCATATGCTCATATGAGGGGGAGGATTACGATGACCACGACCATTCGCGGGCTCATGGGCGCTTGCTGCCTTGCCGCTTTCGGCGCGCCCTTGGCGGCCGAAACGATCACCGTCGCCACCGTGAACAACGGCGACATGATCCGCATGCAGGGCCTAATGGCCGACTTCAACAAGAAGCATCCGGACATCGAGGTGAACTGGGTCACGCTGGAGGAGAACGTCCTTCGTCAGCGCGTGACGACCGACATCGCGACCAAGGGCGGCCAGTACGACGTGCTGACCATCGGCAACTACGAAGTGCCGATCTGGGCCAAGCAGGGCTGGCTGCTGCCGCTGGACGACATGGGCGCCGACTACGCCCCCGAAGATTTCCTGCCGCCGGTGGTTCAGGCCCTGACGGTGGACGACAAGATGTACGCCGCGCCCTTCTACGCGGAATCGGCCATGCTGATGTACCGTTCGGACCTTCTGGAAAAGGCCGGGCTGACCATGCCCGAAAACCCGACCTGGGCCTTCATCACCGAGGCGGCCGAGAAGATGACCGACAAGGATGCCGGCGTCTACGGCATCTGCCTGCGCGGCAAGGCCGGCTGGGGTGAGAACATGGCCTTCCTGACGGCCATGTCGCACTCCATGGGTGCGCGCTGGTTCGACATGGAGTGGAAGCCCCAGTTCGACAGCCCCGAGTGGAAAGAAACGCTCGACACCTACCTGAACCTGATGACGAAGTTCGGCCCGCCCGGCGCGTCGTCGAACGGCTTCAACGAAAACCTCGCGCTGTTCCAGACCGGCAAGTGCGGCATGTGGATGGACGCGACGGTTGCCGCCTCCTTCGTGGCGAACCCCGAGGAATCCACCGTGGCCGACAGGGTGGCCTTCGCCCCCTTCCCGCACAAGGAAGGCGTGGAGAACCACGGCAACTGGCTGTGGTCCTGGAACCTCGCCATCCCGGCCTCCTCGACCAAGCAGGAAGCGTCCAAGGCCTTCGTCGCCTGGGCCACGTCCAAGGAATACACGAACCTTGTCGCGGCCGAGGACGGGATCGCCAATGCTCCTCCCGGCACGCGCACCTCGCTCTATGAAAACGAGGAATACCTGAAGACGCCCTTCGCCCAGCCCACGCTGACCGCGATCGAGAACGCCAACACCCAGAACCCCTCGGTGCAAGAGGTCCCCTACACGGGCGGTCAGTGGATCTCCATCCCGGAGTTCCAGGCGATCGGCACGGCCGTGGGTCAGGTCTTCTCGGCCGCGCTGGCCGGCACCTCCTCGGCCGATCAGGCGCTGACGGCGGCGCAGACGCTGACGCAGCGCGAGATGCAGCGCGCCGGCTACCCGAAGTAAGCCTGCCATCAGGCACATGACACGGGGTGTGGCGGGTTCCGCCGCACCCCATTCGTAACAAAAGGACCCGCCCGCATGGCCACGCAAGCCTCTCGCGCCGCCGGACGTCTCATGATCTCTCCCGCCGTGATCGTCCTCTTCCTCTGGATGATCGTGCCCCTCGGGATGACGATCTATTTCTCGTTCCTGCGCTACAATCTGCTTATTCCCGGTGACCATGCCTTTGCAGGGTTCGAAAACTACCAGTTCTTCTTCACCGATCCCAATTTCTGGCCCGCCCTGATCAACACGCTGCTGCTGGTCGGTGGCGTCCTGCTGATCACGACGGTCGGCGGCATCCTTCTGGCGCTGCTGCTGGACCAGCCGATGTTCGGCCAGGGCATCGTGCGGGTTCTGGTCATCGCGCCGTTCTTCGTCATGCCTACCGTGTCGGCGCTGGTCTGGAAGAACATGTTCATGAATCCCGTGAACGGCATCTTCGGCTGGCTGGCGGGCGTCTTCGGCCTGCCGCCCTATGATTTCCTGTCGCAGGCGCCCCTGTTCTCGATCATCCTGATCGTGGCGTGGCAATGGCTGCCCTTCGCGACGCTGATCCTGCTGACGGCCCTGCAATCGCTGGACAGCGAACAGCTGGAAGCCGCGGAAATGGACGGCGCCGGCCCCTTCAGCCGCTTCTTCCACATCATGCTGCCGCACCTGTCGCGCGCGGCCACCGTGGTGATCCTGATCCAGACCATCTTCCTGCTGTCGGTCTTCGCCGAGATCCTGGTGACCACCAACGGCGGTCCGGGCAACGCTTCGACCAACCTCACCTACCTCGTCTATTCGCAGTCGCTGCTGCAATACGACGTGGGCCTCGGCTCCGCGGGCGGCATCGTCGCCGTCATCCTTGCCAACATCGTCGCGATCTTCCTGATGCGGATGATCGGCAAGAACCTGGAGACGTAAGATGTCCCGAGCCGCCACCACCCAACGCAAGATCGTCGTGACCGTGATCGCCTGGATCATCGCACTGGCGATCTTCTTCCCGATCCTGTGGACCATCCTGACCTCCTTCAAGACCGAGGGCGACGCCATCGCGATTCCGCCGAAGTTCCTGAACTTCACCTGGACGCTGGAAAACTACATCACGGTCCAGGAACGGTCGGACTACTTCCACCACTTCATGAACTCGGTCGTCATCTCGCTCGGCTCCACCCTGCTGGCGCTGGTCGTGGCGATCCCGGCCGCGTGGTCCATGGCCTTCGTGCCGGGCAAACGCACCAAGGACATCCTGATGTGGATGCTGTCCACCAAGATGATGCCGGCCGTGGGCGTGCTGATCCCGATCTACCTGATCTTCCGCGACTGGGGCCTTCTGGACAGCCGCACCGGCCTGATCATCGTGCTGATGCTGATCAACCTGCCGATCGTGGTCTGGATGCTGTACACCTACTTCAAGGAGATCCCGGGCGAGATCCTGGAAGCCGCCCGCATGGACGGCGCCTCCCTCGGGAAAGAGATCCTCTACGTCCTGACGCCGATGGCCGTTCCGGGCATCGCCTCCACCCTGCTCTTGAACATCATCCTGGCGTGGAACGAGGCGTTCTGGACACTGAACCTGACGACGTCGAACGCGGCGCCCTTGTCCACCTTCATCGCCAGCTATTCCTCGCCCGAGGGGCTGTTCTACGCAAAACTCTCTGCCGCATCCACGATGGCCATCGCACCGATCCTGATCCTTGGCTGGTTCAGCCAGAAGCAGCTGGTGCGCGGTCTCACCTTCGGCGCCGTGAAATAAGGAAAAGAACATGGGTCAGATCGAACTCAAGGGCGTCACGAAGCGCTTTGGCGACGCCGAGGTCATTCCGCCGCTGGACCTTCAGATCAACGATGGTGAATTCGTCGTCTTCGTCGGGCCTTCGGGCTGCGGCAAGTCCACCCTCCTGCGCCTGATCGCGGGGCTGGAGGATGTGTCGGGCGGGACCATCAACATCGACGGGCGCGACGCCACGGCCGAACGCCCGGCGCAGCGCGGCCTTGCGATGGTGTTCCAAAGCTACGCGCTGTATCCGCACATGTCGGTCCGCAAGAACATCGCCTTCCCGCTGAAGATGGCGAAGATGAGCAAGGCCGAAATTGACGCCAAGGTCGATCACGCGGCCAAGGTGCTGAACCTTGCCAGCTACATCGACCGTCGTCCGGGCCAGCTTTCGGGCGGTCAGCGCCAGCGCGTGGCCATCGGCCGCGCCATCGTCCGCAGCCCCAAGGCCTTCCTGTTCGACGAACCGCTGTCGAACCTGGACGCCGCCCTGCGCGTGAACATGCGGCTTGAGATTTCGGAGCTGCACAACACGCTGAAGACCACGATGGTCTACGTGACGCATGACCAGGTCGAAGCGATGACCATGGCCGACAAGATCGTCGTGCTGAACGCGGGCCGGATCGAACAGGTTGGCTCGCCGCTCGACCTCTATCGCAGCCCGAAGAACCGCTTCGTCGCAGGCTTTATCGGCAGCCCTAAGATGAACTTCATCGTCGGCGCCGAGGCGGCGAAATACGGCGCCCATGAAATCGGTGTCCGGCCGGAGCATATCTCCGTCGGTCTCAGCGGCGCCTGGCAGGGCCGGGTCACGGTGTCGGAACATCTCGGCTCCGACACGTTCCTGCATGTCGAAACGGATCTCGGCCTCATCAACGTCCGCGCGGGCGGCGAGGTGGGCGTGCATCACGGCGACACCGTCTGGCTGACGCCGGACCCCAGCCAGATCCACCGCTTCGACCAGGCGGGCAACGCGATCTGAGCGGCCCCTTTCCTGCCGGCGCCCCTTGCGACGGCAGGACATCTTCGCAGAACGCCGCCCCTGACGGCCACTGGATAATCCGACATGAAACTGAACGAAGCCAACCTTTCCTCCCTGCCCGCGGACATCAAGGTTCCGGCCTATGACCGCATGGCGCTGACGCCGGGGATCGTGCATATCGGCACCGGCAACTTCCACCGCGCGCACATGGCCGTCTATCTGGACGACCTGTTCGGCATGGGGCTGGACCATGACTGGGCCATCCTGGGCGCCGGCGTGCGCGAGGGGGACGAGAAGATGCGTCTTCTTCTGGCTGAACAGGACTATCTGTCCTCGGTCACGGAACTGGAGCCGGGGCAGACCAACAGCCGCGTCATCGGCGCGATGCCTGGCTTCGTTCCGGTCGATCCGACCAACGCGCCGCTGATCGCCGCCATGGCCGATCCGGCGATCCGCATCGTGTCGCTGACGGTGACCGAGGGCGGGTATTTCATCGACCCGAAGACCAACACCTTCAGCCCCGAACATCCCGCGATCCAGCGCGATGCGGCCAATCCGGACACGCCCGAAACCGCCTTCGGCGCGATCATCGCGGCCCTGAAGGCGCGCCGCGCGGCCGGTGTGCAGCCCTTCACCGTCATGTGCTGCGACAACGTCCCGCACAACGGCAAGGTCACCCGTGACGCCGTCGTGGGCCTGTGCCAGCTGTTCGACGCGGATCTGGCCCAGTGGATCAAGGCCAACGTCGCCTTCCCGAATTCGATGGTGGACCGCATCACCCCCGCCACCGGCCCGCGCGAGCTGAAGATGGTCCGCGATCTGGGGATCGAGGATGCGGCCCCCGTCACCTGCGAGCCGTTCCGCCAGTGGGTGGTGGAAGACAACTTTCCCGCCGGCCGCCCGCAGCTGGAAAAGGTGGGCGTGACCTTCACCGACGCCGTCGACGCGTACGAAACGATGAAGATCCGCATCCTGAACGGCGGCCACGCGATCATCGCCTATCCCGGCGGGCTGAAGGACATCCACTTCGTGCACGAGGCGATGGAGGACGACCAGATCCGCGCCTTCCTCGACAAGGTCGAAACGGACGAGATCCTGCCGATCGTGCCCTCGGTGCCGGACACGGACCTGAACGTCTACAAGCAACTGATCCTCGACCGCTGCTCCAACCCCTCAGTCGCGGACACGGTGCGGCGGCTGTGCCTGGACGGGTCGAACCGTCAGCCGAAGTTCATCGTGCCGTCAATCCGCGACGTGGTGGCCAAGGGCAATGACGCGACGGGCCTGATCCTGCTGTCGGCCCTGTGGTGCCGCTATTGCTTCGGCACCAGCGAGACGGGTGCCGAGATCGCGCCGAACGACCCGAACTGGGAAAAGCTGACGCTGGTCGCGGCCGAGGCGAAAACGAACCCCGCAGCGTGGCTGGCAATGCGCGAGGTCTACGGTGATCTGGGCGAAAACGCGGCCGTCGCGGCACGCTTCGACGAACTGCTGCGCGCGGTCTGGGCCGAAGGCAGCGTCGCCGTCATCGGGCGTTATCTGGACGGCACGCTCTGAATCATGGCGGGAAGGCTGGCGATCAGCCTTCCCCATCCGCCCGGCATCCAGCCTAGGGCCCGCAACTTCCCGCAATCCATCACGCTGACCGCATCCCGATCCGCACGATCGGGCAAGGGATGCACGCAGCCCGTCTGGATCGCCACCTCGGCCAGCAGGTCGCGCCGGTCCAGCACCAGATCGGACACGTTGAACGCGCCCTGCCCGCGCAGCAGCACCGTCATCACCGCCGCCGCCAGATCCGCGCCATGCACCTCGGTCGCGACGCGGGGGGCGATGGGTCGACCGGCCAGGAAATCGGTGAACAGCCCCTGCCACTTGTGATCCGCGCCCGGACCATAGACGCCGGTGGCGCGCAGGCTGACGGTCGCCTCCGCCTCGGCCGCGGCCTTCACCTCGCCGTAAAGGGTGTCGGGACGAAGCTCCAGATCCTCGGTCAGTGGGGTGCCGGGGGGATGGTCGCCATAGACCGCGCGGGTGGACAAGAAGATCGTGCGCCCGGAAAATCCGCGCAGCAACCGGACGGAGCCGTCGAGGTTGGCCCGCCGGAAGCCATCAGGATCGTCGCCCTCGCCGCCCCGGTAACGACCGGCGACATGGGCGAAGGCGCAGTGGATCAGAACATCGGCCTCCACCTCCGCCACCTCTCCCAGGCGCCAGGGCAGGCCGCCGGTGCCAAGCACGATCACATGCTGCCCCGCCGCCCGCAGACCCTGCACGACAAAGCGCCCGACCAAACCGGACGCACCGGTGACGGCCACCCTCATGGCGCCGGCATCTTCGACAAATCCGGCACTTCTCCGCGTGCATAGGCCTGCCACAGTTCGATCAGCGGGCGCAGCTTGTCGGCCTTGTCATGGTCCTGCCACGGCTTTTCGTACTGGAAATGCAGGATGCGGATGTCGTCCCAGCTCCACAGCTCCGGCATGGCGAACCAGACGTATTGCAGCATGTTGCAGAACACTGGCAGGCCGTGCCAGTCGGGAAAATACGACTCAAGGAAGGTCTGGTCCGTGCGCCGCCAGAAGGCGCCCGGCACGTCCAGCTTCGCCAGCATGCCGGCAAAGGTCGCGGCCGAAGGACGGGCCGTGAACACGCCCGAATTCATGCGATGGAAGTCCGCCACGCTTTCATACACGTTCGGTGCGGCGCAGAATTCGGGATAGTCGAACAGCTTGTCCACGTTCCGCAGCACGAGCGTGTCGGCGTCCAGAAACACCACGCGGTCGTAATCCAGCTGCCACAGGCGCAGCTTGGCGAAGTTGTCCAGCGGCGTATGGAACGGGGGCTTGCCGCCCTTGGTGAAGGCCGCCCGCGCGTGCAGCGCGTCGCGGGCGTGGGCCAGGTTGAACGCGTCCGAGGTGGGAAGCAGGTCGCAGCGCACAAGACGGGCGTCCAGACCCTGCGCCTCGGCCACATCGGTGTGCAGCACCACGATGTCGGCCGCAGTGCCCGTGGCCTGGATCGAATGGATCAGCGCCTTGGCACCCAGCGCATAATCGGCATTGGTCACCAGCGTGACAAAGGCCCGCGAACTTGTCGCGGGCCGGTCGGGGTAAAGGCCGTCCATTCAGGAAACGGAGCGCAGACGCTTGCCCTCGGGGTCATGCTCCACCACCCGGGCGATGTCCTTGGTCCAGGCGGACACGGCCGGAACGCGGGTGCGGTCGATGCGGTGGGCGTATTTCTTTGCCACATCCACAACCTCGGCCAGCAGGCCCTCGGCCAGCGTGATCGGCTTCAGGCCCAGCGCCAGGAACTGTTCGTTGTTCACGATCAGGTCGTTCTCCGGCGCCTCTTTCCGCGGGTTGGGCAGGTTCGCGATCTGCGCGCCCGTCAGTTTCGCCACCAGTTCGGCCAGATCGCGCACGCGGTGCGTTTCGGTCATCTGGTTGAAGATCTTCACGCGTTCGCCGGCCTTCGGCGCGTCGCCCAGTGCCAGTTCCACGCAACGGACGGAATCCTGCACGTGGATGAAGGCCCGCGTCTGCCCGCCCGTACCATGCACCGTCAGCGGATAGCCGATGGCCGCCTGGATCAGGAAGCGGTTCAGCACGGTGCCGTAATCGCCGTCATAGTCGAAGCGGTTGATCAGCTGTTCGTGGCGGCGCGTCTGGTCGGTGTGGGTGCCCCAGACGATGCCCTGATGCAGGTCCGTGATCCGCAGCCCGTCGTTCTGGGCATAGAACTGGAACAGGATCTGATCCAGCGATTTGGTCATGTGATAGACCGAGCCCGGCTTCGTCGGATACAGGATCTGCTGACCCTTCTTGCCGGTGGGCGTGTCGATCTCCACGTCCAGATAGCCTTCGGGGATCGGCGCGCCGACCGACGAATAGCCGTAGACGCCCATCGTCCCCAAGTGGATCAGGTGCGCGTCGATGCCCGTTTCCACCAGCGCCGCCAGCAGGTTGTGCGTGGCGTTGACGTTGTTGTTGACGGTGTAGACCTTGTGACGGTCGGTCTTCATCGAATAGGGCGCGGCCCGCTGTTCGGCAAAGTGGATCACGGCGTCCGGCTTCACGTCCAGCAGCCAGCCCTTCAGGCGATCGTATTCGGTCGCAAGGTTCAGCAGGTGGAACTGGATGCGGTGACCCGTTTCCTGATGCCAGATGCGGCAGCGTTCCTGAATGGAATCCATCGGGGTCAGGGACTGGACGCCCAGTTCGGTGTCGATCCAGCGGCGGGACAGGTTGTCCACGATGTGAACCTCGTGGCCAAGGTTCGACAGGTGCAGCGACGTGGGCCAGCCCACAAAACCGTCACCGCCAAGAACAGCAATACGCAAGACAGATCCCTCCCAGGTGGCGGTCCGAAAACCGCTTTGCAGCAAATTATGACAGCGCCGCTTCAAAGTCGAATGAAGATATCACGACGCCGTCACATTCAGGGGCAGCGCCATTTCAACGGCGCGCACGAAGAACGCGGCCCCCACGGGCGCGATGTCGTCGTTGAAATCATAGCCGGCGTTGTGCAGCCCCGCCCCCGGACCGGCACCAAGGAACAGGTAGGCGCCCGGCCGCGCGTTCAGCATGTAGGCGAAATCCTCGGCCCCCATCTCGCTTGTGGTGTCGGCGTCCACGGGCGCGACTTCGGCCGCGACACGGGCGACGAAGGCCGCTTCATCGGCGTCGTTGATCGTGGGCGGATAGCCGAGGTCGTAGTCCAGCACCGCCTCCACCCCGAAGCTCGCGGCCTGTCCGGCGACGATGGCGCGGATGCGATCTTCGGCCAGCTTGCGCATTTCGGGGGTGAAGGCGCGGATCGTCGCGGTCATCCACGCCTCGGACGGGATGATGTTCGACGCGCTGCCCGCGTGGATCTGGGTGACGGAGACGACCACCTGTTCCAGCGCCGGGACGTTGCGCGCGACCACCGTCTGCAGCGCTTGCACCAAGGATGCCATGGCGATGACCGGGTCCACCGTCGTGTGCGGCATGGCCCCGTGCCCGCCCACGCCCCGCAGCGTGACCGTCGCCGTGTCGACCGAGGCCATGATCGGCCCCGGGCGCACGAAGAACATGCCCTTTTCGCGGTTGGGCCAGTTGTGCATGGCGAACACACGTTCGATTCCGAAGCGCTCCATCAGCCCTTCCTCGATCATCAGGCGGGCGCCGCCGGCCCCCTCCTCTCCGGGCTGGAAGATCAGGGCGACGCGGCCCGCGAAGTTGCGGGTTTCCGCCAGATGTTTCGCCGCGCCCAGCAGCATCGACACATGCCCGTCATGCCCGCAGGCGTGCATCTTGCCAGGCACGACCGAGGCGTGATCGACGCCCGTCGTTTCTTCCATGGGAAGGGCGTCCATGTCGGCGCGCAACCCGATGGTCGGCCCCGGCGCGCTGCCCCGGATGATCGCGACGATCCCGGTGCGCGCGATCCCTTCATGCACCTCGTCCACGCCGAAGGCGGCCAACTTGTCGGCGATGAAGGCCGACGTGCCGAAGCATTCCAGATCCAGTTCGGGATTCGCGTGAAGATAGTGGCGCCAGGCCTTCATATCCTCGGTCAGCGCCTGGATGCTGTTGGGAACGGGCATGGTGGACTCCTTCAAGGGGGCGGCGTAGCCAGTCTTGAAGCGGAAAATCACGGAGTGTGCAATGCGTGCCGAAAGCGAACTGCGTCGCCTGCTGGATGTCATGGCGGCCCTTCGCCACCCCGAAACCGGCTGCCCTTGGGATCTGGAGCAGACCTTCGCCACGATCGCCCCCTACACGATCGAGGAAGCCTACGAGGTGGCCGACGCGATCGAGCGCGAGGCGTGGGACGAACTGCCGGGGGAACTGGGCGATCTTCTGCTGCAAACCGTGTTCCACGCCCGCATGGCCGAGGAAGCGGGCCGGTTCGATTTTGCCGATGTCGCGCGGTCGATCGCGGACAAGATGATCGCCCGCCACCCCCATGTCTTTGGCACCGATGGCCCGCGCAGCACCGCCGACCAGAACCGGGCATGGGAAGCGCGCAAGGCGCAGGAGCGGGCCGAGCGGGCGGAAACGCGGGTTCTGGACGGCGTGGCGCTGGGCCTTCCCGCCATGACGCGCGCGGTGAAGCTTCAGAAGCGCGCGGCGCGCGTGGGCTTCGACTGGCCCTCCACCGATCAGGTGCTGGACAAGATGGCCGAGGAGATGGCCGAACTGGTCGAGGCCCGCGACCATCTTGGCCCCGAGGAGGTGGAGGCCGAGTTCGGCGACCTGCTGTTCGTGATGGCGAACCTCGCCCGTCACCTGAACGTGGATCCCGAAGCCGCCCTGCGCGCCACGAACGAAAAGTTCACCCGCCGCTTCCGCCATATCGAGGACCGGCTCGCCGAACAGGGAAAAACCCCGACCGACAGCACACTTGAGGAGATGGACGCGCTTTGGACGGAAGCCAAGCAGGTGGAACGAGTAAGCAGACCTTGGCCGAGCCCATAAATTGGAAACTAAATTAACGTAGACTTAACGAGTCCTTTTCCTTTTGATGATGCTCAGGTCTTGGACAATTGCTCATGACACCACGGAAGATCATCATCGACACGGCACCCGGGCAAGATGATGCGATCGGCTTGCTGACCGCGCTTGCCAGCCCCGCGGAACTGGACATCCTGGGGATCACGCTGGTCGCCTCCCGCGTTCCGATGGACGCGGTGGTCCACAACACCCAGCGCATCTGCGACATCTCCGGACGTCCGGATGTTCCGGTCTATCGCGGGTGCGACCGGCCGCTGCGGCGCCCCGTGGCGGGCCTTCAGCGCCCCGAGGTGGACGTGGGGCTGGACGGCTTCGACGCAAGCGCGCCGCTGACGAACCTGCGGGACGAACACGCCGTCGACTTCCTGCTGCGCACCCTGCGCGAGGCGCCGGAGCGGAGCATCACGCTGTGCTGCTTCGCCCCGCTGACCAACATCGCCACCCTTCTGGAACGGGCGCCCGATCTAGGGCCCCGTATCCAGGAAATCGTGATGATGGGCGGCAGCCATTACGAGCTGGGCGACATCACCCCTATGGCCGAGGCGAATGTCTGGCTGGACCCGGACGCTGCGCGGATCGTCCTTCAGGCGGGCATCGCCTGCACGGTCGTGCCACTGGACGTGGCCCACAAGGTCATCGCCGGCCCCGAACGGCTGGCCGAACTGCGCGAGATCGGGACCGAGCCCGCCCGCGCCGCCGCGGCCTGGGCGGACGTGCTGGTGCGGCTTTACGCCGAAACCTTCGGCGCGCCCGGCATGCCGCTGCATGCGCCCTGCGTGATCGCGTTCCTGCTGCGCCCCTTCCTGTTCACCGGCCGCCACGTGAACATCGAGGTGGAAACCGAAAGCGACCTGACCCGCGGCGCCAGCGTGGTCGACTGGTGGGGCATGACGATGCGCCCCCCGAACGCCCTGTTCCTGTCGGATGTGGATCCGAACGGCGTCTTTGCCGTCCTGAGCGAACGGATCGCCCGGCTTTAGGCGATCGGCAGGAAGACGGAAAACGTGCTGCCCTGCCCCTTGGCGCTTTCGATCCGGAACCGGCCGCGATGGCGGTTGATGATGTGCTTCACGATGGCCAGACCCAGCCCCGTCCCCCCCATCTCTCGCGAGCGGTGGTCGTCCACGCGGTAGAAGCGTTCGGTCAGGCGCGGGATGTGGATGGGGTCGATCCCGTCGCCCTTGTCGATCACGCGGATCACCACGGCGGGGCCAAGGCGCAGCGCGTCGCTGTCGTCGCGTTCCACGACGATGTCGACCACCCCGCCCGAAGCGCCGTATTTCATCGCATTCTCGATCAGGTTCTGGAAGACCTGCGTCATCTGGTCGGCGTCGGCGGGCACGGGCAGCGGACCGGGATGCCCCCCCTGCACCAGCCGCACCCCCTTGGAGGCCGCGACGGGCCGCAGCGCGGTCACCGCCACGGCCACCAACGCCACCATGTCGACCGGCGTCGTGGGGCGCATCCGCTCCTCGCTTTCCACCCGGCTCAGCGACAAAAGGTCACGGACAAGGCGGTTCATCCGCTCCGCCTCGCGCGACATGATGCCCAGAAAACGGTCCCGCGCGGCGGCGTCGTCCTTGGCCGCCCCCTGCAACGTTTCGATGAAGCCCAGCAACGAGGTCAGGGGCGTGCGCAATTCATGGCTGACATTGGCCACGAAATCGCGGCGGATGGCGCTGACCTGTTCCTGTTCGGTCACATCCTCGAACACGCACAGGGCGCGGTCGCCTTCCACGGGGGACACCGTCACCTGGAAGGCGTTTTCCCGCGAGGGGCCTGCGATGATGTAACGCGTGCTCGCCTTTTGCTTGTGCCGCAGGGTGCCCTCGATGGCGTCAAGAAGGCCCGGTTGCCGCATCGCGATGATGTAGTGACGACCGATGATGCCCCCGCCGAACAGGGTCAGCGCGGTCGCGTTCGCGAAGGAAATCCGTTCGTCCCGCGCGATGATCAGCGCCGGCGCGGGGATTCCGTCGATCAGGCTGCCCAGAAGACGACCTTCGGCAGACACGAGAATATCCATTTCTTCCCCACCCTTGTGGACCATGCAAAATCGGGCCCGGTCAAAAGACGCATTGCGCAAAGATAAAATTTGGCACGTACTGTGGCCAGATACAGCCTTTGCCTTAGGATTGGTAAAGAGATCGTGACAGAGCGAGTATGCAACGTGGAGGTGTCGATGGTTGCGCAGGTCCTTTATCGCCGGATCGCAACCTGAAAGTGTAGGCGACGCAACGGAGGAGAACATGCGTTCGCTCGTCCCAGGGACCAGGCAGCCTTTTGCCGGCACGCAGAAAACCTGCCTGATCATCGAAACGCCGGACGCATTGCGATATCTGGACCGGTGGACCACGCGCCCTTCCATCGTGATGGCGCGATTCCGGGACATCAGCCCGTCCCTGATTGAACGGGTGCATCCCGATCTGGTGCTGTGCCCGCTGTTCGCCACGGGCTTCGACGCGCTGGACGTGCTGCACCGGCTGGGCGAGACCGGGCTGACCCTTCGCGTCGGCGTGCTGAGCGCGGCCTTGCCCAACCGGAGCATGGTGGAACGCGAACTACAATCCCATGCGGAGGGGCTGGAGGTGGAGCTCCTCACGCTCTAGGTCGGGATCAGGCCTTCGCGGAACCGCCGCATGTTGGCGACATAGTTGCGGGCGGACAGCCGCAGACGCTCGATCTCCTCCGGCTCCAGCGGGCGGACGACGCGGGCGGGCGATCCCATCACCAGCATCCCGTCCGGAATCTCCTTCCCTTCGGTGATCAGCGCGTTCGCCCCGATCAGGCAGCCCGGCCCGATGCGGGCGCCGTTCATGACCGTGGCGCCCATGCCGACCAGGGTCCCGTCCCCGATGGTGCAGCCATGCAGCATGGCGCGATGGCCGATGGTGCAATCGGCACCGACCGTCAGCGGAAAGCCCCAGTCGGCGTGCAGCACGGCGTTTTCCTGGATGTTCGATCCCGCGCCGACGCGGAGAAGTTCGTTGTCGCCGCGCAGCACGGCGCCGAACCAGATGCCCACCCCTTCGGCAAGCGACACCTTTCCGACCACATGCGCGCCCGGCGCGATCCAAAGGTCGCCCGACGCCGGCAGGCTTGGGGCCGTGTCGTCCAATGCATAGATCATCGGCTCTCGAACTCCCCGTTCATGTCGCGCACAAGGCCGGTCAGCGCCGGCTGGCGGTCGCGGCGCAACCGCTCGGCCATGACGATAGTGCGCAATTCCTCTTCGGCGCGTTCCAGATCGTGATTGATCAGCACATAGTCGTATTCGGCCCAGTGGCTGATCTCGTCACGGGATTTCGCCATCCGGTGGGCGATCACCTCGTCGCTGTCCTGGCCGCGTCCGCGCAGGCGACGCTCCAGCTCCGCGATCGACGGGGGAAGGATGAAGACCGACACCACGTCCCGCCCGAGGGCGGAGTTGCGGATCTGCTGGCCGCCCTGCCAGTCCACGTCGAACAGCGTGTCGCGCCCGTCGGACATCGCCTGTTCGACCGGCCCGCGCGGGCTGCCATAGAAGTTGCCGAACACCTCGGCATGTTCCAGCATCTGGCCTTCGGCCACCATGGACTGGAACTCCTCCCGCGTGCGGAAGAAGTAGTCGCGGCCATGCACCTCGCCCGCGCGCGGGGCGCGGGTGGTCGCCGAGACGGAGAACCGGATCGTCGGATCCCAGGCCATCAGCCGTTTCGACAGCGTCGATTTCCCCGCGCCCGAGGGGGAGGAAAGGATCAGGAGAAGTCCGCGCCGCATCGTGATGTCCATTCTGGTGCCGTCAGCGGCATCTGGCCCCATGTGGCGCGAAGGTCAAGCGCGGTGCCTTTTAACCATTTGTTCATCTTTTCCGGCAGCCGGCCGCGAAGGATGCTAGTTAGCCCCGGTGAGTGTATGTGTGCGGGCGTGTTCTTGCCTGTGCGACCGGTTGAGGGTTGCAGGTTCATGGTTGATTTCTTGTTAAGGATGGTGCCGAAAGGTCGGATGACAGTTCGCCACAAAAGCATCACGCGCGTGCGCGCCTATTGGGAGGGCCTTCGCAAGGACGGCGCCCTGCCGCAGCGCGCGGATGTGGACCCCCGCGCCCTGCCGGACCTTCTGGCCAACGTCTTCCTGCTGGAACATGTAGCCCCGACCGTGGTCCGCTTCCGACACACGGGCGCCCTGTTGTCCGAGATCATGGGCATGGACGTGCGCGGCATGCCCTTCCTGTCCCTGATCGAGCCCGGAGAGCGCGAATCCCTGGTGTCGCAGGTGGACCGCGTCTTTCACAGCCCCGCCATCCTGGATCTGGAACTGGCCGGCATGACGCCGGGCGATGCGCGGCTGGGCGCGCGGATCGTCCTGCTGCCGCTGCAAACCTTCCGCGGCGTCGACATGGCCCTTGGCTGCATCGAGACGGAGGGGCTGGTCGGCCGGCCTCCCCGCCGCTTCCGCCCCATCCGCGTTCTTTCGGAGCGGGTCGGCGACGTGGACACGCCTGTGGCAGGCTTTGCCGAAGCCCCGACACCGTTCGAACGCCCCCGCCCCGCGCTGCGGCTGGTGCATTCGTCGGATCATAAAATATCGCGGGACGACGCATCGCAGGAATAAAGATGCGAAAACGCCCTCCTTCGCACAATTAACGCATTGACGCCGCCCATCGCGCCTTATATCCCACCTTCATGACGAAGGAGGGGGGTGCGATGACATCCATCGTACTTATCTTTGGAATGACACGCATGGGCCGGTGACGGCAGCCATACCGGTTCCCATGCGCCCCCGACCCTTTCGGGGGCTTTTTTATGGCCGACGATGATACGGAGTTTCCGATGACACGGATGAGCGGTGCGAAAATGGTGGTGCAGGCCCTGAAGGATCAGGGTGTGGAGGTCGTCTTCGGCTATCCCGGCGGCGCCGTGCTGCCGATCTATGACGAGATCTTCCAGCAGAACGACATCCGCCACATCCTTGTCCGGCACGAACAGGGCGCCGTCCACATGGCCGAAGGCTATGCCCGTTCGACAGGCAAGCCGGGCGTGGTGCTGGTGACCTCCGGCCCCGGCGCGACCAATGCCGTGACCGGCCTGACGGACGCGCTGCTGGATTCGATCCCGCTGGTCGTGCTGTCGGGCCAGGTGCCCACCTTCCTGATCGGCACCGACGGCTTCCAGGAGGCCGACACCGTGGGCATCACCCGCCCCTGCACCAAGCACAACTGGCTGGTGAAGGACACGGAAAAGCTGGCCGCCACCATCCACGAAGGATTCCACGTCGCCACCAAGGGCCGTCCGGGCCCCGTGCTGATCGACATCCCGAAGGATATCCAGTTCGCGGAAGGCACCTACGTGGCCCCCGACGCGATCCGCGTGCCGCATTACCAGCCCCGCACCGCCCCCGACATGGACGCCGTCACCCGCATGGTGGAGATGATCGAGACGGCCGAACGGCCCGTCCTGTACACCGGCGGCGGCGTCATCAACTCCGGGCCCGAAGCGTCCCGCCTGCTGCGCGAGTTTGCGGACGCCGCGAACATCCCCGTCACCTCCACCCTTATGGGGCTGGGCTGCTATCCGGCCAGCGGCAAGGGCTGGCTCGGCATGCTGGGGATGCATGGGCTGTACGAGGCCAACATGGCCATGCATGGCTGCGACCTGATGCTGAACATCGGCGCGCGCTTCGACGACCGGGTGACGGGCCGTCTGGCCGACTTCTCGCCCCATTCGAAGAAGGTGCACGTGGACATCGACCCGTCCTCGATCAACAAGATCGTGCGGGTGGATCTGGGCATCGTGGGCGACATCACCGAAACGCTGGCCGCCGTGCTGCGCGTCTGGACCGAACGCGGCCGCAAGCTGAACACGCCGGCCATCGCGGCCTGGAATGCGCAGGTGCAGGAATGGCGCAACAAGCGCTGCCTGAGCTATCGGCCCTCCACCTCCACCATCAAGCCGCAATACGCGCTGGAACGGCTGGAGGCCCTGACCAAGGGCATGGACCGCTACATCACGACCGAGGTGGGCCAGCACCAGATGTGGGCGGCCCAGTTCCTTGGCTTCGAGGCGCCGAACCGCTGGATGACCTCGGGCGGTCTGGGCACCATGGGCTACGGCCTGCCCGCGTCCATCGGCGTGCAGATTGCGCACCCGCAAGCGCTGGTCATCAACGTGGCCGGAGAGGCGTCGTGGCTGATGAACATGCAGGAAATGGGCACGGCCATGCAGTTCCGCGCGCCCGTGAAGCAGTTCATCCTGAACAACGAACGCCTTGGCATGGTCCGCCAATGGCAGGAGTTGATCCATGGCGAGCGTTATTCGCACAGCTGGTCGGAATCCCTGCCCGATTTCGTGAAGCTGGCCGAGGCCTTCGGCTGCAAGGGCATCCAGTGCAAGGACCCCGCCGATCTGGACGACGCGATCCTGGAGATGCTGCGCTATGACGGCCCCGTCATCTTCGACTGCCTGGTGGAAAAGCACGAGAACTGCTTCCCCATGATCCCGTCGGGCAAGGCGCATAACGAGATGCTGATGGGTGAGGCGGAAACGCAGGGCATCATCGAAACCCACGGGGCGGCACTGGTGTAAGGGGATGGCGATGAACAAGAGCGCCTATCACATGCGCGACACGAACGGCGAGATCATCGAGACCCACACGCTGGCCGTGATGGTGGACAACGAAAGCGGCGTCCTCGCCCGCGTCATCGGCCTGTTTTCGGGCCGCGGCTACAACATCGAAAGCCTGACCGTGGCGGAGGTGGACCATGAAGGCCACCGTTCCCGCATCACCGTCGTCACCACCGGCACGGCCATCGTGATCGACCAGATCAAGGCGCAGCTGGGCCGTCTGGTCCCGGTGCACGAGGTGCACGACCTGACGGTCGAAGGCCCGTCCGTGCAGCGCGAACTGGCCCTGTTCAAGGTGTCCGGCAAGGGCGAGGCGCGGATCGAGGCGCTGCGCCTGGCCGAGATCTTCCGCGCCAACGTGGTGGATTCGACCTTGGAAAGTTTCGTGTTCGAGATGACCGGCACGGCCGAGAAGATCGACGCCTTCGCGGACCTGATGCGCCCGCTGGGATTGCGGGAAATCGCGCGGACGGGCGTCGCGGCCCTGTCCCGCGGCGTCTAACCCTTCAGGAGCGCGTCCAGACGGGCGCGCTCCTCGTCCGTCAGATCCTCCACCACCGGACGACGGCGGCGCAGAAAGGCCACAGCCATTCCGCCCCCCGCCAGAAGCAAGAGCGGCCCCGCCGCCCAGAGGATCAGCGTCGTCCCCTTCGCCGGCGGCGACAGCAGCACATATTCCCCGTACCGCCCCGTGATGAAGTCCAGCGCCTCCTGATCGGTGTCCCCGGCCACCAGCCGTTCGCGCACCAGAAGGCGCAGGTCGCGGGCGATGCCGGCGTTGCTGTCGTCGATGTTCTCGTTCCGGCAGACGGGGCAGCGCAGCCCCTGGCTGATCGCGCGGGCCCGCGCCTCCAGGCCCGTGTCGGACAGCATTTCGTCCGGTTGGACGGCGAGCGCCGGTCCGGCCAGCAGCAAGGACAGAAGCAGGGCGCGGATCATTCGGCGGGCACCCCTTTCGGCGCGGTGCGGGCCGCGCCGGCGGCCACGCGGTGGCGGCGGTCGGTCAGGCTGACGATCCCGCCCAGCGCCATGATCAGCGCCCCGCCCCAGATCCAGTTGGCGAAGGGCTTCAGGTAGCCGCGCACGGCATAGCCGCCCCCGTCCTGCGGATCGCCGATCACCAGATAGATGTCGCGCAACAGGCCATGGTCGATGCCCGCTTCGGTCGTGGGCATCCCGGCAATGGGATAAACGCGTTTTTCGGGATGAAGCCGGGTGACCATCTGCCCATCCCGATCCACCCGCATGTCCGCGATGGTGGTGTAGTAGTTGGAGCCCTGCCCCTCCCGCACCCCCTCCAACGTGACGTGATAGGGGCCGAGGTCGTAGCCCTCGCCTTCGCGCAGCACGCGGATATCTTCCGCCTGCCAGGACATGACGGCGCTGATGCCGAAGACGGTGATCGCAAACCCTGCATGGCCCAGCGATTTGCCCCAGTCGGCGCGCGGCAGGCGGCGCAGGCGGCCCATGCGGTCGCCCAAGGGCCCGCGGCCCGTCCGCAGCCACAGGTCCACGATCACGCCCGCGCCGACCCAGACGGCCAGCATGACCCCGATCGGCCCCAGCGCGCTGCGGCCGTTCTGCATCGCCCAGACCAGCGCGCCCAGCGCCAGTGCCAGAACCAGGCCGCCCCGCATCGTCCACATCGCGCGGCGCAACTGCCCGCGCTTCCACGGGATCAGCCCGCCAATGGGCAGCGCTAGCGCGATCAGCACCATGAAGGGGGTGAAGGCCGCGTTGAAGAAGGGCGCGCCAACGGAAAGGGTGCGGCCCCACAGGATTTCCGCGATCAGGGGCCAGATCGTGCCGATGAAGACGACGAAGCAGGACACGGTCAGCAGCAGGTTGTTCAGCACCAGCCCGGACTCCCGGCTGACGGTGGAAAATACGCCCTTTGATTCCATCGCCCCCGCGCGGGCCGCGAACAGCGTCA
The DNA here is from genome assembly GCF_051195255.1 of Falsirhodobacter sp. 1013. NCBI lineage: Bacteria > Pseudomonadati > Pseudomonadota > Alphaproteobacteria > Rhodobacterales > Paracoccaceae > Falsirhodobacter > Falsirhodobacter sp. 1013. The sequence continues at coordinate 8,214 of NZ_JBNJLK010000005.1, read as the reverse complement.
GCGCCCCACCCATGAACAGGCCCAGGATCAGCAGGATGAACACGCCGCGATCCGGATCGTTGGCAAAAGCGTGGACCGAGGTGATGACTCCCGACCGCACCAAGAACGTCCCGATCAGCGAAAAGCCGAAGGCGAGGATCGCGAGCAGGATCGTCCAGGCCTTCAGCGACTCCCTCTTTTCCACGACGATGGCGGAATGCAGCAGCGCCGCCCCGATCAGCCACGGCATGAAGGACGCGTTCTCCACCGGGTCCCAGAACCAGAAGCCGCCCCAGCCCAGTTCGTAATAGGCCCACCACGACCCCAGCCCGATGCCCACCGTCAGGAACAGCCAGGCGGCCAGCGTCCACGGCCGGACCCAGCGGCCCCAGGCGGCGTCCACCCGCCCCTCGATCAGGGCGGCGACGGCGAAGGCGAAGGGCATGCTCATCCCCACATAGCCGAGGTAGAGGAACGGCGGATGGAACGCCAAGCCCGGGTCTTGCAGCAGCGGGTTCAGGTCCTGCCCGTTCAAGGGCGGCATCGCCACCCGCAGGAAGGGGTTGGAGGTCAGCAGCATGAACAGAAGAAACGCCACCCCGATCATCCCCTGCACCGACAGCACCCGCGCCCGAAGCCGGTCGGGCAGGTTGCCCCCGAACCACGCCACCAGCGCCCCGAACAGCGCCAGGATCAGCGACCACAGCAGAAGCGAGCCTTCGTGGTTCCCCCACACGCCCGAAATCTTGTACAAAAGCGGCTTAAGCGTGTGCGAATTCTCCACCACCAGCTTCAGGGAAAAGTCGGAGGTGACGAACGCGTGCATCAGCGCGGTGAAGGCGAAACCGACCAGCAGAAGCTGGACCTTGGCCGCCGTCCCCGCCACGGCCATCCAGCCCGTCCAGCCCTTCTGCGCGCCGATCAGGGGCAGGACCGATTGCAGCAGCGCCACGCCAAGCGCCAGCACCAGCGCGAAATGCCCAAGTTCGGTGATCATGCGTCGCTCCCTGCTGCGGCGCGCGGACCATAGGGCGATTTCGGCCGGTTTTGAATAGCATCCGGCGCTGGTGACGTTAAGTTCAGTCCAAATCGAAAGGAATCCCATGCCACAGACCTGCATCCTGATCGGCGCCCCCATCGACAGCGGACAGCGGCGCGCGGGCTGCCTGATGGGGCCGGCCGCCTACCGCGTGGCCGGTCTTGATGCGACGCTGACCGCGCTGGGCCACCCGACGCAGGACCATGGCGACGTGGCCCTGCCCGCCCTGCGCGACGCGGTGTCGGACAACCCCGCCGTGCACGCCTTGGCCGAAACCGTGGGCTGGACCGAGGCGCTGTCGGCCACGGTCCAGAACGCCCTGTCCGAAGGCGGCTTCCCCATCGTCATGGGCGGGGATCATTCGCTGGCGCTCGGCTCGGTCGCGGGGGCCGCGGCGCATGCCCATGCGGTGGGGCGCCCGCTGTTCCTGTTGTGGCTGGACGCGCATTCGGACTTCCACACGCCGCGCACCACCACCTCGGGCAACCTGCACGGCACCCCCGTCGCCTATATCGCCGGGCGCGAGGGGTTCGAAGCGTTCCCGCCCTTCCCCGCGCCCCTGCCGCCGCAGAACATCTGCCTGTTCGGCATCCGGTCGGTCGACCCCGAGGAACACGCCGCCCTGCTGGAGCACGAGATCGAGATCAACGACATGCGGGTTCTGGACGAATTCGGCATCGCGGCGCCCCTGCGCGGGTTCCTGGACCGGGTGCGGGCGGCGAACGGGATGCTGCACGTCTCGCTTGATGTCGATTTCCTCGATCCCTCCATCGCGCCGGCGGTCGGGACCACCGTTCCCGGCGGCACCACCTTCCGCGAAGCGCATCTGGTGATGGAGTTGCTGCACGAAAGCGCACTCGTCACCTCGCTGGATCTGGTGGAGCTGAATCCCTTTCTGGACGAACGCGGGCGGACCGCGAAGATGATGGTGGATCTGGTGGGATCGCTGATGGGGCGCAAGGTCTTCGACCGGCCGACCCGCAGCTTCTGAGGGCGCGTCGGCATTGTGCCGACGGACCCCGAAGGGTATAGTCGGCGCAACGGAAAAACCAGAAAGCGCGCAGACGTGACCGATACGCCCGACATTCCAGACACCGCTGACGACACCCCCGACCGCGGCCCGGTTCAGCCGCAGGTCTCCATCAGCGAGGAGATGCGGACGGCCTATCTGGATTACGCGATGAGCGTGATCGTGTCGCGCGCCATTCCGGACCTGCGGGACGGGCTGAAGCCCGTCCATCGCCGCATCCTGCACGCGATGAACGAATCCGGGAACGGCCACGACAAGCCCTACCGCAAGTCGGCCCGTCCGGTGGGCGACACGATGGGGAAATACCACCCCCACGGCGACTCCGCGATCTATGACGCGCTGGTGCGGATGGCGCAGCCCTTCTCCATGAGCCTGAAGCTCTTGGACGGCCAGGGCAACTTCGGGTCCATGGACGGCGACAGCGCGGCCGCCATGCGCTACACCGAAGTGCGGATGGACAAGGCCGCGGCCTTCCTTCTGGCCGACATCGACAAGGACACGGTCGATTTCCAGGACAACTACGACGGCAAGGACCGCGAACCCACGGTCCTGCCCGCGCGCTATCCCAACATGCTGGTCAATGGCGCGGGCGGCATCGCCGTCGGCATGGCCACGAACATCCCGCCCCACAACCTGGGCGAAGTGATCGACGGCACGCTGGCCCTGATCGAGAATCCCGACATGTCGACCGAAGCGCTGATGGAGATCATCCCCGCGCCGGACTTCCCCACGGGCGGGTTGATCCTGGGCCGGTCGGGCGCGCGCAAGGCCTATCTGGAAGGGCGCGGCAGCGTCATCATCCGGTCCAAGACCCGGGTGGAGGAGGTGCGCAAGGACCGCTACGCCATCGTCATCGACGAGATCCCCTATCAGGTGAACAAGTCGGCGATGATCGAGAAGATCGCCGAGATGGTGCGCGAAAAAAAGATCGAAGGCATCTCGGGCGTGGCCGATGAATCGGACCGCATCGGCGTCCGCGTCGTGATCGAGCTGAAGCGCGACGCGACGCCGGACGTGGTGCTGAACCAGCTGTTCCGCTTCACGCCGATGCAGACCTCGTTCGGGTGCAACATGCTGGCGCTGAACGGCGGCCGCCCCGAACAGCTGATGCTGCGCGACTTCCTGACCCACTTCATCACCTTCCGCGAGGAGGTGGTCGCCCGCCGCACCGCGTTCGAGCTGAACAAGGCCCGCGAGCGCAGCCACATCCTGTGCGGTCTGGCCGTGGCCGTGTCCAATGTCGACGAGGTGGTGGCCACGATCCGCGGCTCCTCCGACCCGGCCGAGGCGCGCGAGAAGCTGATGACGCGCCGCTGGCCCGCCGGAGAGATCGCGCCCTACATCCGCCTGATCGACGATCCCAGCCACACGATGAACGACGACGGGACCTACAACCTGTCCGAAGCGCAGGCCCGCGCCATCCTGGAACTTCGCCTGCAGCGCCTGACCGCGATGGGCGTGGCCGAGATCACGGACGAGTTGCAGGAACTGGCCGCGAAGATCCGCGACTACCTGGAGATCCTCGGCTCCCGCGACCGGATCATGGCCATCATCTCGGACGAACTGCGGGAGGTGCGCGAGCTGTTCGCCGTACCCCGCCGGACCGAGATCATGGACTGGTCCGGCGACATGGAGGACGAGGACCTGATCGAGCGCGAGGACATGGTCGTGACCATCACCTCGGGCGGGTACATCAAGCGCACGCCGCTGGCCGAATTCCGCAGCCAGCGCCGCGGCGGCAAGGGCCTGTCGTCCATGGCGACCAAGGAAGACGACGTGGTGACCACGCTGTTCGTGGCCAACACCCACACGCAGCTTCTGTTCTTCACCACCGACGGGATGGTCTACAAGCTGAAGACCTGGCGCCTGCCCTTGGCCAGCCGTCAGGCGCGCGGCAAGGCGATGATCAACATCCTGCCGATCCAGCCCGGCATCTCCATCGCGGCCCTTCTGAAGATCGACGAGCCGGAGGAGGAATGGGACAACCTGCAACTCGTCTTCGCGACCAGCGAAGGCGACGTGCGACGCAACGCGCTGTCCGACTTCACCAACGTCATGCGCAACGGCAAGATCGCGATGAAGCTGCCCGAAGGCGTGACCCTCGTGAACGTCCGGGTCACGAGCGAGCAGGACGACGTGATGCTGTTCACGGCCTCGGGCCGGGCGATCCGCTTCCCGACCACGGATGTGCGCGTCTTCAAGGGCCGCGATTCCACCGGCGTGCGCGGCATCCGTCTGGGTGAGGAGGACCGCGTCGTCTCCATGTCCGTGCTGCGCCACTTCGAGGCCGATCCGCAGGAACGGGCCGCCTATCTGAAGCAGCGCCGCGCCGTGATGGGCAACGTGGACGAAACGGAAACGGACGAGGAGGAAGCCGGCGCCGGCAACCTGACCCCCGAACGCTATGCCGAGATGTCGGCGGCCGAGGATCTGCTGCTGACGATCACGGCGCAGGGGTCGGGCAAGCTGTCCTCCTCCCACGCCTATCCAATCCGAGGCCGTGGCGGCATGGGCGTGCGGGCCATCGACAACGGGATGCGAGGCGGCGCGCTCGTCGCCTCCTTCCCGGTGGAGATGGGCGACCAGATCATGCTGGCCACCTCGACCGGCCAGTCGATCCGCGTGCCGGTGGAAGGCATCAGCTTCCGTTCCCGCTCGGCCGGGGGGGTGCGCGTCTTTAACACCGCCGCGGGCGAGTTCGTGGTGTCCGTCGCCCGCATCGCCGATCAGGGCGAGGACGAGGTGGAGGGGGCCTGAGCCCCTTCCAGGTAGTCCGCGATGTAATGCTTGTTGGCGAGGGTCATGACCACCGCCAGCAAGGGCGTCGCCAACGCGAAGCCCAGAAGGCCGAACAGGTAGCCCAGCATCAGCTGGAACGAGATGGTGAGCGCGGGCGGCAGCGACACCAGTTCCTGCTGCAGGCGCGGGGTGACCAGATAGCTTTCGATAGCCTGCACGATCACGTAAAGGCCCACGATCAGGGCCACGGTGTGCGGCCCCTGCGACAGGCCCAGCAGTACGGCGGGAACCGCCGCCACCACCGGCCCGATGTTCGGCACGAAGGTGGCGATCCCGGCCAGCACCGCCAGGATCAGTGCCAGCGGAATGCCCAGGATGCTGAGGCCGATGAAGGTCAGCACCCCGATCACCGCCATGGACGCGAACTGCGCCGTCAGCCAGGACCGCAGCGCGGATCCCGCATCCAGCAGCATGGCCTGAACGCGGGGCCGCATCTCGGGCGCGATCAGGGCCACGACGCCGCGGCGATAGATCCCCGGAGAGATGGCGCAGTAAATGCCGATGAACGCCACCAGGAACATGTTCCCCAAGATGCCCACGGTGGAGGAGACGGTTGCCAGCGCCCCCATGCCGCTGGGAATCAGGCTTTCCAAATCGATCCGCTGACGGACCTGCTGCATCCATGGATTGTCGTTCACCAACCGCTCCAGACGGTCGATGGCGGTGGGCAGTTGCGACAGAAGCTGCGCGAACTGCTGAAACAGCGCCTGCGAGGCGTTGGTGAAGAACAGCACGATAAGCGCCAGCAACAGCAGCATGAAGACCACGAGCCCCCAGCCGCCGCCGATACCCGTCATCCGCCCGATGCCCGCCCCGCCACCGCGCAGGAATACGGCCACCAGAACCCCTGCGAAGATCAGAAGCGGCACCTGCGGAGCGAAGATCACCACCGCAATTACCGTTGCCGCGATCAGAAGCACCGAAATCCAGCCGCGTCGTGTCATCGTCCCGTCCCTTTTCGATTTGATCGCAGGATAGCGCTTGGCGTCGCGGCCGCCACCTTCCCGAATCCCGCGTGCAGGATTATGAGGGGGGCATGACACAAGAACTCCACATCGTCGGCGGCGGAATGGCCGGATCCGAAGCGGCATGGCAGGCCGCCAACTTGGGCGTGCCCGTCGTCCTGCACGAGATGCGCCCCAAGGTGGAAACCTTCGCCCACCGGACCGGCAGCTTTGCCGAGATGGTCTGCTCCAACTCGTTCCGGTCGGACGATGACGAGCAGAACGCGGTGGGCCTTCTGCATTGGGAAATGCGGGCCGCGAACGGGCTGATCATGCGGATGGCGGGCGAACACCGCCTGCCCGCCGGCGGGGCGCTGGCCGTGGACCGCGATGCCTTTGCGGAATCGGTCAGCGTCGCCTTGCGGTCCCATCCCCTGATCCGCATCGTCGATGCCGAAGTGACGGAACTGCCGACGGAAGGGTCCTGGATCTTCGCGACCGGCCCCCTGACCTCCCCCGCGCTGGCCAGCGCGATCGGCAAGGTGACGGGGGCGGAAAGCCTCGCCTTCTTCGACGCGATCGCGCCCATCGTCTATGCCGACAGCATCGACATGTCCGTGGCCTGGCGCCAATCCCGCTATGACAAGGGCGAGACGGAAGAGGAGCGGACCGCCTACATCAACTGCCCCATGACGAAGGAGCGGTACGAGGCTTTCATCGCCGCCATGCTGGAGGCTGAGAAGGCGGAGTTCCACGAGGGCGAGACCGCCGGCTATTTCGACGGCTGCCTGCCGATCGAGGTGATGGCCGAACGCGGACCCGAAACGCCCCGTTTCGGGCCCATGAAGCCCATCGGCCTGACGAACCCGCATGATCCGGACGTGAAGCCCTATGCCGTGGTGCAGCTGCGCCGCGATAACAAGCTGGGCACGCTGTACAACATCGTCGGCTTCCAGACGAAGATGAAATACGGCGCCCAGACTGAGGTGTTCCGGATGATCCCCGGCCTTCGGGACGCGAAGTTCGCGCGGCTGGGCGGCATCCACCGCAACACGTTCCTGAACTCCCCCACCTTGCTGGACGACCGGATGCGGCTGCGCAAACAGCCGAACCTGCGCTTTGCCGGGCAGGTCACCGGGGTGGAGGGCTATGTCGAAAGCGCCGCAATGGGCCTTCTAGCGGGCCGCATGGCTGCGGCGGAGCTGCTGGGCCGCGACCTTCCGCCCCCGCCCGCCCACACGGCCATGGGCGCGCTGATCACCCATATCACCGGCGGGGCGGAGGCCAAGACCTTCCAGCCGATGAACGTGAACTTCGGCCTGTTCCCCCCCATCGACGCCAAGGGCGGGCGGCGCGGCCGCAAGGACCGCTACAAGGCCTATACCGACCGCGCGAAAGAGGCGTTCACCGCGTGGCTGGACCAGTAACGCGCTTTGCCCCGTCGCCGACGGGGCCGCTGCATCTGGGGCACGCCTTTTCCGCCCTGACGGTGTGGGACCGCGCGAAGAACGGCACCGCCCTGCTGCGGATCGAGGATCTGGACCGTTCCCGCGCGCGCCCCGAATGGGAAGCGCAAATCTTCGACGACCTGCACTGGCTGGGCCTTGACTGGCCCTTGCCCGTGCTGCGCCAGTCGGACCGCCAGCCCGCCTATGACGCGGCGCTGGAGCGTCTGGCCCCCTTCACCTATCCCTGCCGCTGCACCCGGGCCGACATCCGCGCGGCCCTGAACGCCCCTCAGGAAGGCGCATTGGGGCCCGACGGGCTGATCTATCCCGGCACCTGCCGCCACCGGTCGATGGCGGAGGCGGGGCCGGAGGATGCGATCCGGCTGGACATGGCCAAGGCGATGACGGGGGCGTTGTCGTTTCTGGAAACGGGCGTCCATGCGGGGTGCCATGCCGTTTCGGCCGATCACATGATCCGCAAGGTGGGTGACGTGATCCTGTCACGGCGCGGCATGGGCGCGGCCTATCATCTGGCCGTGGTGGTGGACGATGCGTTTCAGGGGGTGACGGAGGCCGTGCGTGGCGTGGACCTGTTCGACGCCACCCCGATCCACGTCCTGCTGGCACGCCTGCTGGACCTGCCGCCCGTCACCTATCACCACCACCGTCTCATCCGCGACGAAAAGGGCCGCCGCTTGGCAAAACGCGACGATGCGCGGGCGCTGGCGACCTTCCGGGCCGAGGGCGCCACCCCGGACGACATCCGTCGGATGGTCGGCCTCTAAGTGTCTGATCGCACGGTTTGATGGTGCGATTCTTTCGTTGGAATGGAAGGATGCCCTATGGGACGTTCGTCACGGCAGCGCCACGACCACGCAGTCTGTCCGAGCAGCGATATAGCGATACCGCGATCGCAGGCGCCGCTCGCGCAGCGGAGCCGGGAGTTGGGGAGTGAGGAGGAGCAGAAAACGATCC